>JAYVCW010000088.1:0-11892 GCA_043749775.1 Acidobacteriaceae bacterium | reverse complement strand
ATAAACTCGGGCAGCCCTTCAAACAATACCTTAGCCCTGGATGGACAAGTGAATGGAAAGACAATCAGTGGATCGTGGACGGTGACAGGCACAACCAACTGCGCGGCCAACGGCACTTTCACCATGACAAAGGTCTAAGCAAGCACACGTCTCTTCACTGCAGCCGTGCTGATAGGGAGATCTTCTATTGGCCGGCGGCGGTGGACTGAACTTTTACTTCGATATCTTCTTGTTGTTGCTCTTGCTCTTCCTCTCGCTCTTGCCGCCTCGGTTCGAAGTGAGCCGGCAGTTCCCGTAAAGCAAAGCCGGTCAGCGCCGAAACGATTGATCCACCAATCGTAAGCGCTAAAGTACTTGCATAGCGCGCGAGCCAGCTACTCGAGCCGGGAGACGAGGGCGCTGCAGCGCTCACTCCTTGCCACGCCAATGCAACGTTGCCCGGTCGGGCGGAAACAGAAAGCTTCCGTTCATTGTTGGCGGCAAACTCGCCGTCAATCGAGCTTTGTTGTGTAGAGCCGCTGTCGGTCTCAACTTGCACCCGGACCTTATGGATGCCCGCAGTCACGGGCATGCTCTCCGATAAACTCCCTTGAGGCGAGCCTGCAATGAATCCAAATTTCTTTTTTGCCGACCCTGAAAGATTGCCGGAATAGGCCAAATTACCATCGACCCAAACCGAAATCTCCGCACTGCGAAAGCTGTGCTGCACTGTGATACGTAGACTCGAATTCTTGGGAGCGAGAGCGGTGTGCAGGCCCATCATGAGCGCAGCGAAGGCGAACAGCCCGAACATGATGCGGGTAGTGAATGATGTCCGCGCGAACCAGTTACGGCAGCGTCCGTAAAACGAAGTCGATTGGGCGCGAGTCTGCGCTATTTCCCCGGATTCCATGGAAGATCCATTTTCTCGCAGGAGGAATTTTGGCTCCAGTTACCAAAGAGTGGAGCGCAGCGGCGCAAGCGATTGATTGTCGATGCCTACTTCAACTGCCCGTCATCTACAAGCCCGCGATTTTTCAGCATCGCCTTGCTGGTTGGAGCACCGCCGCGCCAGTTCTCATACATCTTCGCCAGATCTTCAGTATTGCCGCGAGACAAGATCATCTTGCGGAAGCGATCTCCGTTCGCCCGGCTCAGGCCGCCCTGCTCTACGAAGCCTTGATAGGCGTCGTCAGCCAGCATCTCGGTCCAGAGATAGGCGTAGTATCCAGCGCTGTAGCCGCCTTCAAAAATGTGGCTGAAATAGCTCGAGCGATATCGCGGAGGCACATAGCTGACATTCAATTTTGTTTTCGTGAGTGCCTTCTGCTCGAATTCATCGGGATTCTGCAACGGAGCATCGGCAGGCAAAGCGTGCCACTGCATATCAAGCTCGGCGGCGGCGAGCAGTTCGGTCATGGAGTAGCCCTTGTTGAAGGTATCCGCCTTACGGATGCGCGCGGCCAGATCTTCGGGCATAGGCGCTCCGGTCTTATAGTGCCGGGCGTAGTGGGCAAAGATTGACGGATACAAGGCCCAATGCTCATTGAACTGCGAAGGGAATTCGACGAAGTCACGCGCGGTTGAAGTGCCGGCGAGCGTTGGATACTCGGCGTCGGAGAACATGCCGTGCAAGGCGTGCCCGAACTCGTGGAACATGGTGACGACGTCCGTGAATGTAATCAGCGCGGGCTCCCCCGCAGCCGGCTTCGGCAGGTTCGCTACATTGATTACGACCGGAGTTTTGTTGAGAAGTCGAGATTGCCCGACAAAATCGGACATCCACGCGCCGCCGTTTTTGTTATCGCGCTTGAAGTAATCAACGTAGAAGAGCGCGAGGTGCTTGCCGTCGACGTCGAAGACCTCGAAGACGCGAACATCCGGCTGATAAACCGGAATGTCGTGGCGTTCTTTGAACGTCAGCCCGTAAAGCTGGTTCGCGGCGTAGAACACTCCATTTTGCAGAACGTTATCGATCTCGAAGTAAGGCTTTACCTGCGCATCGTCGATGTCATAGCGCGCCTTGCGAACTTGTTCGGAATAGAACTGCCAATCGTAAGCCTCGATCTTAAATCCGCCCTTTTGCGAGTCAACTACCGCCTGATTGTCGGCGGCTTCGCGTGCCGCTTTTGCGGTGGCTGCCGGGACAATCGCATCCATAAATTTCAGAGCCGCTTCCGGTTTCTTTGCCATCTGATCTTCGAGCTTCCAGGCGGCGAAACTGGAGAAGCCCAGCAGCTTCGCCTTATGGGCGCGAAGTTGAGCAAGACGCGCGATCGTGTCGCGAGTGTCGTTGCCATCGCCGCGTTCGGCGCGGTTCCATGAATGTTCGAAGAGCGCCTTACGCGTCTCGCGATTTGTGAGCGACCTGAGGTCGGGCTGCTGTGTGGTGTTTTGCAGAGAGATGACGTAGCCCTCAACCTTGCGGTCTTTCGCATTCTGTGCAGCGGCGGCAATTTTCGCCTCTGACAGTCCTGCGAGCGCGGCTTTATCCGTGGTAATGAAGGCGCCGGCCTTCGTGGCCTCCAGCAACTTGGTGTTGAATGTGTTCGAGAGAGTCGAAATTTCTTCATTCAGCTTCTTCAGCTGAGTCTTGTCGGATTCGGAAAGATTCGCGCCGGCATGGACGAATTGATCGTAAACGTGCTCGACGAGCCGCAAAGCTTCAGGGCTGAGCTTTAGCGAGGTCCGTTGCTTGTAAATTGCGGAGATGCGCGCGAAAAGCTTGGCGTTTAGAAAGATGAAATCCCCGTGAGCCGCAACCTTCGGAGCCTCGATCGTTTTGATTTTTTGTAATTCGTCATTCGTATTAGCGCCCGTAACTCCGTAGAAAGCCGACATCACGCGGTCAAACAACCGTCCACTCTTTTCCATGGCGACGATCGTGTTCTCGAAGGTTGGAGGTTCCGGATTGTCGGCAATCGTCTGAATCTCGGCCTGCTGTTGAGCCATGCCTGCTTCGATCGCGGGCTGATAGTCCGTGTCTTTTATTTTGTCGAAAGGTGGCGCCTCGAAGGGAAGCGAACTGCTCGTGTAGAAAGGATTCGCCGGGCCAAAGTCGGCGGCGGCCGCCAGCTTTGGATTGGTAGAGATGAGGGCTAAGGTTGCGGCTGTAATCAGGTTACTCATAAGAAAGACAGTTTTCCGGAAGTTAGAGTGATTTAGGGTCGTCATTGATTTAGGGTCGTTATTGTCGCTTCGCTTTTAAAGATTGTAGTGCGTGAGTCGCTTTCGGGGAATCGGGTTTCGTGTCTGGACGCCTACAAATCGTATTCGGCATCGCCGAGCAATCTCTTGATATGAATCGAGTCAGGTCGAACAACGTTCCTGAGGCACGCACAAAGTCAATTAACCGATTGTTCCGGCCGCCCACGCGAGCACCGCCATGCCCACCACAATTCGATAAATCGCAAATGGAGCGAAGCCGCGTTTTCGTACCCATCCCATGAACCAGGCCACCGCTCCGTAGGCGACGATGAAAGAGACGATGAAGCCGATAGCGAGGATCAACCACTCATGCGAATTGATCTCGGCTACCCCAATGGGGTTTTCGTCGTGCCCGCGAAGCGACTTCAGGAGCGTGTAAAGAGTGGCGGCCGCCATGGTTGGTATAGATAGGAAAAACGAGAATTCCAGCGCCGCGGCGCGCGACATCCCTAACAATTGGCCGGCGGCGATCGTCGACATGGAGCGCGATGTACCCGGGCAAACCGCGGAGAGAATCTGGCAGGCACCGATCCAGATGGCTTGACCGCCATGAATGTCGTCCATCTTCCAGGTATGAATTGGCGAACCTGGAGCCCCGGGACCCGCCAACTCCCACGGTGCTTTCATGGCGTCGATAATCCACATCACGATGCCTCCAATCAGTAGCGACGCGCCCATCAAATAGCGGTCTTCCAAGTTTTTGCCGATCATCTTGGTCAGCAGGAAGGATGGAATCGCGGTAACGACGAACGCAACCATGACCAGGCTCAGCGGGTGAGTGAGATAGGTGCAGTCCCGCTTCTCGCCATGCGGGAATGTTGAGAAGAGCTTTGCGATGTGGGCGCGAAAATAAACGGGCAGCGTCAGTATCGCGCCGAGCTGGATAACGATCGAGTACATCTTCCAGTATCCGCTGGAGAGCGAGATATGCAACAAGGCCTCGGCAATTCGCACGTGTGCGGTCGAACTCACCGGCAAAAATTCGGTAAGGCCTTCGACGATGCCGAAGAGTACGGATAACAGATAGTCGTTCAATAATTCTCCAATAGAGACGTCAATTGCGGTGTCTTGTTGGGACGCAGTGAGACGGGGCCAGCCGCATTTTTACAGATGGTTCGTCTACTCTCCAGTCTTAGCAGGTACAGCGTAGCGCCGGAAGAAACTATCTGTATTCCACGCGGGCCGACGATCGTTGTTTGCGACATTGATCAGCAAACTCCTTACGAACTCTTCATACTTCGCGGCAGCGGCGAGTTCGACTGGCTGGTTCAAATCGTCCGATGGCGCGTGGTAACGCTGCGTCAGCCAGTCTTTGAATAGCTTTACTTCCGGCGTACCCGGTTCGGGAGCCACGCTCATCGCCAGAGAGGGCACGCCATGACGGATGAAATTGTATTGATCACTGCGTACGAAAAGGTTGCGCAGAGGTTCGGGATCCGGTTGCACTTTCACGTCGAGTGCTTGCGCGGCTTCGCGGGCGCGACTTCCTAAATCGGAGTCCTCGAGTCCAAGCACCGTCAACAGTTTTAGTGGAACGATAGGGAGGAACATGTCCACATTGATATCCGCTACGATCGACTTCGGCGCAACTGTGGGATGGGCGGCAAAATATTTTGAGCCCAGCAATCCCTTTTCTTCTCCTGTCACCAGCACCAGCAGAATCGAGCGGCGATGTTTATCCGGATTCTTTTTGAAGCTTGCTGCCATGTCCAGGGCCAGTGCGCTGCCGGATCCGTTGTCCATGGCGCCGTTGTAGATGCGATCGCCGTTGATAGGCTCCCCGAGGCCGATGTGATCGAGATGCGCTGACAGCACCACATACTCATTTTTAAGCGTGGGATCAGTCCCGGGGATTTTGGCCACGAGGTTAGCGGACTTCACTTCCGTGACGTCAACTTTCGTCTTCGCCGCTAGAGATACGGCGAGGGGAAAATGCGGCATGGGCTTGCGGTCTTTTCCGAGCGCGGCGATTTCTTCGAAGGTGTGACCGGAGCCGGCAAAAAATTTATCCGCGCTCGCCGGGTTGACGGTGACCGTGAGTTTCGCGCCCTGGGTCTCGTCAAATTCGGGATAGTCGAGATCCATCGTTGGATGAGCGCGATTGAGCGCAATGCGCGACCACGGAATATCCATCGACGCGGGATTGATCAGGCTTACGATGCCGATCGCTCCAGCCGCTCGCAGAACCTTCCAGCGTTCCAGCGCAGTTTGGTAATGCGAGGCGAGCGAGCCGGGAACATCGGATGGTGATCCCGAGAAAATAACTATGATCTTTCCGCGCACATCGATTCCGGCAAAGTCGTCGTAGTTTTTCTCGGGAACTTTCAATCCGTAGCCAACAAAAACGAGAGGCGCATTCACTTCGGGGGCGGGCATGACGCGAAGGCCAATGATGGCATCTTCGCCTAGAGTGAGTGCTTCACGCTTGCCGTCGCGCACCAGCGCCAGGCTGCAGTTCGCCTCGTCAATTTTGCGGGAGACGAATTTAACCGGCTGATAAAAGCCGTCTGTGCCGGCGGGTTCCGCGCCCGAGGTCTTCAGTTGCTCGACGGCATAGGCTTGGGCTTCGTGTTCGCCACGACTGCCGGTGTCACGACCTTCAAGCTTGTCGTCGGCGAGAATCTTGATGTAATTCCACCAGCTCTGACCATCGAAATGGGGGGTAGTTTGAGCTACCGCTGAGGCGGCGAAGACGAGGGTGAACAGAAAAGCTACAAAGTTTGATTTCATAAGTTTCCTATCACTCTCACTGAGTTATTTTTGGGAACGGCAGAGAGAGCAGTAAATTAGAGCAAGACTAATGTCAGAGTAAGACCGTGAAAGAGCACGCCCGGTACCCCTATTGCAACCGGGAAGTCACCGCTTATCCGTCAGAGCTTCAACCCCGGGAAGTTTTTTGCCTTCGAGAAGTTCCAGTGACGCTCCGCCGCCAGTCGAAATGTGCGTGATTTTGTCAGCAACTCCGGCGGCTTTCACCGCGGCCACCGAATCGCCGCCACCGACAATTGAAATCGCTCCCGGATTATCCGCGACCGCCTCGGCGATTTTGAACGTGCCCTTGGCGAACGCTGGAATTTCGAACACTCCCATAGGGCCGTTCCAGACGATGGTACGGGCACCAGCGACCGCTTCGGAGAACGCCTCGATGGTTTGCGGGCCGATGTCGAGCGCCATCATGTTCGAGGGGATAGGCTCGCCCGTGCCAAGAACCTTGCTCGATGCGCCAGCCTCGACGCGATCGGAAATCACATGATCGGTCGGAAGCAACAATTTCACGTTGCGAGTCTGAGCTTGTTGCAATAATTCTTTTGCCAGTTCAATCCTGTCTTCTTCCACCAGGCTTTTGCCGATTGACTCGCCCCGCGCCTTCAGGAAGGTGTACGCCATGCCGCCGCCAATGATCAGCACATCGACCTTGCTCAGCAAATTTTGGATAACACCAATTTTGTCGCTGACCTTAGCGCCACCGAGAATCGCTACAAACGGACGTTCCGGATCTTGCAAGACACGCCCAAGGTATTCGAGTTCTTTTTGCATGAGCAATCCGGCCGCTGACTTCTGCACAGCATGGGTGATGCCGACGGTCGATGCGTGTGCGCGATGGGCGGTTCCAAATGCATCGTTCACGTAGAACTCGGCCAGCTTTCCCAGTTGCTTTGAGAACGCTTCGTCGTTCCCCTCTTCTTCCGGATGGAAGCGCAGATTCTCGAGCAGTAACGCTTGGCCCTTCTCGAGCTTGAGCGCCATCTCTTCCGCTTTTTCGCCCACGCAATCCGGACAGAAGCCCACGTTCTCACCGCGCGATAGTTCCTTGTCGAGGACCATACGCAGGCGTTCCGCCACCGGCTTCAAACTCAGCTTCGGATTAACCTTCCCCTTCGGGCGCCCCAGGTGCGAGGCGAGGATGAGCCGCGCCCCATGCCGCAACGCGTACTCGATGCTTGGCAAGGTTTCGCGAATGCGGGTGTCGTCCATGACGCGCCCGTTATCGAGCGGTACGTTAAAGTCGACACGCATGAAGATGCGATGATCGTTGAGCGGAAGATCGCGAATAGAAAGCTTCGACATTTTAAAGACCCTTAGCGCCAAGCAGGTTAATCAGGTCGCGCACGCGGCAGGAATATCCCCACTCGTTGTCATACCAGGAGATGACCTTCACGCAATTTCCCCCAACCACGAGGGTCATCGGGGAATCAACGATTGAGGACCGGGAGTCGCCTTTAAAGTCGGAGGAGACAAGCTCGTTCTCTTCGAATCCAAGGTACCCCTTGAGAGGGCCAGACTCGGAGGCCTTCTTCAAGGCTGCATTTACCTCTTCTTTGGTTGTCTTTTTTTCAACAAAGGCGACAAGATCGACGACCGACACGTTCGGAGTCGGTACACGCATGGCGAAACCATCGAGCTTGCCGGCGAGGTCAGGAATTACCAGCTTCAACGCTTTCGCCGCGCCGGTCGAAGTCGGAATCATGTTGATCGCCGCCGCCCGGGCGCGCCGCAAATCTTTGTGCGGGAAATCGAGAATCACCTGGTCATTGGTGTAAGAGTGAATCGTCGTCATGGTCCCGCTGACAATCTTGTAGTTGTCGTTGATAACCCTGGCGATGGGCGCGAGGCAGTTCGTCGTGCAGGATGCGTTCGAGATGACGTGGTGCTTTGCCGGATCGTACTTCTCATCGTTGACGCCGAGCACAACCGTGAGGTCTTCGTTCTTTGCAGGCGCCGAGATGATGACTTTCTTCACCGATCCGCGCAAATGTTTTTTTGCGTCGTTAGCGTCCGTGAAGTGTCCGGTCGATTCGACGACAACCTGAGCTCCAACGGAATCCCACGGCAGTGCGGCCGGGTCCCTCTCTTTGAACACCTTTATTACCTTGCCATCAATCGAGATGCTGTCGGTTCCGGCCGTTATCTGGTGCGGAAGATTGCCGAGGATGGAATCGTATTTAAGCAGATGGGCAAGAGTTTTCGGGTCGGTGAGATCGTTGACCGCGACGAATTCCAGATTTTTGTCGGCAAGTGCCGTGCGAAAGACGTTTCGTCCGATACGGCCAAACCCGTTGATTCCAACTTTTATTGCCATTCATCCTCCAGAAAAAGATTGCGGTTCGCGGAAAGGTAGGCCCTGTGACAGTGCCGACATCGATGGTATCAGGGCTGAACGGAAGGCGTAAATATTAGCCATTGCTTTTGCCGCAGGGCAGAGACATGACTGGCACATGTGCGAACCCTATCAGCTTTGTTCTTGCGACATTGTGAGCTCGACGTACTTATTCGTCTTGCTCCATACAAATGGAATTCTCGCCAGCCAGTATTTCCGATTAATCGCACGCCGGGCCTGGGCGTATTCTTCTGGCACCAGAAAGCGCGCGGTCGCAGAAAACTCGAAACCAGTAATTTTGCCGCGAATCGTGCAGGGAGCAATCCTGACTTGGGCCTGGTTGCGCAGGCGTTTCACCTTCCACGACTTGGCGTTAGCCATGAAATAGAGCTTGTCATTCTCTTCGGCAAACCATACCGGCGTGCGGACCGGCGTTCCTACCATTCGATACGTTGTGAGGCTGATATAGCGCTGCCCGTGAATCTCGGGGGGAATTTGCGGCATGGAATATTGTAGAACGCAAAGTTGTGTCATAGCTCGTGTCACGGGGTTGTACGGACGACGGATTTTTAGCCGTCGAGTGATTCTCTACCCGCTATCACTTACAATGTAGATTGCATGAATACGCCGGCGAGACGACGGACAGAAGACATGAGTGAAGGGTGGAGGCAGTGGCAAGGCCGTACTGTCAACAATCAATATCCACTGCAAGGCTTTTTGGGCGGATCCGACCACAGCGCGGTTTTCTTGACCGTCGCTTCGGACGGAACGAAGGCTGCGATCAAGTTGACTGCTCCGGCAGCCTCGGTGTTCGACGCCCAAATTGCACGCTGGCGGGAAATCTCGGATCTTGACGACCCCCGCCTCATTCGCATTCTCGACTCCGGAAAGTGCGATCTCGACGGCGTGCGCATGTTGTATGTCGTGATGGAATACGCCGACGAAAATCTTGGTCAGGTTTTAGCCGACCGCGCATTGACCGCGGACGAGGCCCGGGCCACGATGCCGTCCGTTCTCGACAGTTTGGACTTTGCGCACGGTAAAGGTTTTATTCACAACCGGATTAAGCCGACGAACATTCTGGCAATCGGGGAAAGCGTAAAGCTTTCGAGTGATAGTCTCTTGCGGCAAGGTGAGCTCGGAGACTCCAGTGTCGCGAGCGTATACGACCCGCCGGAAGCTGGGAAAGTTGCTCCCTCGGTTGCCACCGACATCTGGCAATTCGGAGTGACGCTCGTGGAAGCATTGACGCAACGCCGTCCCGGTCCTGGACAAAGCGGTCAAAGTCTTTCGGAGAGCGTCCCGGAAACATTTCGCGAACTGGTTAGAAATTGCCTGGCGCTGGACCCGGCACGACGCTGGAATGTAGCTCAGGTGCGACGGGGAATCGCTGCGAATCGCGGGGTTGGAAGTCGTCCAACGTCTCAGTCACAAACTCAGTCGCAAAATATTGCGCCGGTAGCACCCGCTCGGCCGGTTGCGCCCGCGGTTCCTATTTCACGCGACCTGCCGCGACCGACTCTTGTTCGGGCAACAACTCCCCGAACAATCTCGTCGAAATGGCCAATCTGGACGGCGGTCGCAGCTGTCGTCATCATCGCGTTGGTTCTGCTCGGCCGCTCTAGGCGGACGCCTCAACCCACGGACCAGCCGGTAAGTGAATCGCAGTCAGGATCGGCGTCGCAGACAGGATCGGCGTCGCAGACAGGATCGGCCCCGCAAAGCTCGAAGCCAGAGTTGAGTGCTGGGGCGGGAGCAGCGACCGCGGGGAGTCACCCTTCAGCGAGCCGTTCATCGGGCCGTTCAACGAGCCACTCATCGAATTCGCGTGCCGACTCAGCGCGCACCGCTTCGGCCGGCGCCGACGGTGCCAGCAGCGGTTCGGATGCCGGAGTCGTGCAGCGCGTGATGCCGAAAGTTTCGCCGAATGCGCTGCGTACCATTCACGGCACGCTCAAAGTGCGCATCCGGGTGAACGTCGATGGAGCGGGCAATGTTTCGAATGCCAGCTTTGAGTCGCCGGGACCGAGTAAATATTTTTCCCGGCTGTCGATGGAGGCGGCGCGCGGCTGGAAGTTTTCCCCCGCTCAAAACGGAAACCGATCGGTAAAATTGCTCTTTGCTTTTACGCGCAGCGGGACGGAAGCTTCGGTAGCACGCGAGAATTGATATCAGAGTTAGGTAGCCAGAGTTAAAGCGATAGGGCGTATTCGAGTTCTGAAGAATCGCTTCGGCGTACTCTCCGGTCGCGCCCGGTGATTTGTTGTACCCCCGGATGGAAGGTCCAAGCCCAGGCTTCACTCACCGCGCCGTCTGCCACGATTGCGAAAGCTGCAATATCAATTGATCGACCGACAACTTTCGGTCCACGACGGTTACGTCCGATTTTCCGTTGTTCGCGCCGATAGGGTAATCTGATGTTGCGTTCATAGTCAGAACATTGTTTTCCTAAACGCGGGTGAAGTAGGCGATGGGCCCGACCAGGGTCACAGCGGCGGTGACGACTCCGTCCCACCCGCTCCAAATGTGCTTTTGAGCGGATTATCGTGCGATCTTTCCCTTAAAATTTACGTCAATTGGCGGATCGATAGAGCTCATGCGCGGTTGGACGAATCGCAATCGGAAAGCTTCGAATTGAAGACTTCTTCAGAGCCGTCGTCGCAGTGGTGCCGGACCGCGGCGCCGGTTTCGCTCCCGCTCGATCGCTTGGACGTATGGCGACTGCATCTTGAAGCGGCCACTTCTGAAAACGATGAAACTCTTTTGTCGCCAGACGAAGTGGTTCGAGCCAACCGCTTTCGCTTTCAAAAGGACAGGCACAGGTTCGTTACTTGCCGTTCAGCTCTCCGTCGCTTACTGGGCGCGTATCTCGCTGTTCCGCCGCGACAAATAAGCTTTGAATATTCCGCCTACGGAAAACCTGGCTTGAAAGCAAACGACAATCCGCATGGATTGTGCTTCAACGTCGCGCACTCGGGCGATCAAGCTTTGATCGCTTTTGGCAGCGAGCATCACCTGGGAGTGGACATTGAGAAAATGCGTGGTGATGTAGATACGAAGTCTTTATCCGAGCGTTTTTTTTCTAAGCACGAGGTCGAGGAACTTCGATCTCTGCCGGAACCGATGCAGGTGCCGGCGTTTTTTGCCGCTTGGTGCCGCAAAGAAGCTTTCATCAAAGCGATCGGAGACGGGCTCTCGTTCCCTTTGGCTGATTTTTCGGTGAGCGTTCATCCAGAAAGGCGCCCGATGCTCGAAGACATTAAAGGCAGTGCGAAAGCGGGCCTCCAGTGGTCTCTGGTGGATTTGGCGGTGGGTATTGAATACCGAGCAGCGGTTGCGGTGGATTCGTTAAATTTGTCCATTCAAACCTTTTCGTTTCCCTGGAGATGAGAGGGTCGGGCACTCACCAGACCGTGGCACTCGTTTGCCAGTTTAGGCTTAAAAATGAAGAAGTTGCGCATCTTCCTGTAAACGGCCGGGTTCGTATCTCTAGGAGGAATTGCGGAGGATTATCGCGGCAGGCCTGCATCGAGAATAAGGTAGAGAATGGCACGGTGCGTGCATCCAAGTATCATGTAAGTATCAGGCTCGATTTCGAGCCATTGGGG
>JAYVCW010000087.1:0-10120 GCA_043749775.1 Acidobacteriaceae bacterium | reverse complement strand
AAGAATTTGAAATCACGTCTCGAGACTGTGAGTGACCCGGAGCAGCGCATTCGCGTGTTTATCCTTAATCATCTTCAGTATTTCGTCGCCAACCGGCATGGACTGAAGGTGCTCGCCCATGAAGATGAATCGCTGAAAAACGAACTTGGGTCGGAGATTGCCGAAATCAAGCGCGAATATTACAGAATTTGTCTGGGCTTGCTGGAAGATTTCCAGCGCGTTCGCAAGCTCGACTTCAATACCAGAACCGCGGTCATGAGCTTATTCGGGATGATCAACTGGATTTACACCTGGTATAGCCCGCGCGTTGACGGCGACGCGCTGGCGCTTGCGGAAGAAATGGGAACCATCTTTCTTCAGGGAATCGTTAGCGTAATTCCGAAGGCGAGATTGAGCGCGAAACGTTTGCGGCATCGCTAAAGCGTTGCCCTGATCTGACCGCCAACAAGCGAGAATAAGCGAAGAACAAACGACAAGCGGAAAATAAAAAGTACTGAAATGGAAAGGGACACTCTGATGGCGACAACGACAACGACGCAGCCGACGACCGGCGAAAACACGAAACAATTGATCAACTATCGCACCGACGCTGGTGTCGCCGTGATCGAGATGAACGATCCGCCGGCGAATACTTATACCTACGAGATGAATCGCGCACTGGATGAAGCCATCCTTAAAGCCCGCATGGATAATGACGTTTACGTCATTGTGCTCAGCGGTAATGGCGACAAGTTTTTCTCCGCCGGCGCGAACATCAAGATGTTGGCTTCGGTCGACCCCACTTTTAAATATTACTTTTGTCTGCACGCGAACGAGACGCTGCTTCGGCTCGAACACACTCCTAAGCTCGTCATCGCGGCGCTTAATGGCCACTGCGTTGGCGGAGGACTCGAAATTGCCATGGCTGCCGACCTCCGAATTGCACGCAAAGATGCGGGCAAGATTGGGCTGCCGGAGGTAAATCTCGGCGTCCTCCCCGGTACCGGCGGCACCCAACGGCTGTCGCGCCTCGTCGGGAAAAGCAAGGCCATCGAATTGATGATTACCGGGAATACCTTCTCATTCGAAGAAGCGCTGGAGTACGGCATCATCAATGATATTTTCGAGCGCGAGGGCTTCATGGAAAACGTCATGGAGTACGCCCGCCAGTTCACTCCGCCAAATAAAGCAGCCAAAGCCGTCGGCCGCATCAAACGCGCTGTTCAAACAGGCTGGGAGATTCCGATGGAGTCAGCTCTTGCCGTCGAGCGCGAGAATCAGCAGATCCTCTTTCAGAGCGACGATGCGAAAGAAGGGCTCGCTGCGTACGTGGAGAAACGTCCGGCAATCTTTACGGCGAAATAACGCGGGCTTTAGCCCTTGAGGTCTTATGCCAGGCAAAGTAGCAAAAATCGGAAGCTTCAGCGAGTGGGTCGGGATTTTCAACGAGTGGCGCAAAGAAGTCGGCGTCGACAAAGATGACGTCGAAGCCTTTAAATTTGACACTCTCTACGGCGCCATCGAATCGGATGAAATTCAGTTCGGCGCCTATAAGGGACGAAACAAATGGCAAAATTTGCGGCAGGTTCCGACCCAGCAGATGCGCGACGCGTTGATGAACATGATCATTTACCAAGGTGACACTGAGTTCGCCAGCGTCGAGCAGCAGCGCAATTTGTTTGAGACCGCTCCCACAGAGTGGGACCGGCGCGCGATCACGCGCGTCATGATCGAAGAAATGCGCCATGGCTGGCAGATGTGCGCCCTGCTAATCGATTTTTTTGGATCATCCGGTAAAGTGGAAGCGCAAAAAATGCTCGAGCGGCGGGCGTTTGAGAACAAGCGATTGCTCGGAACTTTCAACGTCGATGTCGACAACTGGCTCGATTTTTTTACCTACACAGACTTCGTCGATCGCGATGGCAAGTTCCAGCTCCAAATGCTGAAATATTCGTCCTTCGCCCCGCTTGGGCGATCGACCTCGTACATGTTGCGCGAAGAAGCCTTCCACATGGGAACCGGCAACGATGGCCTGCGCCGGGTTGTTGAGGCGGGCGTCATTCCTCGGTGGCTGCTGCAAAAATATCTGAACAAATGGATTTCAAGCTCGTTCGATCTATTCGGCACCGACCACTCCTCATCGGCGCATTGGGCCTATGTATGGGGCATCAAGGGACGCTACGACGAACTGAAGAATGACACTGTCGCAGATCTCGATGACCTGAACGACTACAGCCGTCACTTGTATCGGGACGAAGTGGCGGGTTTAGTCGAGCGCCTGAATTCTATCCTCCAACTGGGAGAGAAGCACTTCTACACTCCGGATATTCGTTTCAACCGGAATATTGGGCGCTGGGCTGGCCAGAAATTTCACTGCGAGACCGGCGAAATGCTCGATGACAAGGGGTATGAGCAGCACTGCAAAGAGAGTTTGCCGAGCGCCGAAGATAAGACCTTGCTTTTGGATATCATCCGCAACGAAAAGAAATGGATTAAAGAAAAAGTAGGGGCGCGCGATCCGCTTTCAACCATCGCCGAGCCGCGTAAATCGGCAATCAACATCTGATTGATGCTGGGCGAGCACTTACCTGCGCACTTAATATGACTATTCAATCCGCGACTTCCATCCAGGTCAAGCTCGAGTCGCCGGTCGCCAGCATTACCTTGTGCCACCCGCCGTTGAACGTGATTGACCTTGCGATGGCTCGCGAATTGAAGCTTGCGCTCGCCGATATCGAATCGCATCCAGACGTTTCCGTCATTGTCTTCAAGAGTGCCACCAGTGCGGCTTTCTCAGCCGGGGTCGACATCAGAGCCCATTTGCCCGAGACAATTCAAGAGATGCTCACCAGCTTTCACGATGTGATTCGAGCCATTATTGCCTCGCGAAAGGTCACTATCGCGTCGGTCAGCGGCAAATGCCTTGGCGGCGGCGCTGAAATCGCCCTCGTCTGCGATATGGTCTACACCGCCCGTGACGCAACCTGGGGTTTTCCGGAGATCAAGTTAGGCTGCTACCCGCCGGTGGCTGCGGTCGCTCTCGCCGCGGTGGTCGGACACAAGCGCGCATCGGAACTCATTCTCACAGGTCGCCATTTTTCGGGTGACGAAGCCGTAGCCATCGGCCTTGCCAATCGATCGGCTCGCGGCGAGGAATTATCAATCATGCTGGAGGACGTTCTCGACCAGCTTCGCGGCCTGAGCCCTGCGGCTCTAGCTCATGCCAAAAAAGCAATCTACGCATGGGAGGCGACTCACTTTGATAAAGGGTTAACACGCGCTGAGAAGATATATTTGGAAGAGCTCAGTACCACCCATGACGCGCGTGAGGGTATTATGGCTTTTCTGGAAAAGCGGCCACCACGATGGACAGGGAACTGAAACAAGCGCGAACTCCGGCGGGGGCCTCTCCCCCTACACGTCGGGACACCTGATGTGCCGCAGCGCAGTTTGGGGCATTGCTGGGTTTCTCGGGTGCGCTTACTTCGCCTGGATTTCGTTCCTTCACGTTAGCCGAAAAGAATATGAGTGGCCACACGACCCATGGACGGCGGTAACTTACATCGTCTGGATCGTATTGCTCGTGGCGCTCGCGTTCGACACTCGCTGTCTGCGAGAAAAAGTTTTTTTTGGTGTGCTCGTAGCAAATTTTTTGGTGGGCTTCGGATTAACCATTTGGCACAACATCCCGATCGCCGACGTCCGCAGCGCTCGTATCGCAACCGGCGCCTTGTGGGCGCTCGCTGGTATCGTGAGTTTAACTACAATAGGTGGCGCAACTGGCTCGCATCACACTGACTCGCACGATGTTGACTCGCATGATGCTAACTCGAATGATATTGACTCGCACGATAAAGAGAAGTCCGTAACAGCCTGAATTCGCAGCAACGGTGACTGCATTATTTATGGAATTTGAGATCTCACCAACGCAGGTGAAGGCACTCCAGAAAAGTGGAGAGAATTTCACGCTTCTTGATGTTCGTGAACCTTGGGAAGTTCAGGCGTCCCAGATCGAGGGCGCTAAGCTGATTCCGATGGGTGAAGTTCCGGCGCGGGCGCATCAGGAGCTTGATCCCGACGATCACATTGTGGTCCTCTGCCACCATGGCGTGCGCTCGCTCAGTGTTACCAACTGGCTGCGCCAGCAAGGTTTCGAAAACGTGCAATCGATGCGCGGCGGCATCGATGGGTGGGCCCGCACCGTTGACCCGAAAATTCCTTTATACTGAGCGCCTTCTGACGAAGCGAATGCGGTGAACCTTGATCACCGATTGCCACATCCACATCGAGCCCATTGAACTGTTCAACCCGCGCGCGCTTGCAGTAATGAAACACAAGCGCGCGAACTTTGCTGAAATCGAAGAATACTGCCGGTCCCCTAAAGCATTTCTAAAATATCTCGACGGTTGTGGCGTCGATCGCGCCGTGTTGATCAACTATGTGGCGCCCGAGGTCATGGGGTTCACGTCAGCTGTGAATGACTTTGTGGCTGGTTACACCAGGCATGACCCGAAAAGATTGATTTCGTGCGGTAGCTTGCATCCGCGACACACGAGCAACGTCATGGCGGATGTTGAGCACATTCTGAAACTCGGCATCCGGATGATCAAAATTCATCCACCCCATCAACTTCTCTATCCAAACGATTATTTGAGCGGAGTGAAAGAACTTGAAATTATCTACCGTGCCGCCGAGGCCAACGGAATCCCGGTCATGTTTCACACCGGCACGTCAATTTTTCCGGGAGCGCGCAACAAATACGGAAACCCGATTTTTGTCGATGATGTCGCAGTCGACTTTCCCAAGCTGAAGATCTTGCTGGCGCACGGTGGGCGCCCCCTTTGGATGGAGACTGCGTTCTTTCTCATCCGCCGTCATCCCAATGTATATCTGGACATCAGCGGCATTCCGCCGAAAAGCTTGCTCACGTACTTCCCGCGACTCAAAGACATATCCCACAAGACACTCTTCGGAACGGATTGGCCAGGCCCCGGTGTCCCCGATATCAAGCAAAATCTGGAGGACTTCAAGGCCCTGCCAATCGACCGCGAGATGCGCGACCAGATACTCAGCAAGACAGCCGCCTCGCTCTGGCCGGAATAACTTGTCGACTAATCTTTCCCGGAATTGCCGCCGCTGGCTTTAGCTCCCGTCAACTCGTCTGCCAAGGCATCGGCGCCGTAAATCTTGCGAATCGCTTCAATGATTCCTCGCGAATCTACATGTACGGCGCGCGCTTCCCGGTCGTCATAGTAAATATCCAGGACCAGAGATTGAATGTTGCCGTCAAAAATAATCCCTACGACTTCATTATTCTTATTAACCGTCGGGCTGCCCGAGTTTCCTCCGATAATGTCTGCCGTCGAAACATAGTCAAGCGGAGTCTGCAGATTAAGTTTTGACTTCATCGTCCGCCAGCTCGGCGCAAGATTGAAAGGAGCCTTATCTCCGTGTTCATCGGCATGCTTGAACGCACCCTCATACGTGGTGTAGTACGGAATATCCTTGCCGCTTTCCTTATAGCCTTTCACTGTTCCGTAGCTCAGGCGCAGCGTGAAAGTGGCATCCGGGGGCTGCGTAAAGCCAGCAACTTCAAAGCGAGCGCGCGCGATGGTGGCGCCGTCGCGACGAAAGATGGAATCAACCTCATCGTCGAAGCGTTTGCGCACCAGGCGAGCTTCGGGGTCGACCTTGCGCATCATGACGATCAGCGGATCGGGGCTTGCGTCGACCGCCGCTTTGCCACCCTCATAAAGCTGTTTACGAAAGGCCACGTCGTCCAGTTTGGTTCCCGCAACCAGATCACTTGCCACCTGCTCGGGGGCCTTGCCGCCAAGCACGATCTTTACCGCCGGATCGTCACTGCCTAACGTTTCCTGAAGTAGCGCGAGTGAAAGTGTGAGCTGCGCTGTCTCGAGCTTCTTGTAAATTGGCGCAGTGCTGAAAAGCTGTTGTTCAAGTGAGGGGAGCGCCGAGTCGCGAAACTCGCGGAGCCGATCGCCGTTTGGCTTAGGCTTCTCATCCGCCGCCCGAACTATCTCGCGGGCGAATGCTGCGAGATCTCCGTTAAAGCCGCGCAAGCGCTCGACAAACGTTAGTTTCTTGTAAATCTCGAGATTCACTTTCACGGCGCCGGAGATTTCCTCCCAGGGATTCGCCTCGCCAGAATGCTTTGCTTTGTAAGCTTTTTCGCGCTCGCGTTCCGCCGACTCAATCTCCGACATCTTTGTCTTATCCTGCAAGCCCTCGTATTCACCGTTAATGGCCTTGTATGAGTTCTGCAGGCCGAAGATATCTTCCTGGGATATACGCGCGTTTTCGTCCGATTCGGCACTGAACTTTTGCAACGTCGCGATGCGACGCTTGTAGATGCCAAGGCGTGTGGGGAAATCAACATCTCTTAGAAATTGCAGTTGAGAGATAGTCTTTAAACGATCCGTATTTCCCGGATGCCCCGAAACAAAAATCAGGTCTCCATCTTTGACTCCGGTCTTCGACCACTGCAAATAATGATCGAGATGAACAGGTTTGTCGTTTTCGTAAATCCTGAAGAATGTGATGTCGAGATCGTAGCGCGGATAAGTGAAGTTATCGGGATCGCCGCCGAAGAATGCAGCCTCGAACTCCGGCGCAAACACCAGCCGCACGTCAGTATATTTCTTGTACTTATAGAGGTTATAAACTTCTCCCGAATAGAGCGTCACCACGTCGCAACGCAAGCCGGTTGACTTTGCGCATTCCTGCTCAATGGCGCTCATCGCCGAGCGCTGCGCCTGCCCGCTTGCGGCTGCCGAAGTGCCCGCCGGCGAAGAAGACTTTACTTTGGCGGTAACGTCATCGATGCCCATCAAGACATTCAACTCAAGGTCGGGACACTTCGCCTCTTCAGCCTTCGTTTTGGCGAAAAAGCCCGCTTTCATATGATCAGTCCCGGAGGTTGAGAGCTTTTGAATACAGTCGGCCCCAACATGATGATTCGTGAAAGCCAGTCCATCCGCTGATACGAACGACCCCGAGCCCCCATTGTTGAAGCGGACTGAAGAAAGTCGCAGGTGGTCCAGCCACTGTTGGGTAGGCGTAAAACCATATTGTTTTTGAACCTTAGCCGTCGGGAAGGCGTTATACAGCCACATACCTTCGTCAGCAAGTGCTAACGGAACCGTTAAGAAAGACCAGCCCAACAGTATGAAAATCAACAATCTCGCCTTCATCTTTATTCATCTCCTGTGACTCATTTGGTGACCGATCCCATCATGTGACAACCCGACCATCCACTCTACACGGTGAATCTCGCGTGGGCCAAGCAGATCGCTCCAAAATCATGGCAGCGATAAAGGCATTCGCCCATATTATGCACCGAAGGCCATGTCGTTAAGTAATTTGGTTGGCCTTTCGTCATTGTTCTAATCTCGTACCTAAGCAGTGGTTAGACACGGATAAACACCTTTGATGGCAGACCGGAATCCCCACCTCGTCGGCCCATCTCTCCCGAGGCTACTGTTTTAACGTTCGCCTGTTGTGGGCATTAGGTGAGTAAATGAAGTCTTTGTTGTGGCTTACTGCCATTTGTCTCGCTGTATTCGTTGCCGAACCCTCATTCGGTCAGGATGGTTATCAGGTCGTCTCGGTTCAGAACGGAGGAAGCATACGCGGGACGGTTTCATGGCAGGGTGCCGCGCCCCACCTGATCGCTTCAGAAATTAATAAGGACACGCAAATTTGCGATCCATTAGGGCAGAAGCACAGAGATTTAGAACGCCTCTTGATTTCTCCAACCGGAGGCGTTGCAAATACAGTCGTGTTTCTGCGAAACGTCACTTCCGGGAAAGCGATGGACCTCCCCGTCTCGCGCCGGAGTCTCAACCAGAAAAGCTGTCGTTACGAGCCTCATCTGCTGCTGGTACCGTTGCAGGCAACGCTCACAGTCAAGAGTAGTGATCCACTCCTGCATACCGTGCACATGTCCGGCAGCGCTGACTACAACCTTCCTTTCACGGCGCAGGGTCAGGAGATTAGCCGAGCCATGACGCGCGATGGCGTCGTCAGCCTGCGCTGCAATGCGGGCCACGTGTGGATGAACGGAGAAATGATCGTCGCGAAACATCCCTATTACGCAGTCACCGACGAGAATGGCAACTTCGAACTGACGGACGTGCCACCCGGAGCCTACGAAATTGTGGCTTGGCATGAAGGATGGCGAACGGTCGGCGAGAGTTCGGGCTACGATCTCGCAACCCAGTTGCGTGTGAAACGCCCAGTCTTCTCCGACCCGATCATATGGAGCAAATCAGTCACGGTCCCCCCTCACGCGGCCGCGCAAGTCACCTTCACTCTAGGCGAGCACACCCCCCAAATGGCTGAGGGCCACTGATTGTTGAAAGTACCAATTCTTCTGTGGAGACGCGGCTAACTGCGTCTCTTTCTACCCCTCCAAGTCCGCCGCTATAAGCATCTCAACACTGCACCCGTTACAATAAGACGATGTCCCGTCGCGTCTATCTCGATAACAATGCCACGACTCCGCTACTGCCTGAGGTATTCGAGGCAATGCTGCCTTTCTACGGCGAGCATTTCGGCAACGCCTCGTCGATTCATCATCATGGGCAGCAGACGCGGGGAGCGGTCGAGCGCGCGAGAGATTCAGTAGCACAACTGCTCGAGTGTCGTGCCTCCGAAATTGTCTTTACGAGCGGCGGCACCGAGTCAGATAACCTGGCGATCTTTGGCTTGACGAAGCCCGGCGATCACATCATCTCCTCGACCATCGAGCATCACGCGGTGCTGAACGCCTGTAAACATCTGGCGGCCAACGGATGCGATGTAACATTTGTTCCAGTCGACGGCAGAGGCCTCGTCGATCCAGCGGATGTGAAGCGCGCCCTGCGAGCGAACACAAAGCTCATCAGCATCATGATGGCTAACAACGAGACTGGGATGGTGCAGTTGGTGAGTGAGATCGGTAAAATCGCCGACGAGGCGAAAGTTTATTTCCACACCGACGCCGTGCAGGCAGCTGGGAAGATTGCCTTGGCTGTCGATCAAATAGGCTGTGATCTATTAACAATATCGGGGCATAAGCTGCACGCGCCTCAGGGGGTCGGTGCCCTCTACATCCGTAAAGGAACGCAATTGCGCGCGATGCTGCACGGTGGAAGCCATGAGCGCGGCCGTCGAGCGGGCACAGAAAATGTTCCCGGCATCGTAGGTCTAGGCAAAGCGGCAGAGCTAGCCTCACAAGGGTTAAAAAGCGGCGCCGACGTCAGAATGGCGGCGGAGCGAGATCGCCTCGAACGAGAGCTGCTGAAAATCGAGGCCTCAGGATTAAACGGAGAAGGCGCGCGAGTGCCGAACACGACCAATATTTATTTCGATGGCATCGAAGGCGAGGCGCTCGTCATCGCACTTGACTTGAAAGGCCTGGCAGTTTCGACGGGAGCTGCATGCTCTTCGGGAGCCATCGAGCCCTCGCATGTTTTGACGGCCATGGGCTTGCGTCCCGATCGAGCCAAAGCGAGCATTCGCTTTAGCCTCGGAAAACAAAATACGAAAGAAGACGTAGACTTCGCGCTAAACTTGATACCTGCAACCGTGGCAAGGCTGCGTGAGTTGTCGCCGGTGTGGCACGCCTCGAAGTCATCACCAAGAGCAGAGCTCCAAACTAGAAGGTGAAAACTAAGAGTTAAAAAGCTGAGTGAATGCCATCTGAAACCATCGCCGTTGCCATGTCGGGAGGAGTTGACTCCTCAACTGTTGCCGCCATGTTGCGCGCTGAAGGCCACGATATCGTCGGCCTCACCATGCAGCTTTGGAACCAGCGACGTCTCGCTGGCCGCGCGGGCATGCCCGAATCCGTCCAGGGACGATGCTGCTCCATTGACGACGTTTACGATGCCCGCCGTGTTGCCGAAACTCTCGGAATTCCTTACTACGTGATCAATCACGAGGAGCGCTTCGAGCGCGACGTAGTGCGGCCGTTCGTCGAAGAGTACCTGGCGGGGCGTACTCCGATTCCGTGCAGTCTCTGCAACAATCACTTGAAGTTTGATGAGCTTCTTGTTGTGGCAAGACAAATTGGAGCCGAGAAGGTCGCGACCGGCCACTACGCTCGCGTGGAGTTCGACGACCGGATTGGACGCTGGCT
>JAYVCW010000086.1:0-2923 GCA_043749775.1 Acidobacteriaceae bacterium | reverse complement strand
GCCAAACGCAATTTCTTGCAGGCCATGCTGCCTACCTCCACTTACCTTGCCCCTCGACAATTTCAATGTAACGATCAACCGGCAGGTCCGTAAACCGTTCGGTTTTGCCGCTCGGTTGTGGCCACTGTATTTCCAGCCAATCGATTTTGGATCGCTTTCCCAATCCCAAGACCATGCGAGGATCATGCGAGGAAAGATAGCTTCCACCCCCCACCTTGAATTGGTGGCGTTTCAGGTCGCCGGATTGATAAGTAATTTTGGCGCCAATGGCATCGATGTTGGCCTTCGTCCCCACGAACCGCACGCCAAGCCAATGGTTCTGCCGGCCCAGATTGTTGCGCAAAAGGACAGGCGCCGCATTGTTCTGGGTCACGAGCACGTCCACCGAACCATCGTTGTCGAAATCACCCAACGCTAATCCTCGGCCAGACAGTGGCTTTGAAAAAATCGGCCCGCTCTGCTGGCTCACATTTTCAAAGCCTTTGCCCGTGTTGTGAAAGAGCAACATAGGTTCCAGGAACTTTACACCTTCAACTCTTTTGTCGACCGTGTCATCAGGATGGCCGTTACAGAGAAGAAGATCGAGATGGCCATCGTTGTCGTAATCGAAGAATTTGAGTCCCCATCCGCTCATCATGCGCGTGACCGCGCCAATACCGGTCGGAAGAGCCAAGTCGTTAAAGGCCTCACTCGTGCCGTTGTGATAGAGCGAGTACATTTCGTGATCGACATTGGCCTCGAATAGATCAATCCAGCCATCCTGATCGTAGTCCGCGGCGTCGACTCCCATCCCGGAACGTGGTTTACCGAAGACGTTCACTCCCACTCCCGCCAGCAACCCTATTTCTTCAAACTGTCCTTTTCCTCGGTTGGCAAATAAGAAGTTGGGAACGGTGTCGTTGGTCACAAACAGGTCCATATACCCATCATTGTTTATGTCTGCTGCGACCACTCCCCAGGCTTTTGCAAGAGACCGCGAAATACCGGACTCCTTGCTGACATCGGTAAAGGTTCCGTCGCCATTGTTGCGAAAGAGCCAGCACGGCATGGAATCGTAGATGCTGGGAATGCAATAAAAGCGCTCACCGGTCAGGCGATCACCGCAGAACTTCAGCTTGGTCTTGCTGTAATCCACGAAACGGCAGACAAACAGATCAAGCCGTCCATCATTGTCGTAGTCAAACCAGACGGCGCTGGTTGCCCAGCCAGGTGCAGCGACCCCTGCTTTCGCCGTTACATCGGTGAACGTTCCGTCTCCGTTATTGTGATAAAGCACACTGTGGGGATACTGCGTGACGTAGAGGTCGGGGAAACCGTCGCCGTTGTAATCGCCAACCGCGACGCCCATGCCGTAGGCGTCACCCGTTACGCCAGCCTTCTGGGTCACCTCGCTGAAGGTGCCATCGCGGTTGTTGTGGTAGAGGGCGTTGCGCAGCGGCTGAACCGGCTCGTAGAAATCGCACCGGCCGCTGTTGACCAGATAGATGTCCATCCAGCCATCGTTGTCGTAGTCGAGGAAGGCGCACCCGGCGCCGACGGTCTCTGGCAAATGGGCCATCGGGGAACGTCCATTCACGTGGACCCACGAAATGCCACTGGCAGAAGCTGAGATTTCTTCGAAGGCAGGCAAGGATTGCCCGGGCGAAAGAGAAGCGGACGCCGGAAACAGACCCGAGCGCCCCAACATGCTGCCCAATCCCGTACAGCCCAGCGCCTGTATGAAGCGACGGCGGGAAGCCATGGTCCAGGCGTCGCGGCGGCCTTTTGCCATTTACCGAACCCCCCGCTTGCGCTAACTTCCTTGCGTCACTTGCGCGTCTGCGAGCTTGGTGGATTTTTCGCCGCAGCTTCTCGCTGCAAGGCCATTTCCCTGTCTGCCTCCAGCTTTTGCCCGGTGCGTGCGTAAGCTGTAGCCAGTTGGTAATGCCCAGCCGGATCTCCAGGTTGCATTTTAACGTAGCGTCTGAGGGGCATGACCGCGTCCGAGTACTTCCCAGCCGAGTTGAGGGACATCCCCCATGCGAGAAATGCCTCCTGAAAACCTTCATCGAGCTTCGACGCACGCGAAAAATGGCCGATGGCTTCATCCCATTGCCCAGCCTGACGGGAGATCTCGCCCAGCATGAACTCCGCGGCGGCGTAATCGGGATTGATCTTCAGCTCTTCCGCGAATTCGGCTTTGGCATTCTCGGCTTCGGCAGGCGCTTTTGATAGAAAGATGCGTCCGATACGATAGTGAATGGTCGGCGCCCTGGGCTCCTGCTCGAGAACCTTCCTGTATTCAGCGATGGCCTTATCCCAGTTTTCCTGCGACTCAAAGGCTTCCGCCTCAAGCTGTTCCGCCTGATGCGAAGCCGGGGCTGTCGCCGCAAGTTCCTGCGCCGCACGCGAGGCGAGTTCCGAGTAGAAGTGGGTGGTGCTGTAGAGCACATCGGGATCGTGCGGAAATTCTCGGTTGAGCACAAGGAGCGCGTTGACCGCGGTTTCAGTCTGCTCAAGACTCATGGCGCAACGACCGAGCGACATGAATGCACGATATTTGAGCTGCTTGTCCGAGAGACGCGCCGCGATCTGCTTCAGAATGGTCAGCGCCTCCCGGCAACGTCCTTTGGACGCGAGACTGATTCCCCGCTCAGCCGACGATGAAGTATCGGTTCCCGTAGCTTTCGGGGATATTTCCGCGGAGGACAACGCCGGAAAGACTCCGCAAAGGCAGAGAAGAAAGAAGCCATCTCGAAAGAGTCTTGCGATGGAGAATCTTGACATGGAGAGATGGGGGAACCTGCAATCGCTGCTGCGTGAAGTATATCCTGCGCTTCCACAAGGGCAGGCGGGTCGGGAGGAGACTCCTCGACGCGACGACGAAATTTGATTGGCGGCCAAGATCAGCCTAGTGTATACAATATCCGCAGTCAAGCGTGTG
>JAYVCW010000085.1:0-2224 GCA_043749775.1 Acidobacteriaceae bacterium | reverse complement strand
GATCCATCAAGGCGAACGGTCGATATCTTCCATCTCTTGAAAAAATCCTCAATGATGTCGAGCATTTGCGTACTTTGCGAAAACAAGAGCGCTCGGTGCTCGCCTTCGACAATCTGGTCCATAAGTTCTTTCAGGTATTGCATTTTTCCGGAATCGTCGAATTTTACCGTGGCGTTTTTGTCATCCTTTTGAGCCAACGCAGGGTGATTGCAGATGACTCGTAGTTTCGTGAGCGCAGCAAGAATAAGTAACTTTGAGCGACCGACCCGAATGCCATGAAGTTAACGCTAACGTCCAATCCTAAAGAAGGTTACAGCTGGACTGGATTGCAAACTCGGCCTCCTGTCAGAATGCGGGTGCTTACTACCTCACCCCAACAGGAGGCCAAGGATGGCTCGCAGTATCCTCGCTGCCGTGCAGCAAATCAAGTCCGATGTCGCCCAATTTTTGACGCCGCCATTTATCCGCACGGTCTGTGAGACCGTCGGCCATGTCTGGCGCGAGCGCATTCTCGACCCGGTGACGACCGTGCATTTGTTCGCCTTGCAAATCCTGCATGGCAACACGGCCTGTCCCCATGTGCCACGCTTGGGCTCGGTTGACTGCACCGGCGAGGCGTACTGCCAAGCACGCCAGCGGTTGCCGCTGAGCGTGCTACGCTATTTGCTGCGCGCGTTGAGTCAGCACTTGGGCGTCAGTGCGATGCTCGATGAGGGTCGCTGGCACGGTCATCGCACGTTTCTTGTCGATGGCTCGGGTGTCTCGATGCCGGACACGCCGGAGCTGCAACAGCATTTCGGTCAATCGGG
Organism: Acidobacteriaceae bacterium; assembly: GCA_043749775.1. GTDB lineage: Bacteria > Acidobacteriota > Terriglobia > Terriglobales > Acidobacteriaceae > Acidiflorens. The sequence goes on along the minus strand of JAYVCW010000085.1, from coordinate 1,415 downwards.
CGCCCAGGCGCCTGGCTGCGGCTTTCCGGTGATGCATGTGCTGGCGTTGTTTCATGCCACCACCGGTTTTTTGCTGAACGTGGTTGCCGCTCCGTTGCGTACGCACGATATGTCACGCGTCGACCAAGTGCATTCCGATCTGGCCCAGGGCGACATTCTGGTCGGCGATCGCGGCTTTTGTTCTTTTGCCCACTTGGCATTACTCGCGGCGCGTGAGATTCTCGGCGTCTTTCGCGTGCATCAAAGACAGATCGTCGATTTTCGGCCTCATCGCCGCAGAGCGTCCCGTCGTTCGTACCGACGCGGCGAGCGCGGCTTGCCAACGTCGCGTTGGCTCAGGCGATTGGGCCGGCATGATCAGCTCGTTGAATACAGCAAACCTTTGCGACGTCCCGTCTGGCTCACGGACCAAGCATTCGCGGTCCTGCCCGGAACCTTGATCGTGCGCGAACTGCGCTACACTATTACCGAGCGTGGCCGACGCACGCGCATCATCACGTTGGCCACCACCTTGCTCGATCCCGAACGCTATCCCGCGTCGGAGGTGGCAGCGCTCTACGGGCAGCGCTGGCAGATCGAAACCAATTTCCGTCATCTCAAACAAACATTGCGCATGGACGTATTGCGTTGCCAAACGGTTGAAGGCGTGACCAAGGAACTAACCATGTACGCTTTGGTCTACAACCTCGTCCGTCTCGTCATGCTTGAAGCCGCCAAACGCCAGGGCGTCTCCGTGGAGCGAATCAGTTTCATCGACGCGGTGCGCTGGCTCGCCGACGCCGCGTACAGCATCACGGAACTGAAATTGCGTCTGGTTCCCGATCGTCCTGGCCGCTTCGAGCCACGCGCCGTCAAACGCCGCCCGAAATCATACAAACACCTCAACCAACCGCGTGATGTACTCCGTAAACGCCTAGCGGGCAAAAAGGTTGCGGCTTAACTTCATGGCATTCGGGTCGGGAGTCGATATAAGATCAAAACCGTATATCGACTTCCGACCCCTTTTCCGGCTCCCTGCCACAACGGGAGATTTGACAGGGAACGCTCAATGAACAACCATAGTATTTGGAAGCGCCAGTTGAAGTTTCTTCCCACCCGAATCAGTTACCTTTGTGGCCGCAAGCCCAAGTATGCGCAGCTTTTTCAGTAACGACAAACTTGCGAAGCCGTCATCTGTTACTTGTGTCAAACTGAGTTCCAGAATCTCTAATGTTATCAAGCTGCTAAGGTGTTTTAGACCTTCATCGGTTATTTTGGTGTCACCAAGATATAACCTTTGAATCTTCTTCAGTCCCCTTAACTCCGAAATACCTGCGTCAGTTATCTTGGTGCCATTGAGTGCCAGACACTGCAAATCACCTAAGAGCCTATCCCAAAACTGATCTTGATTGAATTTGGGAGGTTCTGGTAAAAGA
>JAYVCW010000084.1:0-2969 GCA_043749775.1 Acidobacteriaceae bacterium | reverse complement strand
TGTCTAGAACGATCTGCTTCGTCCATACTTCGGGACGATCCACGCCTGCTTGAAGGAAGAATTCTGTCAGCCGTGCTTGGAACAGGCGGTCGCTGAGATCTAATGCGGTAACTCTGCCTCGGATAGAGCTGTCGGAATATGTCAAGGTTCGTACACAATCAAGATTCTTGTGAAGTCGACCCTGGGCCTTTGCTGGTTCCTCAAAAAGCGCGAAGTCCGGAATTAGTCCTAACTCGTAAAGGGAGGCGCCCAGAGTTTCGCCGTCATTGCCGTTCAATGCAGATGTCAGTAAAAAACGTACCTGTGCGATAGGGTCTGCCCAAGCCCAACTGGTGCCCTTGATCCATTCCAGCAGATCACAAACATATCCCTGAAGCGTCGTGGGAATACGGATCAACAGTGTTTTGAGCAGAGTGGAATAGGCATCCGATATGGCCATGTCTTCAAACGTAGCAATACCGAACGAATCCTCCGCGCTAGTCCTCAAATTTGGAGGGATAAAGACAATCAATGGAGCACGCAAAGTGCCATCCGGCAGGGGATTGCGCAGCTCTACCAGTTTAGTGGAAGTGATCGTAAACTCACTTCCTGTCGCATCCTTCTCCTCTGCGAGAATCCAGACCTGTGCCTGAGGCACGTCACGTCGCAATGCCTTGCAAAGTGCCAACATGAGATCCGAATCGAGATCTGTAACGCGCATACAGTGTCCAGGAGCGCGGGAGGAGAAGGCATCGCGGAGCCGGGGCATAAGTGTTTCCTCAAGAGCCCGGATAATGTGCTCCTGTTGGAGTTCTGTGAACCGTACACTCATGTGTGACTCCTGAATAAACCATTGCTTCGATAGCCTGCAGCGGTTTGAGCACCGAATACCACGGCCATAGAGTTCCTTACCGGTTACCCCAAAATGGTGTAGCGTGGCGTTACCGTTTGCGTGACGTAGGCGTCTGAAAGGTCCTGGAAGAATCCAATTTCGCGTAAGCGCGTTTTGAATGTCTCCACATTCCGCCGCGTCGCTTCACGATCGATTATGCTTGGATTGCTAAATCCATCGTCTGCCGGTAGACGGTCAATGAAAAGACCATAGCGTTCTCGAAGAAACGATAGGAGATCTTCTACTCGGATTTCGCGTGTCTGGAAACTTGCACCTTTCGGCGATAGCACTGCAACCTGGAGCAGCACCTCCAGGAGGCGACTTCCCAGCGTGAATGAGCGTGGGCTGCCTTTGGCACGCGACTGGCTCAGCAGCCGCGCATCGCTATTCTTAAGCAGAAGCGAATCGAGACATCGAGTTAAGTACTCACGGTGGAAGCGCCCACGCAGAGCAACGAGGATCTCTATGTATGTTTCAAAGGCGCCTAAGCCCATTTCCGTTACGCGCTTGGTTTCGGGATCTAGCGCACCGTCGGAACCCGACGACTCGATCAAGTTGGCGAGACGTGATTGAAAGTAGTTCTCGCGGTCTTGTGCCCGAGCAGACTGTAGCAATTGGAGAACGTCACCGACAGCGAAAAAGCCTGAGGCCGGCTGAGCCATTTTGTTGATACTGCATAGATACGAGGCCATCTCGTCCAGCTTCTTAGTGATGAACATAGCCTGGATGAAAGGCGGAATCCGTCGATAGTGCGCTTCCGCACTGCGGCGCGCGAGTTCTGACATGTGTGGGTTCTGTCTATCCACCATATCGACAACGATCCCGATGCGATGCGGACAGGCTCCGTGCGGAAGTGCATTTTTCGGCTGCATCGGGCACGATTGCATTGCGCATATCGGATCGCCTCCTTGTCGCCGTACTAACGTTGGAAGCAGTTTAAGCAGCCGGAGATGGTACAGACCGAGGTGAAAGGAGAACAGTATCTTCAGATATTCAATAAGTACGGAGCGTGGCATATAGGATTTGTAGGCTAGAAGCCGCAATACATCGTCCGCCAGCAGATCGCCCTGCCCGACACAGAGCGGCGGGTACCGCTCTGGGTGTTTGCTTTCTGCCTCATCCTTTACCTGAGAGTCCAGGTGCAGGATCGCTTGTGTCTCGACGTCAATCTTTGATGAGGTCAATATCTGATCAGTATTGATGTCTAGCCCTTCGAATAGTAGCGATTTCAGGTCATCGCACGCGGCCTGTCCCAATCCGTTCCGCGCGTAATTTAGCATCCAATACAGTTGTTCCGACGTCGAGTAGTCTCGGGCGTGCTTGGTATTGCGAAATTTATACGTGTTGCCGTGGAGCGGGCGCGGAGATACCACCGCCTGAGACAGCCTGCCGCGATTCACCAGATCCAAGATGTCCGTTTCCAGCCATTTGCGGACGATGTCCTCGTGTTCGCTAAAGCCACGGAACTTATCTCGATACTTATCATCCTTGAAGTCTTCGAGGAACTTCTCTACGGTGATCATCTGCACACGAACGCGTGCGCGACCGAGAAAACCGTTGAACTTCAATCGAGGGAAAAGATTCAGGAGGGTCCTGTCAATCTCGATGTGCTTATAGTCGACGTAGCTTACTTTGGGCAGCCGGAACTCTTTGTCACGCCCCTTGATTGCCATACGTGTACTCCTCCGTTGCATCTGCCAGTGTCAAGGTTCCATCAGGATCCCTGCGAATCCGAAAGAACTGGTGGCCTGTCTCTGTCAGCAATACCTCTTGATAGGGCGCGGAGGCAAGCACATTCTTGAAGACCGTCAGGCTCAAATAGAACCCCTGTTGCTCTTCCAAATTTGGCTGGTATCCCTCGGCAAGACGCTTCAGCATTTCGAACATATCGAGCGTCACCCGCAGTTCGGCGTTCTGAACCGGCCGTCCCATGCCCTGGTCTGGTGCGCTATACCGCAGCGTCAGAGACTGCGGGAAGGTTTCCACAAACTGATTATCGCCCGGCGTGCCTGGTACAACGAGTGAAAAGCCGTTCTCGTCAAAGAGACGATAGCTCCGTACGGTTCCCTTTTCCACGCGCCGCACGCGCAGTGCGAGA
>JAYVCW010000083.1:0-5982 GCA_043749775.1 Acidobacteriaceae bacterium | reverse complement strand
AATTGCCAACGATTTTCAGCCGCGCCTTTTGATGTACCGGCTGAAGAATTCCGGAAAGGTGCGTGAGTCAGCTGATGTCTCTAAATTTACCTCTGCAACGCGCGCGATCGCCCGCACTCTAGCGGCATGCTTCCCGGAAGATTCGGACTTGGCACGCGATACGGTTGAACTGCTCCGACCACAAGACGAGGAGGTCCGCGGCCAACGCTCCTGTGACGTTAACTGCGCGATCGTAGAAATATTGCGCGGTATCATTCACGACCGAAAGCAGAAAACGCTAAGGGTGGATGCACTCGCGAAGCTCGTCAACGCACTGCTACGATCTCGGGGAGAAACCCTCACATTCAGAGCTGAAGAAATCGGCTGGAAGCTGCGTGACCTGAATATTTCTCGGCATACTAGTAGCGCTGGGCGGGAGGTTGTGCTTGGTCGAGGCACTAGCCAAAGCGTGCACCAATTGGCTCGACTTTACGATTTGCCATTCGCACAACGTGCCGAGGATGGTTGTGCGGAGTGCGAGCCGAAAACCAATATCTCTAAATGACTTATGGAGGTTATGGAGGTTATTTAGGTATTTTTTTAGTAATTCTTAATTTTAGAAAAACGGGAGGAATAATGCCAACAAGAAAGTCGAGGCTCAACAAAACCGAAGATCAAGAAAACCATAACAGCCTGTCACAGCTTGAAGAAATGGGCATTCCCATCGGGTGCGCCGTCGATCGTCTGCACGAACCCGATTGGATCACGTTAGAGCAGACGGGCTATGAATTGGCTAAGATTTACGAACTGCCTTTGAACGAGGTTGTGGTCGTTGTGCCTGCCCAGATGACCATTCTGAAATCTGGGATTTTGATTACGCACCTCGCAATAATCACACCATGGGAAGATTGGCCACTCGATTTATGTGATCCCGAAGAAAGCTCATATTACGAGAAACTAATTGGTGGGTTGTATCACCTCCCGGCCGCAGTTCTTAACCGGGCGCTGATAAGCGAGCTCCCCTTACGCCGTCGCCAAGGGGAGGGAGTGATCATGGCGCATGGCTACACCTCTGTTCCCCGCGAATGCGACGACCAGTCGCTTGTATCGGTGAAGTTATTACTCGGAGACGGGCGGCGCAAGGAATTCAGCTTCGACTTCACGGTCGAGGTGGACCGCAGGGTGATGCGTAAATGTGAAAAGCAGCGACAGAGAGAATGTCGTGCATTTTCGCAATCGGCTAAAGGAGGGGGCCTATACGAGCCCAGACGAGGACAACCTGAGGATCAGAAGAGTGTTGCGCCGGAGAAGCCATCGAGCATCCGTAAGGTGGCGGCGAGCCTCCCGGAGCCTGTGACGCAGGAAGCCGGACCAAGCCAGGATCGAAATTCGATGACTAGACAAATTCCGACGCGAGGCGACAATGGGTTCGTCGCCGACACTGCCGGAAATGTCGAGTCCGGAGGATGTTGCTTACGACCATGGTATAATGACCATGGTTAGGAGCTTTTTTCGGAATGAAAACAATGGCTGCAGGTTCTTTTAAGGTTCATTGTCTTGCGGTCATGGATGAAGTTCAGGCTAAACGCCAGACCGTGGTGATCACAAAACACGGTAAACCGGTAGCGAAGCTTGTCCCTGTCGAGAAAGGAGCAGACGACATCTACAATTTTCTCGCCGGCAAAGGTGTGATCACAGGCGATGTCGTTTCCCCTGCGATTTCGAGTGAGGAGTGGGGAGAACTCAGCTGATTCTTGTCGATACTCATGTTGTCGTCTGGCTGGCGCTCGATCAAACTCGCCTCTCCAAAAATGCAAGAGTGGCCATCGACAAGGCGCGTCAAAACGAGGACGGTTTAGCCATCTCCGACATAACTCTCCTGGAGTTGGCCACGCTCTCGAGCAAAGGGCGCATCCATCTCGACATCAGCCTCGAATCTTTCCTGCGTGAGGTCGAGGCGCGCTTCATCATCCTGCCGATAAGCGGCCGCGCCTGTGTGCGCGCCCTCGGACTTCCAGCAACTTATCCAAAGGATCCCGCGGATCGCATCATAGGAGCGACCGCGCTGGTCGAGGGACTATCTCTGCTTACTGCGGACCGCGGGATCCGACGGTCACGGGCTCTTCACACGATTTGGTGAGAAAAGCGCACGGGGTACAATAGGCGTGAAAGTTTGGCAAATCGATCCCCTCCTCGATGATCGCTGGCCGGACTTTTTGGAGTCGAATGCTCGCGCTTCCGTGTTTCACACGAGAGGGTGGCTCGAAGCTCTGCGGCAAAGTTATGGGTATCGGCCTGTTGTTTACACCACGACGGAACCAGGTCAGAGGTTGACTAACGGCTGGGTCTTCTGCCGCGTTCGGAGTTGGATTACAGGTAAACGACTTGTCTCTCTTCCCTTCACCGACCACTGTGACCCGTTAGTCGAATCGCCGGAGCAACTTCATGTATTGGCAGCCTCACTCACAAAATCCCAGCCCGGCGAAGGCTGGGATTACATCGAGTGCCGGCCTCTGAATGCAAAACTTAGCTCGTCCGATTTAGTGAAGTCCGACGAATTCTGTTTTCATACACTCGATCTTTCTACGGATTTGAGCGAACTCTTTCGCGGCTTGCATAAGGATTCAACCCAACGAAAAATTAAACGCGCAGAGCGAGAGGGTGTCTCGTTCGCGGAAGGTTCATCCGAAAAATTGCTGGATCACTTCTACCAACTCTTAGTTGTAACCCGGCGTCGTCATAAGCGTTTACCTCAACCGCGCAAGTGGTTTTCGATTCTGGCCGGGTGCATGGGCGACAAGCTGGTAGTTCGAGTTGCTTACTTCAATGGAATGCCGATCGCAAGTATCGTCACGCTGCGATACGAGACGACACTGACTTACAAATACGGTTGCACGGATGAACATTTTTTTCGGCTTGGAGGGATGCAATCGCTTCTCTGGCGAGCAATTGAAGCGGCAAAGCAGTCAGGACTATTGGAATTCGACCTAGGACGCTCAGATGCGAGCGATCGCGGCCTGATTGTTTTCAAGAATCGACTCGGAGCGAGGCCACTTGCGTTGAACTATTTCCGGTTTCCCGCAAGAGAAGAAGCGCCGTCGTTGGCCGCTGACGCTACAAGGTATTTCGAAAAATACATTCCGTTTACTCCAACCAGGATACTCGTGGGCGGAGGTAAGCTATTTTATAAACATTTTGGCTAGTAAATGTGCTGCTTGTTTACAAAACCCTGAGAATCAGCATGAGATAATTGGCCCCGAAGAATTTATAAATGCCAGTCACAAGCGACCTGGAGCGAGTGCTCATCGAACGCTATCGATCTCCAACGGCGCTGCTGAGACTTGGCCTGATCGATTCCCTTTCCGAAAGAAGAGGTTTCTTTCGCTACGGTCCCCGCATAACGTGTTACGGACGATTCGCGCAGGGCACCGGCACATCGAATTCGCAGTACGATGCGGCGGAAGATTCGGTTGTCCGCGACTCCGTTCCCTTCCTGTCTTTCGATCCCTCGGAAGTGGTCGACAATCTTCGCATGGAGCGGTATGTGCCGGCGGAGTCTGTGATTCGCTCGACCGCGAAAAAAGCCTATTACTCAACGCGCCCACTCTTACCTTTTTCGTTTCGAAAACAAATTCAAAAGTTTCAGGTGCGGAACTGGGAGAAGATTTCCTTTCCTAGTTGGCCGCTTGACACAACGGTCGAAGACCTGTGCGAAGCGCTTCTTCTCGACATACTAAGAGCGAGCGGCCATGGTCGAATACCCTTCATCTGGTTCTGGCCGGAAGGCAAGTCCAGTTGCTTCGTCATGACCCATGACGTGGAAAGTAGCATTGGTAAAGATGCCTCTTCTGCGCTGATGGACATCGACGATTCGTTCGGAATCAAGGCGTCGTTTCAGGTTGTTCCACAAGGGCGGTACGCGGTGACACCTGAGTATTTAGACTCGATTCGCAATCGGGGATTTGAAATAGGGGTTCAAGATTTCAACCACGACGGGAAATTGTTTGACGAGCGCAGCGAATTTCTTATACGAACGGCCTTGATCAACCAACGTCTGCGCGATTGGGGTGCGAAGGGATTTCGATGTGGCGTGCTCTATCGCAAACCTGACTGGTACGACGCCTTTGAGTTTTCGTTCGACATGTCGGTCCCGAATGTCGCGCATCTGGATCCTCAGCGCGGGGGCTGCTGCACAGTGATGCCTTATTTCATTGGCAACATTCTCGAACTGCCGCTGACAACCACGCAAGACTACACGCTGGTTCATCTTCTTAAGCAGCGCAGCATCGATCTTTGGCGGCGGCAGATCGGCCTGATCTTGAGCAAAAATGGATTTGCCAGTTTTATCGTGCACCCTGATTATCTGGATCAGGGCGAGATTCGGTCACTATACAAAGAGTTGCTCGGATACATCAAGGAACTAAAAACCACCGCGAACATATGGTGCACGCTTCCATCCGACGTCGATGATTGGTGGCGGGCGCGCAACAAAATGACGCTTATACCAGATGGAAGCGAATGGAAAATCTTGGGACAAGGCAGCGAGCGAGCCTGCGTTGCGTACGCTCGGAATATCGACGGTAAGTTAGCCTACGAATTGCACAGCGCGTCGTCTTTAACTCGACCCACTGCCCGACCCGCAACCCAGTCGTGACTCTGCCTATTGGCGATAGCTTATGAGTTCCTTGTCATCGAAACCGAAACCGCGCCGAGCGACACAACACGTGCTTTTTGCGTGCTTACTGCTCGCCTCCATCCTGGTTTTTTGGGCGCCGCTTGAAAATTTAGCTCGTTTCGCTTTTGAGCACGACTGGGGAACTCACATCTTCTTCATTGTTCCGTTGAGTCTTTATTTAATTTATCTCAAGCGGAACGACATCGTGTGCAGCCGTCAGGCGAACCCTGTCTTAGCGTCCATCCTGCTTGCGGTCGCAGCGATCTCAGCATGGATCGTGCACGCGGTTAGGGCTGAGGCTAATAGTCGACTGTCACTTCAGATCCTGACTCTGATCATGCTGTGGCTCTCGGCCTTTATTCTTTGTTATGGGGTTGAGGCGTTTTTGAAAATGCGTTTTGCCCTGCTCTTACTACTATTACTCGTGCCGATTCCCGGGATCGTCATTGATAAAGCTGTTTTTTGGCTTCAGGGAGGGTCAGCAGCGATAGCTTATTGGTTGCTGCGGATTTTCGGAGTGCCCACGATGAAGGAAGGTTTCATTTTGCATCTGCCGGCACTCGACCTCGAAGTCGAAAAAGAGTGCAGCGGCATCCGTTCCAGCCTGGTGCTGTTCGTGACGACTCTAGTGGCTGGGCAGTTCGTTCTCCGTTCTTTTTGGTCGAAGAGCCTGCTGCTGTTCACGATTCTCCCTATCGTTATCGTTAAGAATGGCGTCAGGATCGTTTCCATCGCACTCTTGACGATGTATGTAAACCGCGCATTCCTTCACGGCTGGCTGCACAGGTCCGGAGGTATCGTCTTTTATTTGTTAGGGTTACTGGCTCTCTACCCGGTTATCCAGCTTCTGCGGAGACTGGAAAACATCGAACTCCACACGAAAGCTGAGACCTGTTGAACCACATTAAAAATGTCCCCATGAGACCACATTAGAAGTGTCCCCCTTTAGAGTTCCTTCGGCGAGGAGGAACTGGAGATTGGGGAGAACGGGATTGAGCAGGAAAGAGCTGAGCCGGGTGGAAGTCATGCGGCGGGTGAAGGCGCGCAGCTTGCGATTGCGCGAAGCGGCGGAGTTGCTGGAGCTCAGTTATCGGCAAGCGAAACGGATCTGGGCACGGTATCAGGCGGAAGGAGCGAAGGCGCTGCAGCATGGGAACTGTGGGCGAGTTTCGAACCGGGCCTACACGGTGAAGTTCCGAGCGGCGGTGCTGAAACAAGTGCAAGCCCGGTATGAGGATTTCGGGCCGACGCTGGCGTCCGAGCATTTGGCGAGCGATGACGGACTCCAAGTACATGCCGAGACGCTGCGACGGTGGATGAAAGAGGCC
>JAYVCW010000082.1:0-21485 GCA_043749775.1 Acidobacteriaceae bacterium | reverse complement strand
GCAAAGGCACACGCCCGCTTCTCCAGGGCAGCGTGAAACCAAAACCAGGGGACATTTCTATTGTGGATAAGACGGGGACATTTCTATTGTGGTATGACAGCAAGCCACCTAGCGCTTGACAATACACCTTTCTTGGGCAGACAATTTGCCCGCGTGTTAGCCCCCGCTATAATCGTTCGCAACAATGCCGTGAATGACAAACAGGAGGTGGGAAAATGACTCCCGAATTTTCTCAGGCAATAAGTGCAATTCTCTGTTGCCCATCATGTCGAGGTGAGATCCGCGAGCATCAAGATGGATTTCGCTGTGGCAGGTGCGAGCAGATCTATCCGCGAGTGGATGGTCTGCTTCGCTTTGTGGACGCAGAGTACTACACGGGCAGCTTTGGTTACCAGTGGCACGAGCATGCGGATGCGAGATGGGGCGAAGAGTCCGAACTCACGTTCCAGCGCAAGACCGGGTTTTCACCGGCAGAGCTAAAAGGAAAGCTGGTGCTTGATGTGGGTTGTGGAAACGGGCGCTTTGCTGACGTAGCCAGCCGTTTAGGTGCGCATGTGGTAGGCATTGACCTAAGTACCGCCGCTGAAGTTGCCGCACGGAATCTTGCGGATCGCCCTTCTGTCGCCATTTTACAGGCCGATGCACTTCGTCTTCCGTTCAAGCCTGGAAGCTTTGATTACATTTACAGCATCGGCGTATTGCACCACACGCCAGACTGCGAACGAGCATTCAAAGCGCTTCCGTCCCTCCTCAAACCTGACGGAGAAATTTCGATTTGGGTGTACAGCGCTTATAACAAGTACTACAGAATGAGCGACCAGTATCGGAAGATTACCAGCCGTTTGCCTCCTCCATGGGTGCACGCTTTCTGCCGACTTGCAGGCCCGGTGGGTTATGCAGATCGCGGGCTGCGTAAAATCCCGATGATTGGAAGACCCGTGAGTGCAATTCTACGGGCCTTGCTTCCAATGAATCAAAATAATCCAGATCATCGTTTACGCGTATTGGCTACTCTCGATTGGTATGCCCCAAAGTATCAGTCAAAGCACACCTACGAAGAGGTCTTTCGATGGTTTGAGAGTTGCGGATTACAGGACCTACACGTGCTGCATCAGCCTGTCTCTGTCCGTGGAAAAAAGGCTGCTGTCAGAGAAGTGCCGGAGTTAGTTTCCATAACACGCGATACCGGCAATAAGAATGCAGCCTAAGCTGCAAGGACTCGGCTCAGCAGTTGGAGAGCCGCTAATTTTTCCATTCATGTGAGATCGGCGTTAGCACTCAACCCCCCAAACGTCGATGAGTGAAATGGCAATTTTTCGCCAACTATCGTGTGGAGCTCAAACGCCTGCTTCGGAAGCTATTGGTTCCACGGCATCTCTGCGTGTAATGTTTTGATGAAGCGAGACGCACGGTCGCAATCCAACTCGGCGCAATCGGAACATCGGCACGAAATCTTGGCGAATGAAGGCGGGACGCATCTTGGCCTAGGAAAAAACGGCATGGTCTCCGTGACCAACCTTGGGAAGTGTGTCCGCCCAGCGCAGCGGTCCGGACTGTTCGCTATTCGCCAAGAAGAAGAGTGACCGCACACAGGATGAACCCAGGTTAGGTTTTTCCGAATAATTAGGAATTCTTAAATTGAAATTTTGTCGCAGACGATCGCTTGGCTACTGTGCAGCTCTTATCGATGACGATGGGTCGGGGTGGAGGGCTTTGGGTGGGGCGTCGCCTCTGAATTACGTGGTGTCACTTCTGGAGTCACATTAGCAGGGAGTTGGCTGCGTCTCGGTACGAGTGCGTGCAAGCGAAACACGCTGCGGAATGCGGCGAACACAACGCTTTTGCTGTTTTTAGCATTAGCTGCGTTTCGGTGCGTTTACTCTGGAAGGGATTAGAAATCCGATGCTCTATCCGCTTGAGCTACGGGCCCACAAGGTTTCTGTAGAGCGATTATAAGTTAGGTTTATCCTCGCACGAAACGCGATTCGGGCTTGGTCGTTCCCACCCATCTCAATTTGGGCTTCGTCGCACTCACCACTGCGACCACCCGCGCGCGCCGACTACACACCACGCGAACAAAAATAAGCCCATCCCCAACGAGGACGGGCTCTTTCCATTCTTTCCTAAGTCGGTTGACTGCTACTGTCCCGGGCAGACCGTGGTCTGGTCATGCTGGAAGGACAGCCAACTATGCACCGAGGTAGCCTTCGGAGCTCCGAAGTACCCGAGAAATACGAGCGATTGCAGGTTGTAAGTGAAGCCGTTGTGGGTGTAGGCGAAGTCCCCGTAGTTTGCATGGCCTTCGATCGGATCGCCGTTTTCCAGAATGCTGTTGTCCTTGCAGTTCACGTTGTTATCAACGAAGGGATCATCCATCCATTCGCCGATTTCATGGGAGATGGCGGAGACGTCTTGCGAGAAAGTTCCCCGGTCTCCGTCATACGTGGCGTAAGAGTAGGTCTGGCCACCAGGCTGTGCTCCGTTAGCGCTGTGGTAGCCACCGATGCAGCATCCTCCACCTTGGGTCAGGTAGATGTCATAGGTGACGAATAGAGGAAGCACATGCGGGTTAAGCTGCCAAAAGTTCAGCATGATGGCTTGCAATTTGGCGTCGAAGGCGTTGATGTCGTAACTGCCGACAATTCCACTGCCGAACGGGTTGTTATAAACTCCGCCGAGCGCAGCCGAAACTTTAATGGTTTGCTCCGGCAAAACGACCGGTGTACCCAAAAGCACGTGGTAGCCAGTATGGGTGTGGACGTATTGCCAGAAGTTGCCGCGCTGGTAGGCATCGACGTACTGCGTGGTGCCGAGGTTAGTTCCGCCTTGGGTGAAATTCAGCGACTTGTTGAACAGCGGAGAGGCGATAATGTTGTTGACGATCGTCTTTCCATTCGTGGCCTTGGACGTGACCGCACTGAAAGTATGATTGCCGTTCGTGACTGGGTACACCATCTTGATGGGGATGATGTAAACCGGCACCGTCGTCGATACGTTCGAGGTGGCGGGATTGGTCCCAACCATAGTGTAGGTGACCTTCTTTTTCGTGAGGTCGATAAAGGTTCCGTTCCATTGGGTAAGGGTTGAGCCGGCAAGTCCGACTCCCGCCGATTGCGGGGCGGCGTGGCGATCGTTCGGCAGGGTCTTATAGAGCCGTTTTGCGTCGAGAATGTCAGGACGTTTCAGGTCCTGGGCGAAGATGAGAGTTGCGAGGGCTAATACGACCAACCCGGCTCCCGGCAGACGTCGATTCATCAATTTTTCCGTTTCTTAGGGGAATTTGAGAAGCTGAAGTTTCGGATCGCGCGAGAGTCTCCAACCAGTCAGAAAATCGTTCAGTCATTCTCAACTTGTAACGATTCGATTGTCAAGATGGAGAATTATTAATTTGGGCCACCGAAAGCCTCGACTGCAGCCCGTCGCACATTTCATATCTTGGGCCAGCCGCCGCTTCCGATGAGATATTCACGGTCTGATCTCCCGAAGTAAGTTTCAATGGTGAATCGTTCAAGAGTTAATCCTTCCGAGTTAATCCTTCAGAAGTAATCCCTCAAGCGTTAGTCCTTGAGGGGCACCATCGTCCGGTCGCCGCGGCAAAAAGTTGCAACCCGCAACAGGCCGCCTTGCCCTTGCGGCATCGTCATGACCGGGCCGTAGCAATAAACGGCGTGCCCGGTTTGGGCAAAATACCACTTGCCGCCCTTGTGCTTGGCGGCTTGCTGGCTGGGAGCCGGGGCAAGTTGAGCGGGTGTGACCAGTTTTGGGACGGGTAGCGAAAGAATCAGGGCTAGGGCCAGGGCGTTCATTCAGGGTCTCTTTCTATTCTTAGCGTACTCGGCTGTCACCAGCCTTTTTGTGCTCTACGACCTAGTTTTGGTGTCGCAAGCTTTGTTATCTGGTGCGATCCGCTGGCAGCCACCTCAAACCAGCAAATCGGCTAGAGGATCTAAATGACTCGGGTCGCGCGACGTACGTCTTCCAAGTCAGCTTGCGGCTTGGTTGGCAGCTGTTGCGTCGAACGAGCCGCTTTACCGGACTTCTTTCCGTCTTTGTCAGATCCCTTCAAGGTCGTCCCCTTGGCACCGGGATCCTTTGTTTGCGATGAAGAGGGTCCCACTTTTGCGCCATCCACCGGAGCCGAAGTTTCGTCCTGCTGGCGGGCTGCTTCCTCGCGACTCAGCTTGCCCTTCATCGATGCCAGCTGCGTGCTGTCCTTCAACATCTCGCGGATCAATCCGCGCTGCGACTCGATGGTCTGGCCTTGTTCAAATACCAGCATGGTCAAAATGCCGTAGGAGACGATAAAAAGAATTACCAGCAGTGGCAGAACAGCCGCGGGCCTTTTTGTATTTCTGCTGCAACTGTCGCTTTCGGCGCTATAAATAACTGTCATTTTCTCTCTCCGGCTCGCCCGATTCCATAATGGGCCGCAGTTTCACATGTGCACCCGTGAAACCATACGGATTGTTCCGCGTATGTATCTGCGGAGAATGGGGTTAATACTCTTTACTGGGGCGGTATTGAAATCGGTGGTGCAAGGATCTGCACTTTATGAGTAACCGGCCCTGCGTTACGGGGGTAAGTTGGCAAAAAATCGAGCAAGTTTGCGAGCTTTTGGACTTCCCGCTGGAGATAAGGCGCGCACGCTGCGACAGGCGCGAGTCGACGGGTGCGAGTCAACCGGCCGCGAGTCAAGCGGAGCGAGTTGCGGTCACGATCCGTCGGAATTGCTCGTCGCTCACGAGACCCGGATTGCCGCTCGCTGCCTGCTTTACAGCGCTCTGTTTGACGGCAACCAGCACCGCGGTTCGATGCTCGGCAGCAAGAGTAATACCCAGTTCACTGCACTTCAGATCGATGCTGTCTAAGCCGCTTTTTTTCCCGAGGACGATTCGCCGCTCTGCCCGAACTATCTCCGACGAATAAGGCTCGATTGCCTCGGGAATGTGGAACTGGCTGGCGACAGCGCCACTCTCCCGCATGAACAGGTTTTGCCCGACCAGTGGACGCCAGGCATCGAGAGAATAGCCCGCAGCCTCGCTCACTGCCTTCGAGACCTCACGTGCCTTTTCAAGATTCAGCTCCACGGGTACGTCATACAGACAGCGCAGTGCCAGCGCGATCTCGGCGATATCCGCATTTCCGGCGCGCTCGCCCATACCATTAATCGTTCCTTGAATCCAGGTTGCGCCACCGCGAACGGCCGCGAGCGCGCACGCCGTGGCCATTCCAAAATCATTGTGGCCATGGAAGTGGACGGGCACATCCGACCCGACCCACTCCACCACCTGACGTGTCAGGTATTCCACCGCCTCCGGCCCGCAGGCGCCGATGGTATCGACGAGAACTGCTTCCTTCGCTCCCGCATCGAGCGCGGTTTGGTAGACGGTCTTCAGGAAGTCGAGGTCAGCGCGGGTAGAATCAACGGGAAAGAACGCAACCGTAATGCCCGCCGACGCTGCCGTCGAGACGGCCTCCCGAATTCGCTTGAGCACCTCTTCGCGGGCAATGCCGTAAGCCTTCAGCTTAATTTCACTAACCGGAGCCTCAATCACCGAGTAACGAAGATTCAGCCGCACTAGTTCGTCAATATCCGCTTTGACGGCCCGCGAAAATCCCCACAATTCGCCCTTGATCCCTGCCTTCTGCATCATCTGGATGGCTTGAGCGTCATCGGCGGAGACCCGCGGAAATCCGGCTTCGATTCGGCTCACCCCGAGAGCGTCAAGCTGGTGCGCGATGTCTACCTTTTGCTGTGGTGAGAGGACGACTCCGACCGTCTGTTCGCCATCGCGAAGCGTCGTGTCATAAAAGCGAACCGGCGTTTTTGGATACTTGGATCGTATCTCGGGCCGGGAGTTGAGTTCGCTTACCCAGACTTTGGAATCGTCGGTCATTAGCGATAGAAAACAGGTAGTTAAATCGAAAACTCACTTAATGTCAGACATCGCAATCACAAACTTCAAGTTATCAATTGCAAATGTTCTACTTGGTTTCCTGCGTAGCCAAGACGTCGGCCTTCTTGCCATAAGCCTGTTCCCATGAGATGACGGGATTTCGCAGCACTCCGATTTTTTCGATCTCACACTCCATCACGTCTCCGGGCTTCAGGTACCAGGCTTTGGGATCCCCGGAAAACGCGGCAACTCCGGAAACCGTGCCGGTCGAAACGACATCGCCGGCGCTGTACCCCATCGGCGAGTAGTGCGACAAAATCTCGGGAATTTTGACCGACATCTTGCTGGAGTGCGAGCGCTGGCGCGACTCGCCGTTCACCCGCAGCTCCATTGCAAGGTTATGAGCATCGGGAATCTCATCCGCGGTCACGATCCAGGGGCCAAGCGGGCAGAAGGTGTCGATCCCCTTACAAAAGCTGAATACACCCGACTTCATCTCACGGCGCTGAATGTCGCGCGCCGTGATGTCATTAAAGATTACGTACCCGCCGATGTGGCTCGATGCCTGAGCTGGCGTGAAATACTTGCCCGCTTTTTTCAGGACGACCGCCAATTCCAATTCGTAATCGAGTTCCTGCGTGAGGTGCTCCGGATGAATCACCGGTTCGTCGGGTCCAACGATGGCGTCAGTATTCTGAAAAAAGACAATCCATGGCATGACAGGATGCGAGAACCCGGCCTTAGTCGCCTCTTCGTGGTGCTCGCGAAAATTGCCCGCAGTGTGAAAAAACTTTTTAGGGATGATCGGGGCTTTGAGCCGCACATCGCCGAGCGCGTAGACCGCCGCCTCACCGCTCGGTCCCGCGACCATTCCATCCGGACTCTCCGCGCTCAGATGGGAAACGTAGTCGAGAGCATTCCGGGCCGCCTCCAGGCTGGTGTCTCCGCCCTGAAACAACGCCAACATATTGGGGGGAACCAGCGCTTCGGCGATACGATCGAAGATCGCTTCATTTTCAACATCGCGCAGATAAAGCGCGTACGCCGTGTGCAAGTCGACGATTCGGTCTTTTGGAGCTTGACTCTCTTTAGTAGCCCCACTCTCGTTGCCAAGCAAGGCGCCAATGCGCGATTGCCTGGCCGAATTTTCAAACGTAACCAGCTTCATAGGAATTCATGACCGCGTGAGCACCACAGATTCTAGTAACCGCAGCACAACTTGTCCATGGCGAGAACCGCCCCGCCGAAAACGCTAGTCTGCCTTCATGGAAATATAAAAGCGCCCCGCATACAGTTTGTACCCTGCCCCATTTTTTTCGAACATCAACGGAACCGGGCGTTTCAGTTGATCGTCTTTCTGGCAGGGGATGGCGAAAATATCTCCGGCGGCGACGTTCATGACCATGAACTTTCCGTCTTTAAAACCGAAGCCGTATTGGCCAGGCTCGAGCGTCGCTCCATCGAAGGTGAGCTTAGTTTCGGTGATGAGGAAGCCCTGATATTTTTCGGCGATGGCGGTCGAGTATCCGGAAGTATCGACCAATCCCGCAAGCACCATCTTGCCGGAGGAATTCTTGAAAGCTCCAGTGTTACGGGCCTGCACCGCTGCGCTTTGCCCGGCGAAGTAATAGGACGTGGGTGCGATTTTCTTCGTTTGCTCACTGGTTAAAACCTGTGCGCTTAAGGGAACGATCGCAAAAATTAAAAGCACCGTCAGGGAAATCGCGTGCGAAACGACGCGCAGTTTTCTGTTCATTTTCATCTCCATATTGCATCTCTGTTTCAGCTCGTTTTTTCTCTCTTTCGCCCGGAAATTCCGTTTGACCGCAACATTCGGATATCCCAGGCAAAGCGAACGCTCTATGTTAAACGCATGTCCACAAATGCGATACTTGCAGAGGAAACCGCAGACGAAACCGCGAACGAAACGAAGATGAAACGCACCGCACCGCAAACGCCGGCAGCAGGCCCTTCTCCTCCGGAAAACCGCGCTTTTCGCGCAGTTCAAGCACGCGGAGTCCATGCAAGGGAAGAGGACGCCGCTCGCTGGCAGGCTGTGCTCAACCGGGATCGCGCGCTCGACGGAAGTTTTGTCTTTGCGGTCTCTTCCACTGGAATTTTTTGCCGACCCTCGTGCCCGTCGAAGCGCGCTCGGCGCGATAACGTCGCTTTTTTCCATAACGCGCTTCAAGCCGAGCAGGCCGGATATCGCGCTTGCCTGCGCTGCCGCCCGAAGGCAGCCGATGGGAACCCGCAATCGGCAATGGTCCGCGCGGTTTGCCGGTTTATCGAGCAGCAAGTCGGCGATCAGCAGACGGAAAGCAGTATTTCGTTGAAACTTCTGGCGAAAGAATTTCGCCTCAGCCCATTTCACCTGCAGCGCACCTTTAAGTCAGTGTTGGGTGTGTCGCCAAAGGCTTACGTCGATGCGTGCCGCCTGCGGCAAGTGAAACAGAATCTGCAGACGGGGCATTCCGTGACCACGTCGCTCTACGCCGCGGGATACGGATCAAGCAGCCGTCTCTACGAGCGTACCGCGTCACAACTTGGCATGACGCCGGACAAATATCGCCGCGGAGCGATCGCAGCAATGATTCGTTACACCATCACCGACTCTCCGCTTGGCCGCATGTTGATCGCCGCCACCGACAAGGGAATCTGCGCCATCAGCTTCGGCGATTCGGACGAATCCCTGCACCAGGGATTGATGCGCGAATTTCCCTTCGCCAACCGTAAGCGCGACGACGCAGCTATGGCGCCGTGGAGCTCGAGCCTCAGCCGATTGATGCAGGGGCAGGACGCCCCGGCATCGCTGCCGCTAGACATTCGCGCTACCGCTTTCCAACGCCGGGTCTGGGAGGCACTGCAACAGATTCCGCGTGGAGAAACGCGATCCTACAGCGAATTGGCAAGCGAGATTGGATCACCCTCCGCGACACGAGCCGTGGCTCGGGCCTGCGCCACGAATCGAATCGCTGTGGCGATTCCATGCCACCGCATCGTCAGACAAGATGGGAATCTGGGCGGGTACCGCTGGGGCGTCCGCAGGAAAGAACAGTTGCTGGCGTTAGAGCAGCGAGCTTAACGCTCGACGGGCGATCGACTGTTTTCGTAAGCAGCCGGTCGCCCGTTTTTTGACCTGTAGCGTTCTTATTGTGGAGATTGCTTTCCACCTTCCGGCACCGCGTTTTTCTTTGGACCTTCAGCCGTGAGCCGGTCCTGAATCTTGTCATAGGTCGCTTGTGGCAGAATCTTCTTCTTCAAAATGTCTTCCTTCTTGCTGAACGGGCGCCCGTCAATGATGCTTTGGGCATAGTCGGGCCCGACTCCAGGAAGCGCCGCCAACTCCTTCTTCGTGGCGCTATTCAGATCGACCGGCTGGCCCTTCGCCGCCGCCGTGTCTTTCTTTTCTTTGCTCGACATCTTGTGGGTCGCGGCTGGGTAGATTTCCTGCGTGCCGAGCGGCGGGGTTGATTGCTGATCCTGGGCGAATGTAACGGCCCCAAAAAGGATGATTCCTACGAAAATTGCGGGAACAGATTTCATGGATGCGCACCTCCTTCGGTTCGTCCCGCTTGGATGCCCGCAGTTGCCCGAGTGTTTTCCGCGGCTCACCGATATGGTCGCGGCAGGTGAAGTCCGAAAGCCGCCTCCGATGCTTCTAATCGCATAAATTTTGTCGGTTTCTGAGCAATCGACCGTCGGTCATCCCCCCAACTACTCAGAAATCTGATGCAAGCTACTCCAGGTTATTCCGCCTGCTTCGTGATATTCAGCAGCACGCCAACGCACATTAAGGTTACAAACAACGAAGATCCGCCATAGGAAACAAAGGGCAGAGGAATGCCCTTGGTGGGCATCAGCCCGAGCACCACGCTGATGTTGATAAACGCCTGCAGCACAATCATGGCGGTGATTCCGACTGCCAGGAAGCGGCCAAAATTGTCCTGCGTTCGTAGGGCCGCGCGAGTGCCTCTCCACAAGAAGATACCGAACAACGCGACGACCGCGATCGCCCCCATCAATCCCAATTCTTCGGCGGTCACGGCAAAGATGAAATCGGTATGCGGCTCGGGAAGATAAAAAAGCTTCTGCTTACCCTCCATCAAGCCGAGCCCTGTCACTCCGCCGGTTGCGACGGCAATCAAGGACTGAATGATGTGAAAGCCAAAGCCCTTGGGATCGGCATACGGATTCAGAAACGCAAGAATTCGGTCGCGCCGGTATGACACGTGAAAAATCAAAAAATAGAGCGGCACAATGGCCGCGACCAAGGCGTAGCCGAAATAGCGAAAGCGGATTCCGGCCACAAAAAGAATGCAGGCTGTAATACCGGCGCAGGCGATCGCCGTGCCAAGGTCGGGCTGAAAGACGATGAGTCCGAGAAAGACCGCGGTGGGGACGATGGCGGGAATAATCGTGTTTCGCCAATCGTCTATAGCCTCGATCTTGTCGTGCAGAAACCATGCAAGAAAAAGAATGAGCGCGGGCTTCGCCATCTCGGAAGGCTGAAGCGAGACCAGGCCAAGGTGAAACCAGCGGTGCGTTCCGTGAGCGCGATCCAGGAAAAAGACCGAAATAAGAAGAAGCGTGGTCACGCCGAGGCTGGTGAAAACCAGCGCCGGATGCTGCAGGCGCTTGTAGTCGACCTTCATGGCGATGATCATCGCGACTAGACCCGCCACTGCCCACACAAGTTGCTTCAGCAGGAACTCGTAAGCCGATCCAAAGCGCTCCTTGGCCATAACGGCCGACGCACTGAAGATCATCACCAGCCCAATGAAGACGAGCACGGTCGTGACGGTAAACATCCAACGATCGACGCTGACTCGCTTGGCCATGGCAGGTTCATTTCACCACGCAAACCGCCAAGGGCGGGAGAACTTTCGTAGGAGAAAGATCCAGGCTGGATAACTTACTTGGTTCAGGTGTACCAATAAAGATTTCAGGTGTACCGATAAAGATAAAGACAAAGATCAAAGACTACACCTTAGGCGCTTCTCGCTAGGTTGATCTTGCCATCACCAATGAATGCACCAGTTCCTTAAAGACGCGTCCGCGATGCTCGTAGCTCTGGAACTGATCGAAACTCGCACACGCGGGGGCCAACAACACAACGTCGCCGCTTACGGCCGCTGCGGAGGCACGATCGATGGCCTTCTCTAACGTCTCCGCGTGATCAATCTCGACGATATCTTTTAATTGCGATTCGATTTTCTCCGCCGCTGCTCCAATGGTGTAAACCTTTTTGACCCGCGACCGCAACAAGTCGCTCAGCACGGTGTAGTCACTGCCTTTATCTTTGCCGCCAAGAATCAGGTGGACATTCGATGGGAACGACTCCAGCGCCTTGATGGTTGCGTCGACGTTCGTCGCCTTGGAATCGTTGTAGTAATCCACGCCATGAACGCGAGCGACAAATTCGAGGCGATGCTCGACCGCTTTAAAATTCTGGATGGCCTTCCGGATCTGTTCAGGCTGGCAGCCCACGATCATGCCGATGGCAACTCCAGCCAAAACATTCTCTTGATTGTGCGCGCCTTTCAGCGGCATCTCGGACAGTGGCATAATCTGGCGCTCGCTATTTCCGTCGCGATAATAAATTCGCGACTCGCGAACAAGGGCGCCATTTTCCACCGCCGTCTTTCGGCTAAACCAGATCACGTGCGCCTTGGTGCGAGACGAAAGCGATTTGGCGGCTGCGTCGTCCGCATTCAGGAGTGAAAAATCGTCAGCGCGCTGATTTTCGAAAATTCTTGCTTTGACGTTGACGTAATTCTCAAAAGTCTTATGGCGGTCGAGATGATCTGGCGTGATGTTCAGCACCACGGCGATGCGCGGCCGAAAGTCAACGATGGTCTCTAACTGAAAACTCGAGACTTCGAGCACCGTCCAGGTCGCGGGGCCCGCTTGATCGATAAAGCTGACGGCGGGAGTGCCGATATTTCCGCCGACGAGGGTGGGGAAGTTTCCGGCGGCAACAATTTCGCCTGCCAGCGTCGTGGTCGTGGTTTTGCCGTTCGCACCGGTGATAGCCACGATCGAGCCCGACAAAAATTGCGCCGCCAGTTCGATCTCTCCAATCACCGATTCGCCCATCTTGCGCGCCTGAACCAGCTGCGGCGAATCAAAGGGAACACCGGGGCTGACAACAATAAGGTCTTGCCCGCGAAAGGTACGTTCGCCGTGGCCTCCGGTTTCGACGGTGATGCCATGATCGAGAAGAAGGAGGATTTCGTTGCGCAATTCCGCTTCAGGTTTGGAGTCGGAAACGGTCACGCGTGCACCGCGCGATTTCAGGAAAAGGGCCGAGGCGACTCCGGACTTACCCAGCCCGACGACCAGCACGCGCTTGTTATTGAGTTCCATGGACAATGGTCGACAGAAAATTTTCTTATCTCAGCTTCAGCGTGGTCAAGGCAAACAGCGCGAACACTAATGATGCGATCCAAAAGCGCACGATCACTTTCGATTCAGACCAACCGAGCAGTTCGAAATGATGATGGATCGGGGCCATCTTGAAGATGCGCTTTTTGCGCAGCTTGTAAGAGCCCACCTGCAGGATTACCGACAAGGCTTCGATCACGAAGACGCCGCCGATAAAGGGGAGGAGCAATTCCTGTTTGATCATGACTGCGACGGTTCCGATCGCTCCGCCGAGCGCGAGCGAACCAACGTCGCCCATGAAGACCTCCGCCGGGTGCGCGTTGTACCAGAGAAATCCAATGGACGAGCCCACCATCGCGCCACAAAAAATTGTTAGCTCGCCAATCTGCGGCATGCGCTGCAATTCAAGATAGGTGGCGAAAGTGGCGTGGCCGCTCAGATAGGTGAGTACGGCAAGCGCTCCTGCCGCAATAACCGTACAGCCGATGGCGAGGCCATCGAGGCCATCTGTCAAATTGACGGCGTTGCTCGATCCGACAATCACCAGCACGACAAAAGCAACAAAGGGCAGGAATGCCAATGGCCACAGGTGCGGATCGCCGAGCAGTCTCTGAATCACAAGATCGGGATGAATCTGCTTCACGAACGGCACCATCAGCCGGGTTGAATATTGCTGATGGTGCTCGAGCGCTATCAGGGCGATGGCGATCCCGACGCTGGCAGCGATCTGGTAGCCAATTTTTGCGCGCGCGGTCAGCCCCAGGTTCCGGCGATGAACGACTTTCAAGTAATCATCGGTGAATCCGATCGCTGCGAAGGCGATCGTCGAGAAAATTGCGATCCAGACAAAAGGATTGCTGAGGTCCGCCCAGAGCAACGTCGGCACAAGAATAGAAATGGCAATCAGCAAGCCGCCCATGGTAGGCGTGCCCGCTTTTTTCTGGTGGGCCTGCGGCCCTTCCTCGCGAATGTACTGGCTGATCTGAAAATCTCGCAGCCTTCGGATGACGATGGGACCGACGATCAGTCCTGTGAAAAGCGCCGTGAGGCTCGCAAAAGCGGTGCGAAAAGTAAGATAACGAAAAATGCGGAATGGCGGAAAGTAATGGAACAGTTTCAGATAGAGCAGCCAATAGAGCAATCCGCCTCCGACAACCCGCTGGCAGCGTTTGGCTGTCAGCTCTCAGTGTTTTTTTAACTTACTGTTCCAGCGTTTTATTCTTAGAGTCCAGCGAGACCAGCGCTTTCAGCGTTGACACCCGCTACTTTCTGTTGCCACGCCTCAAGAGCCTTTTCCAATTTCACGCCGCGAGACGCCTTTAGCAATACCACATCACCTTGCCGGGTTTCGTTTGCCAGCCAATCCCCGGCTTCTTCCGGAGTCGCGACAAACTTCGCGTTCATTCCTGATTCCTGCGCCGCCTTCACCATCGATCCTGCAAGACCGCGCACTCCAAGTAAAAAGTCGAACTTGCCGCAGTCGCTTGCCCGCGTTTCTGCAAAGTATCGACCGCATTCGCGATGGAGTTCTTCGCCGGTCGGGCCGAGTTCCAGCATTTCTCCCGCTACGATGATCCGTCGTTTCGCCCGCATCGCCGCGAGCGCATCCGCCGCCGCAATCAGTGCCTTCGGACTTGAATTGTAGCAATCGTAGAGCACGGTGATGTTATTCACTTGAAGCACCTGTCCGCGTTTATCGGCAGGCGCGAGCGAAGGCAGCGCGGCGGCAATATCTGATGGAGTGATTCCGTGTTCAATGGAGATCGCCGCCGCCGCAAGTACGTTATAGACATTGTGCTTTCCAACTAGCGGGCTGTGGACGGATTGACGGAGACCATTACTGATCAAATCGAAGCGCGCACCGTCTGGACCAAGTAACACGATGTTCTCCACGCGTACATCGGCCTCTGGTCTTAGGCCATAGAACACCACCTTACCCTTGAAATTCCGCCCAAATTGAGATACATATTCGTCGTCCGCGTTGAGAGCCGCAAGACCAGTGCCAGGCAGGGCTTCAATTAATTCATACTTGGCCCGAGCGATTCCGGCGATCGAGTCAAAGCTCTCCAAGTGCACGGGAGCGACGTTGGTGATGACTGCCTGATTCGGTAGCGCGATTTTTGCGAGCGCGGCAATTTCCCCCGCGTTCGACATCCCCATCTCAACAACAGCGACGTCATGTTCGGGCTCAAGAGTGAGCAAGCCGAGTGGAAGACCGAAGTGGTTATTGAAATTTCCCTTAGTGCGATGCACGCGATACCTAATGGAAAGCAGATGCGAAAGCGCCTCTTTTGTAGTCGTCTTTCCCATCGACCCGGTAACGCCAATGGCCGTCTTTCCCCACTTTTTTCGAACCGCGGTCGCCAGCGTTTGCAGCGCAGCCAGCGTGTTGTCAACCACTAGCACCGGAGTCGCGCTCGAGTAGCGCGCCTTTTGGCTCTTCTCGACGACCGCAGCCAGCGCGCCCCTGTTTAGCGACTGCTCGACGAAATCGTGGCCGTCAAGGCGCTCGCCCTTGACCGCAAAGAAAAGTTCTCCCGGATGCACCGTACGGGAATCGATCGAGTATCCCAGCGCAAAGGCGCTGCTGTCTTTCAGGCTGGCAACCGACGAAGTGGTCGCGGCGATGAACTCGGCTATATGGGACAGCTTAAGCTTCATGACGTCTTCCCGGCAGAGCCGGATTCTTAGAAGCGGCACAGTCGAAGCCGAGTTTGCTCAGAGCCTCGGTGGCCACGGCAACGTCATCGAACGGAACCTGCCCATCTTTGTTCATCTGCACTTTTTCGTGTCCTTTGCCGGCGATGAGCACAATGTCTCCCGGAGTAGCGCGGCTGAGTGCCAGCGCGATTGCTTTGCGTCGGTCTGGTTCCATCGCATACTTTGCGCCCGACTTCTGCAATCCCACAAGCGCATCGTTGATGATAGCCAGGGGATCTTCTGAACGCGGATTGTCGGAAGTAAGAACAACAAAATCACTGCCTTTCCCCGCGGCTTCTCCCATTAACGGCCGCTTGGCGCGATCGCGATCTCCGCCGCAGCCAAAGAGCGTGATCACTTTCCCCTTCAATCCGGAGCGAGCAACGAAGTCGCGGGCCAGGGCGGTCAAATTTCGCAGCGCGTCGTCGGTGTGCGCATAATCGACGACCGCGGCAAAGGGCTGCCCGCAATCGACGCGCTCGAAGCGGCCGGGAACGCTCGCCAGTTGCGCCACCCCCTTGGCAATCACATCGAGAGAGCATCCCCGCGCGAATGCGGCGGCACACGCCGCCATCACGTTATAAATGTTGATGTAACCAATCATTGGAGTCCACATCGGCACCTTGCCCGCCGGGCTCACCATTTGAAAGCGGGTGCCCCGCGGAGAAATTTCCACCGATTCCGCATGAAAGTCTCCCAAGGTCAGACCGTAGGAAAATACCTTCGCGCTCTTCTTCCGGCTTAGCCGCTCCAACTGGCGGCCACGTTCGTCGTCGGTATTTACGACGGCAACTCGCGGCGCGTCTGTTCCGCACCCCTCAAAAAGCACTTTTTTAGATTGGAAATACTCATCCATCGATCGGTGGTAATCGAGATGGTCCTGGCTGAGATTTGTGAACACCGCGACATCGAATGGAACAGCGAAAACACGCTGCTGATCGAGGGCATGTGACGACACTTCCATGACGCACTCCGTGACTCCAACGCTCAAGGCTTCGGCCAGAAGCCGGTTCAATTCCAATGACTCCGGCGTGGTGTGTGGCGACGGAAGAATCTTGCCCGCGATGTGATATTCGATGGTGCCGACCAGCGCCGTTTTGCAGCCCGCCGCATTGAAGATAGATTCCAGCAGAAACGTAGTGGTGCTCTTTCCATTGGTTCCGGTGATTCCCGTGTTTGAAATTCGCTCGGCGGGACGCTTGTAAAAATTTGCGCTTATCCTGGCGAGAGCTCGACGGCCGTGCACGACCTGGGCCCAGGCAATCCCGTCGCGAGGCTTCTCTTCTCCGGAAGCTGTGACGACCGCAACCGCTCCAGAAGCAATTGCCTGATCAATAAACCGATTGCCGTCGCTTGTCTCGCCCTTCATGGCGACGAAAACAGCGCCAGGACGCACGCGTCGAGAATCGTATTCCACCCCCTCAATAGCCGGATTGCCGCTTTGTGACAAGACCTCGGCGCCTTGCAGGAGTTGCTGGAAAGTCATTGAATTGATTATAGCTAGGGCGGTTTGGCGGACGAAATTGCCTACCGTCCGAAGTGAACTGTGATCCTCGACCCCGCGGCAACATGCGCGCCGGGTTGGGGCATTTGATCGCGGGCGACTCCGCTGCCAACGGCGTCGAGATCTAAACCTGCATCTTGCGCCGCTTCGATAGCGATTCGCAGATTCTTTCCTAAGAAGGATGGCACCTCGATCCCTCCTTCTTGCACGTCAAGTACGACGGTTCCACTCGACGGCAGCTTTTGCGTGGTCGGATTATTGGAAGCTGATACGGAAGCGGCCGCGGTTGAAGAGGGGTGCTTCCCGGATGTCAGATCTGAAGTTGACTCCGCCTTCGCCTCTGCTGCGCGCTCGCGAGAGAGTATGGACGCGGGAATGATCGCCTCCGCGATCGGGCTCGGCTTAGGGATCTCAACCAAAGGCGGAGGCACCGTCGTCGCAGCATCCGCCATATCGAGCGTCGAGCCGAGGCGATCCGGGGAACCTTCGTCCAGACTCGACTCCGGAACCGTGCGGCTTGCCATCAGAGTTTGCTGGCTGATCGCGAACTGGACGTCGTGCGGGACATGCAAATACTCGAGCGATTGCTGCATGATTCGCTGGAAAACCGGCGCGGATACCTGGCCGCCTTGATGCAGCCCAACTGCGGAATCGAGAATCACGACGACTGCAAGTTGCGGATCGTTGATCGGGGCAAATCCGGCAAACGACGCCACGTATTTTGTCTTTGAATACGCGTGCGTGTTGGGGTCGACTTTTTGCGCCGTTCCCGTCTTGCCTGCGGAGCTATACCCTTCGAGCACGGCCTTTCGTCCCGTGCCATGCAGCACGACCCCTTGCAGCATCTGGCGCATTTGCGCCGCGGTCAGTGACGAGACGACGCGCTTTCCTTCCGTCGGTTGAAAGGCTACCGTCTGCGGCGTGCTCTGCGGCGCGATTGTTCCGGCAACGATTCGCGGGGCGACGTGCACTCCGTCATTGGCGATGGTCGAGATCAGCGACGCAAGTTGTACCGGAGAGATGCCAATCTCCTGACCCATCGAGATTGCGCCAATCGACACTTTTGACCAGCGCTCGACCGGCTTAGTCAGCCCGCGCGTTTCGCCGGGGAGTTCGATGCCTGTCTGTTGCCCGAACCCGAAGGCGCGAATGTATTTATAGAGGCGGTCATCGCCGAGGCGCAGCGCAACTTTGATCGCCCCTACGTCACTCGACTCGGCAAGAATGTCGGCAACCGAGAGCAAACCGTGCGGCTTGCTGTCGCGGATGCGCATGCCGTTGATGACGATTGATCCCATCTGGCAATCGAACAACTCATCGGGGCGCGTTATTTTTTCTTCGAGGCCGGCGGACAGCGTGACCATCTTAAAGGTCGAACCGGGCTCGTAGACGTCGCTTACGGCGCGATCCTGGAGCGCTTCGTTCTTTATTTCCTTGCGAATATTGGGGTTGAAAGTTGGCCGGTTGGTGAGCGCCAGAATCTCGCCGGTATGCGGATTCTCTACGATCACCGTGCCCGCAATGGCATGACTCTCTTGCATTCCGCGTTCAAGTTCGCGCTCAGCAATGTATTGAATGTTCTGGTCGATGGTTAGAACTACGCTGTTGCCTGACTCGGGCTGCTTCTCCACGCTCGCAAACCAGTGCTTGCGGGCATCGACCGAGATCATCAGCTTCCCGGGCTTGCCGCGGAGTTGATCGTTAAATTGTCTTTCTAACCCGCTGAGGCCTTGATCGTCGGTTCCGACATAACCTAGAACCTGTGCCGCCAGCTCGCGCTTCGGATAAAACCGCTTGGGCTCTTTCTGATAGTGAATCCCCTGCAGGTTCAATGCCCGAATTCTATCGATGGTTTCCGCGTCAGACTTACGCGCAACCCAGCAAAAAGTCTTGTGGGCGCGGCAGTCGGCCAGAACCACTCGCGGATCTTCTTTCGTGATCCGGGTAATCAGGCTGACGGTGTTTGGAAGGTCCGGAGTTTCCGATGGCACGATGAATGCCGAATCGACTTGCACCGACATTGCGAGTTCGCGTCCGGCGCGGTCGAAGATCACTCCGCGCTTAGCGGAAAGATCGAAGCTGCGTTGCTGCTGGTGCTGGGCGCGACGCTCAAAGTCTCCGTAGCAGAAGACCTGGAGATAGACGAGGCGGATGCAGATGACCAGGAGCCAGAAGCAGAGAAATCCAGCGAGGGCGTAAAGCCGGAATCGCGTTCTGTTCGAAGAGGTGTTCGTTGCCACTTCCGGTCCTTAGAAAGATCGGGCGGCTCTGAGTGAAGAGCCGCCGCATTTAAATCAAATATTTCGTCGACAAGACTCGGGCGTCAAGAACCCTGTGCAGTCTATCTTCTGTGCCGTTCAAGCGCGTCGGATGAGGCCGTCCGCCTCGCAATAAACTCACCAGCCCGAGATCACCGCTACCGGGGCAATGCTTGCCATCACCGAGGCGGTCGTTTCGGTTGAAACTTCCATGCGGACAACTTGGCCCGGCTGCGGCGACTGCATGCCTAGCTTGCGTGCCATCATGTCGATGCGTTCCGGATCGCGCAGCGACGCTTCTTCAAGGCGGAGCGCGCGATTCATTTCGACCAAGCCATCGCGTTGCGAGCGCAGGGTTTCAATCTTGTATCCGTACTCGATGGCGCGGAAATGTTGCAGCGCGTAGCCCATCACCAGCAGGAACAGGCAGCAAAGCGCGAATCCGAATAATTTCATTTCGCGTCCGCGGCGCGGGTCTTCGAGTTTCACCAGGCGCGAGTTGTCGATCTGCTTGCGGAAATAAATTTCCGGAGTTCCCAGCCAACAGGATTTGCTTCGGACGGATGGGGCGGACTGCATTGCCAGGGCACTCATGATTTAAGCCACTCCAAGTAGTTTCGGATCGTAATTTGCGTTTTGTTCAACCGAGGCAAACCAGGAATTAATGGGGGAGGGCTCGCCGCCTAGCAGGGAAGCTTCGAGCAGGCAAAGATCGCCGCTCGATATTTCAATCGCGCCAGATCGAAGCGAAACTTCGCGCAAGCGCTCCGCTCGTTCCACCGTGGCCGTCAGGTCTTGAATCAGGGAGCCGGTAAAAATCATTGAGTGTTCCAATTTGAGTGTCCCAATTTTTTCTTCCTCTACGCGGCCTTATATTTTTTTCTTCTTGGCCGCTGGAGGAAAACTCCACCACAGAGTTGCAATTGCTCAACTTCGAACAACCGCCGTTCCAAATTCGTTTCCCGGCACGCCGTACTTCGACTGCACCGGGACCCCGGCTGGTTTTCCGAGGCAAAATCAATCTTGTTGTTACTTCTAAAGTCGTTATTCCGCTGCCCGCGAGATGCTAGCGTTACCCAATTTTTTCCGCGACTCGCATTTTTGCGCTTCTTGATCGCGGATTGCTTTCTATTTCCTCTTCCGTCGCCGTCAGCGGCTTTTTCACCAGCAGCGTGTATATCCCGTCTTTCGCCCCCTCACGCATCGCGTCTTTCACGATCCTGTCTTCGAGCGAATGAAAGCTGATCACTACCAGCCTTCCGCCCGGCTTCAGCACTCTGGGAGCGGCCACCAGCAGTGCTTTCAGATCGTCCAGTTCACGGTTTACGAAAATTCGGAGTGCTTGAAAAGTTCTGGTCGCCGGATGAATGCGCTCATGTTTCATTGACCGGGCCGCGGCTGATATCACATCGACCAATTGCTTCGTTGTCGATATCGGCCGCGACCGGACAATGGCTCTGGCGATTCTCCGCGACCTCCTTTCCTCACCGAATTCGTAAATCACATCAGCCAGCTCGCGCTCGTCGATGTGGTTTACCACTTGTTCGGCGGAGTCGCCGGACATCGGATTCATCCGCATGTCCAGCGGTCCATCCGCCTGAAAACTAAATCCCCGGGCCGGGTCGCCTAACTGCAGGCTGCTTACCCCCAGGTCGGCCAGAATTCCGTCGTACGCTTCTGCCCGTTCGCGAGTCGCTAACTCTGCAAACGACATGTTGAGCAGCGTTATCGTCGGCCAATCAGGCCGCTCGCTTGTGCCGCCAGCGAGCCTTTCTGCTGCCTTCTTCAGCGCCGCGGGATCCTTATCGAAGCCAATCAAATGTCCCGGTGCGCCGAGGCGTTTTGCGATTTCGTAACTGTGCCCACCCAAGCCCACCGTGGCATCCAGATAGACTCCGCCACGCTTTACGGCTAAAAAATCGATCGCTTCTTTTAAAAGAACCGAAACATGGCCAACCGTTGTTCCGGGTGCTCCATGCCCACCCCGCTCGGGGGTGTTGGCTGACTTCGTGTCCCGTTCCACTAGATGCCCAGGTCGTCGAGCGTCTTGGTGTCATCATCCGTGAATGGCTCTTTAACCTCTCGGTCAAGCGCTTCCATGTTTCGGACTTCCAGATAAGTCAGATTTCCGAGCACTGCCACTTCACCCCGAATCTGTGCTGCCTCGCGCAGAATCTGAGGAACCAGCAGGCGCCCCTGCCCGTCCATCTCTACGACTTGTCCGTAATAGTTGGTGCGTGTCAAAAACTTTTTCTTGGTCGGGTTGTAGGTCGAAAGCGCCGCCAGTTTCTGCTCGATCCGCTCCCATTCCTCGAAGGGATACAACTGAGCAACAAGTCCATCGACGCTGGTGATGTAAAATTTGAGCGCATATTTTTCGTCGATCACGCGCTTGAATTCCGCCGGGACTTTTAACCGTCCTTTTTCGTCGACGCGCGTTGGGTGATTTCCGCGAAACATGGGCCTGGCTCGTTGGGCTCTTTTTATTTACGATCGTCATCGCAACCATCAGCACGAGGGAGGTAGAAGTTGCGACAGAAGTGGATTCGGGTTCGTTGGGAGCGTTTTTGTCGGGTGTCAGTCTCGGAAACCACTGGCCCCTCGAAAGTTAGCGTTATTACCCACGACCTCTATTGTTTATTCCACTTTCAACCACTTTTGTCCACATCCTACGCCTAAATCGTTTGTTGTCAACAATAAAGTTTGAGGTTCCTACTTTAGTGCGGAATGGCCATGTCA
>JAYVCW010000081.1:0-9009 GCA_043749775.1 Acidobacteriaceae bacterium | reverse complement strand
AATCTTGAGAAAATTCTTCGCTATCCGGCCCTCTATGCCGCAAACAAACGCTAGTCGGCCAGGAAGTGGTGCACGATAGCTCGATCATCGGAGAGATCGCGTGTAAATTGCGCGGCTTGCAATTGAGCCGCGTCGGCCGCCGCGCTCTGGTGATCAAGATCGAACGCCTGCGCCAGAAATAAAAATCCGGATCCCGTGGGTTGCAGCTCAATTGCGCGCTCGTAGTTCTGAATCGCCTCGGGAATGTTGCCCTTCTTTTGTGCGACCAGGCCAAGCCCACGATATGCGATAGCGTTCGTTGTCTCCCAGTGAAGAGCGTTCTGAAAATCTGATTTCGCCTGGTCGTATTGCTTCAGCCAGTAGCGCGAATAACCGCTGTTCGTGCTCGCAATCGCAAGCAACTGTGGATCTTTGGTGCATTGCGGTATCCTGGCGAATCCTTCGATAGCCGCGGGATAGTTGCCCCGCATTTGCTCGTAGGTAGCGATGTTGAGCGTGGAGAGGGGATCGTCGGGCCGAAAGAATTCAGCGCGACGTAGATGTGCGAGCGCCTCATCAGCCCTGCCCTTGGAAATAAGCGCGGTAGCGAGATTATC
This sequence comes from Acidobacteriaceae bacterium, assembly GCA_043749775.1. GTDB lineage: Bacteria > Acidobacteriota > Terriglobia > Terriglobales > Acidobacteriaceae > Acidiflorens. The sequence goes on along the minus strand of JAYVCW010000081.1, from coordinate 8,413 downwards.
TTCCGCCATATAATTCGCCTCGGTCACGTCGATTGCGTGCTGCCACAGTGTTTGGTTGTCTCCCCAATACCCAACTTGTCGGTGCAAGGCAAACGCAAGCCCCAGAATCACAGCGCCAGCGGCCAGCGCTCTCGCTGCGACGGGTGCACGTAGTTTTTCCATCAGCCCATCGGCACCCCAACAAAAGATGACAAAGATTCCGAGCAGCGGAATATAGGCGTAGCGGTCGGCCATCCCGTGAACACCGATTTGAACCAGGCCAATCATAGGAACCATGGTTCCAAGGAACCAGAACCATCCTACAAAAAATGGACGCTGCCGACAGAAGCGCACGGCAATGAGCGAGATGCCTATAAGGACCGCCCCGGACAGCGCCGCCGCCGGGCGGCTTATGGTCAACTCGGGATGCGGATAGATAGCAGCGAGGTGAACGGGCCAGAATGTTTTTTCCAAATATTTAATGTAGGAGAGCGCTGCGTTCGCAACGTGCGCCCAGCGAGGCAAGGTGTGTTGCGTGGCATCAGACTCGACCCTCACGGTGATGATGGCGCTCGCGAGCGACATCGCAAACCAGGGCAATTTCTCCCAAAGCAGGCGCGCTGCAGTCGGAGCTGCTTTCGATAAATGCGCTGAGGCAGACTCGGGTGTGCGGCTAGCGGGCTCCGGCAGAAAGCGGTTCAGCGGCCAGTAATCGAGCAGCAGCAGAGCAAATGGAAAAGTAATCACCTGCGCCTTCGTCATCAGCGCCAGTGCGTAGGCGAACGTGACGACCAGATATTTTCCTACTCGAGGATGGCGGACATACCATCCGTAAGCGGCGAGCGCGAGCAGGAAAAAGAGCATGCTGAGAACGTTCTTCCGTTCCGCGATCCAGGCTACGGATTCGACATTAATAGGATGAAGCGCAAAGAGCGCCGCGACCGTCAAGCTGCGCCAGATAAATCCTGTAGCTCGCAACAATATTAGAAAAAGGAGCACCGCATTTGCGGCGTGCAAGAGGATATTGACCGTGTGCGGCCCTTCTGGCTTTATGCCGAACAGCTGAGCATCGAGCACGTGGGAGAGCCACGCGATCGGCTTCCAGTCAGAAACCTCGGTTGTCGTAAACGCCCAAACCACCGTCTTCCAACTGAGACCCGCGTGCACATGCGGGTTGTCGACAAAATACGCGGAGTCGTCGAAGTTGAGAAACGGAGCGCGCGTGACCGGGTTATAAAGCGCCACAGTTGCCAGCACGAGCAGCAGGCAGAGGATGAGTCGGTGCTTCTGCGGTGTTTGAAAAAGACGTGAGTCAGCGTGGGGCATGGCCTGCGCCTCAAACACTTTCTCACCCGGCTTTTCTTCCAATGACTCCACGGTTTCCATGGGCTCTGACTCTCCGCGGGGAGACAATAACATGGCCAGAGCCGCCATCCGACGGCAAAGAGGCGAGCAGGTAATCGACAGTAACCAGCGCCGCAGCAAACGCTATATTTACGCGCACATTGAAGAAATTTTCATCCCGAGCGGAGTCAGCACCTACGACGGTTTTAGTTCGTGCCGTTTGGGTAGACGAGGATCTTGCTGGCTTCTCCGGTTTTCAGCCTTGCCATTGCTTTTGAAAAATCTTTCATGGGCATGCGGTCGGTGATTACGGGATGAAGATCGAGGCGCCCACTTTTCAGGAGGGCGGTCATTTGATACCAGGTCTGGTACATGCGTCGGCCGTTGATGCCTTGAATGGAGATGCCTTTGAAGATGATGTCTTCAGAGAAATTTAGCGGGATTGGTTTCGACGTTAGGCCGAGGAGGGAGATGCGTCCTCCGCTGCGCACGACGTCGAAAGCGGTGCGGACGGCGTCGGGGTGGCCGGCCATTTCGAGGACAACGTCAACGCCCTGGCCTCCGGTTTTTTCCTGGATGATGGCGCGCACATCTTCTTTCGAAGGATCAAGAGCGTAATCGGCCTTCATCTTCGTTGCTAGTTTGCGGCGGTGCTCGTTAATCTCGATGGCGAAGATTGTGGTTGCTCCAAGGGCGCGGGCTACGGCGATAGAAAATAATCCGATCGGGCCGCATCCCGTGACGGCCACCGTTTTCGCGGCAATTTCTCCAGCGAGCACGGAGTGAACCGCGTTGCCTAACGGGTCGAGGATGGAGGCGTACTCTTCTGGAATCGCCGGGTCGAGCTTCCAGATATTTGACTCGGGAATGACGACGTATTCCGCGAAAGCTCCGTTGGCATCGACACCGATGATTTTCACTTTCTGGCAGATGTGCGCTTCGCCGGTGCGGCATTGCAGGCACTTGCCGCAGGCAACGTGCATTTCGGCGGAGACGAAGTCGCCTTCTTTCACACTCGTCACTTCGTCGCCAAACGCGACCACTTCTCCGCAAAATTCGTGACCGGGGATCAGCGGGGGCTTGATGCGCCCCTGGGCCCAGCGGTCCCACTCATAAATATGTAGATCGGTTCCGCAGATGGAGGCGACTTTAACTTTCACCAGGACTTCGTTGCGCCCGAAAGTGGGAATGGGAACTTCGCGAATCTCCGCGCCCGGCGCGGCCTCTGGTTTAACAACTGCTTGCATCGTGCCGGACATGGAACACCCTCATGAGTGCCGAATTTGAAAGTGCAAACTCTTCATTTTACACTGCAGCGAGGGAGCTTATGTTCGCGGCTTAGCGACCTTGAAATCTTCCGAGCGACCGCGGGGAATGCTGAGCGTCTGCCAATTCGACGAGCGCAAATGTTTAGCGAGAAAAACAATTTGCCCGATATGCTGCGCGTAGTGCGCAAGGGCTCGGTTGAGCGCCTGCAACACCGTGTGTGGCTCCTGGCGGATCGTGACCGTGCGCATGATGTCTTCGGGTTGCAGCTCGTCGATTGCGGCGAAGACCTGCGACCAGGCCTGCTCCCACCAGCGCATCACCTCCTCGCGAGTGGTTGTGTCTGAGATTTCGAACTCCTGGTCGCGAAAGCGATCTGGCTTCTCCCCATCTGTGGTTAGAAAGTCGGTGAAGCGCGAGCGGGCGTTGCCTGCGATGTGCTTGACAAGTGCGGCGATGGAGTTTGATTCCGGATCGAGAGCGATGAAGAATTGCTTTTCTTCCAGTTGAGCGAGAGCTTTCTCGCCCATGTGCTGGTGTCCGCGAAACTGGCGTTTGATTTCTTCGAGGTAGTAGGCGGCAATGTCAGTCATATGGCGTTGCGAATTGCGCAAAGTTAGTTTACGGGATGGCCAAATTTGTCGTTTTGGAATCGAAAACGGATGCTGCTAACCCGCGCCCATTATTTTGGCACAACAATAAACCCCGAGCGATCGAAGCGTGCACATGATCATCCTTTCGGTGACGAGGACCATTATCTAAACCAGAACTCGATCGCAGGCGACGCGAAAGCCGTAATCGGCGTATTTAAAATCCGGTGGAATGCTGGAGCGTGCCGCACAACGCGAAATCTTGATGTGATGGCGCCACGATCCTCCACGGGAAGCGCGGCGTTGGCCGCTTTCAGGGCCGCGCGGATTGCGATCGGGGGAAATTGCATAGTAGTCGGCGCCAAACCAATCGCTGCACCATTCATGCACGTTATCGCACATGTTGCAGAGACCGAATCCGTTGGGCTCAGCGAGTCCGACGGGCTCAGGGCCAGTCTTCCAAGTCTCCGAACATCTTTTTGAGTAGCCGGGAAGTGACTGCGGCTCGGCATCTCCCCAAGGGTAAAGTTTCCCTTCTAAACCACCGCGGGCGGCGCGTTCCCACTCGGCTTCGGTCGGCAAGCGATAATTCACTGTGCCCCGCTCATTCGTTTCTGAGCTGAGCCATTCGCAGTAGCGAACAGCGTCGCGCCAGGATACTCCGACGACTGGCTGTTGGGCGTGGCTGAAATGGACGTCCGTCCAAAATGGCGGAGGCGTAACCGATCCTCTGGCATGCGCGAGAAAACGCGCGTAGTCCGCATTCGTAACTTGAAGCTTGGCGAGAAAGAATTCGTCAACCCACACTCGGTGCAGAGGCTTCTCGTTGTCTTGTCCGCTTTCGCACCCCATGGCAAATGAGCCTCCGGGAATGCGGATCAACTCCGGAGCAGCATTGCGCGCGCCGTCGTCGCGCTCGTCGGATTCCTTGAAGGAAAATGCTGGCACATTCATCTACAATCGCCGCAATGTTCGGACTACATCTTCAATATTATTCTGCTGAAATAATCTGATGCCAGCTATACCAGCAGCGCCCGCATCCAGGCAGGATTCGGCGTTGCGCAGGGTAATTCCTCCAAGGGCGATAACCGGAATTTTTAGTTGGGTTGCATTGCGAACGCCATCGAGACCTAAGCATTGAACTCCGGGAGCTTTGGTCTTTCCAAATATGGGGGCTAGCACCGCAAAGTGGGCGCCTTCAGAAGCCACGCGGGCTGCGTCTTCTGGCGAGTGGCAGGAGACAGCGATAATCGGCGGGGCGTCACTCGCTGCCATGTTCGTGCCACTTTCCCTCCAAATCGCTTTTACTTCTTGGGCAGTGACATCTTCAGAACGCAAATGGACGCCGTCCGATCCGGCCGCAAGGGCGACATCCGTTCGCGAATTGATCAGGACTCGGGTCAAATCTGAAGTTTCGTGAACGATGTCCACGATTTTACGGGCGAGGTGCTCGAGGGCTCTCGTGCTGAGATCTTTTTCGCGAAGCTGGATGTAGTCGACTCCGGCGCGCGCGGCTTCCGCGACCTTGGAAAAGAGGTTCTTCCGTTGCGAACCTTCATCTCCGCTGAACTGGCGACGGTCGGTGATGTAGTACAGCAGGCAGCGCGGAGCCATGTTTTTGTGTGGCGCGGCCCCCTCGTGCGCGATTGGCGAATCTCGACTTTTCGGCCGGGAGCTGTGATGAAAACCTAATCAGACCTTATACAGGAGATCATATGCAGGAGACCTTATACAGCACAGAGCGGACGAGGCCGCTCGCTCCACATAACGACTTTTACTCCAACGACGCTCTTATTGAGGAGCGGAGAAGAGTTTCAAATTTTCTGATTTCCAGCGCATGGCGTCGTAGATGCGATTGCGGCCACTCGGGTGATCGAAGAATATCCACTCCTCTATGGGACCGGGGCTCATCTTTCGATATTCGCCCAGGTGAATCGCGCCTTGAGCAAATCCGTCGGGCTGGCGGCTGGTGTTCAGGCCGTACATATCCGCCTCGTGCTCTTCGGTGCGAGTGTAGGTATTCAAAATTGGAGTTAACACGAAAAACAAAGTCGAGATAAGCAGAACCACGAGTGGAAGCACCGCAGTATCGCCCAATCCGCGGATGTGCCATTTCTCTCCCCAGCGCTGCAACGCCCAAGCCACGCTGCGGAATAGATAGACGAAGGCGAGCACAATGACGATCGACAGAAAGATAATAAATTTATATACGTGATTGAGGACGTAGTGACCCATCTCATGTCCCATCACGGCCTGAATTTCTTCGGGAGAACCCCGTCGCAGCAAGTTGTCGTTGAGAGTAATGCGCATCGTGTTGGCGAAACCGCTGACGTTGGTGCTCATGCGCGTCGTTTGCCGGGAGGCGTCAATCTCAAAAACATCTTTTGCCGGAATTCCGTTGGCTCGGGCCATGCTCAGAATTGGTTCGACGACTTTTGGATCGTCCAGGCGAGTCACTTTGTTGAAGAGTGGGGTGATGAAGACCGGCCCGATCAGCGCGGTGATGATAAAGAAGGCAACGGTGATTGCCGATCCCCATATCCACCAGGTTTTTTGCAGCCGTCGAACAATACCAACGAGGACCATGAACATTATGCCGCCGAGTACGAGATTGAGGGCAATTTCCTTCACTTGATCGCCCATCCATGGGGCGAAAGTCTGGGTGGCGAGCCCGTACTTATGCTCACGCACGTAGCCCTCGTAAACAGCCAGCGGAAACCCGAGGATGTAGGTGAGAACAACGTACTCAATCCAATAAACGAAGGTGTGGACCGGCTTGAAGCGGGTGACGCGCTCCGCCAGATCGCGCATTCGCGCCGACCACCGGAGGTTCAGCAGCAAGAGGGCGACGATCACGCCGTAAACAAAATCCCAAAGAATGAGCCAGTAACCGCCCTCGAAGTAAGCGTTGGAGCGTGCAGTCTTGTCGGCGGGAATTTGCGCGAGATACGCTTCTGTAGCGGCGTTCGCGTCAAAATGTTGCGAGGCCTTGGCTTCTGCTGGCACCTGAACGACGGACGGCATCTCGTTGAGGCCGGGCGGTTGCGCCGGTGCACTCATTATCAGAATAGAGACGGCTGCTGCAAGAAACAGGAGCGAGCGCCGGCGAAGAGTGGCCGGAGATAAATGCTTCATGCAGTGAGATCCGAAAACACGATTGCGTGGAGAAGTGTATACGAACTTCACTGATTTAAGTTCAGCTTCGATGAATCAAAACGACGGAAACTAGGGCCGGGTGCGCGCAATCTCAGGTACCGGAGGTTCGGTCCGTGCTCGCTTAGCCGGCTGCTGGCCGAGATGATATTTTGTCAGTCCCTCTTTCAGGAACTCGAAACTTTCCTCCGGCGAGTCGGAAAGCTTGAACAAATCCATGTCCGCTGCCGAGATGACTCCAGCGTCGACCATGGCGTCGAAATTGATAATTTTCTTCCAGTACTTGCTGCCGTAGATGACTACAACGATTTTCTTCGCCAGCTTTTCAGTCTGGGCCAGGGTCAGGATTTCAAAAAGTTCGTCTAGCGTTCCGAACCCTCCTGGAAAAATGACGAGAGCTTTCGCGAGATATGCGAACCAGAACTTTCGCATGAAGAAATAATGAAATTCAAAATTGAGCGACGGAGTGATGTATGGGTTCGGATTCTGCTCGAAGGGCAAGTTAATGTTGAGGCCGATCGTCTTACCGCCAGCTTCGTGCGCACCAAGGTTCGCTGCTTCCATAATGCCGGGGCCGCCTCCGGTGGTAACGACGAACCGATGCCGTTTTGCGGGAATCTTAGTCGACCAGTCGGTGAGCAGGTGCGCCAGCTTGCGCGCATCTTCATAGTATCGGGCCATATCGACATCGGCTTCGGCACGTTTCATCGCTTTGGCATGTTGTTCTGCCGCCTCGGCTGGACCCGACCGAGTGGCTTGCACTTCAGTCAGCCGGTTGCCGGCGCGATCCCCACTATGGATTCGGGCTGAGCCAAAGAAAACGACCGTGTCCTGAATCTGTTCGCGTCGAAAGCGGGACAGCGGCTCGCTGTACTCCGCTAGCAGGCGCAAAAGTCTACCGTCGGGGCTGTTGAGAAATTGCTCGTTCTGATATGCCAGGGGAGCGGAAGTCAAAATGTGATCGGTCATAAGGGGAGTCTTAAGAAGTTGCGGAAGAACTTCTGTTCATAAAATATTTTTATTATTCTTCACGATACTGGATCGCTTCCCAGAAGCCGATCCACACATTCAGGACGCCGAGCCCGGTTGCAAGTCCACGAGCGAAACCGCTGGCGACGAACGCTCGCAATGTCGGAAGGTCATACAACAGCGGATTGTCTGACCATTCCGAACGCCAGGGAATGATCATCAGCATTACTCCAAGCGTGGCGCATAGAAAGACGAAAAACAGAACGCCAATTCGGCGAAGCCACAGGCGGCCGGTTGAAGGCGCGGTTCGTACAGGCATCGCTAAGGGAACAGGCGACTTGCGAGTGGCATTAACTTCCCCTACGTCGCCAGATACGTCGGCAGAGTCACCGGCAAAAGGGAGCTTAGGGTCGGAAATCATTGAGCGCTATTGTGGGAAGCGTGGGACCAGATCGCATCCACAACCCACGGTTCGCACCCACCACCTGCATTTTACGACGTTAAAGCCTGAATGCGCTGAGCGACATCGCGATAATCGATGTTCGCGCCGTACACATCGGTGAAGTGACGCAAAGCTGCGGGCTTATCCTTCGCGCTTTCGCATGCTGAACCTAGTTCATAGTTAATGGCAAGCTTTGCTTCCGAGTCGAGGCCGGGAATTCCAAGCGCCTTTTCATACCAGCGAATAGCGGCTTGGGGCACTCCTTTATCGAGGAAGCATTGGGCCAGCCAGGTGTAAGTTTGTACCGGCTGATTGAAGGCGGCGCCCCGTTCCATGGAGGTGCAGACCTTTTGCAATTCGGCGATGGCTTCGTCAAGCAATCCCATTTCACGGAACGCGACGCCGAGATTGTAATGCGTTTCCGGATCGTCGTCGCCAACCGCTACATCTTCTTCCAATTCTTGTTTGAGTTCGCCAAACATCTCCGAAAGATCGACGCCCACGATCGGATTCGCTGCTTTTGGCGCCGCTGCAGCAATCACCGGAGTGCCAGGCTGAGCTGGGGTCGTAACTTTTGCGGGTGCGGGAATCGGTTCGGCTTTTGGAGCCGTCGAGGCAGCAACGGGCGCCGGCACACTCGGCCAACCTGGAGCAGGCTGGGACGCATGAG
>JAYVCW010000080.1:0-4322 GCA_043749775.1 Acidobacteriaceae bacterium | reverse complement strand
TCCAGATTTTCAAGCAGCCCGCAAGACTCCTCGACAATCTGCACTCGGCTGGAGTTGCGCCGGAAGACATCGACATCGTTATCAATACGCATTTGCATTTTGACCATTGTGGATGGAACACGGTGAAACGCGCGGGACAGGTGGTTGCGACCTTTCCCAAGGCGAAGTATTACGTGCAGAATGGTGAATACGAGCATGGCCGCAGGCAATTGGAGCGGGACGCGATCAGCTACATGAGTCCGAACTACGATCCCTTGCTCGAGAGCGGGCAGATGGTGCTGATTGATGGGGATCTCGAGATTTCGCCCGGCATCACCGTACGGGTTTTTCCGGGCCACACTGCGCACATGCAGGCAGTCGTGATTGAGAGTGGAGCGCCCGACGAAAATGGCAGGAAGAAGACCGCGTGCTATATCTCGGACCTGATTCCTACTGCGAATCACCTGGACCTGACCTGGGTCATGGCGTTCGACGTGCTCCCATTGGAAACCATCGAGAGCCGAAAGAAATACTATGCCTCAGCGATTCCGGAAAAATGGTTGACTGTCTTTACCCACGACGATCGCACTCCGTGGGGATATATCGAGCGTGATGAGCGGGGGAAGTTTTCAGTAAAGACGATTTGATCTGAATCACGCCCGGCCGCGCTTGCCCAATGGCAGCTCTACCATCACCGTGGTTCCAGAACGGTCAGAGTCGACTTTCAGCGTGCCATTGAACTGACGAACTCTCTCTTCCATCCCTCGGACTCCCACCCCTACGTGGGCGCCACTCAACTCGCGCTGCCTCTTCCGGGAAATACCTTTGCCTTGATCCCTGATTTCAAGCGTCACCTGGCCATCCCACCTTTCCAGCCGAATCTGGGCGCTCGCGCTTCCGGAGTGCCGATGCACGTTAGTCAGACTCTCCTGAATCACGCGGAAGACGACCAGCTCCAGTTCGGTCGGCAGACGGCCCATATCGTCGGGGATATCCAAATCGACCTTAATTTTGCTGCGTTCAGAGAAGCCGTTTACAAACCAGCGCAGCGCTGAACCCAACCCAGCTTCATCGAGCAAGGGAGGATGGAGCAAATAGGAAAGCGTTCTGATTTCACGGGAGAGGTCTTCCGATAACTTATAGCTGTCAGCCACTAACTGCTTCACTTCAGGCGATCCGGTGCCGGCGGATTCTTGCAGCTCCGACAGGTTCAGAATCAATGCTACGAGGGTTTGTCCGGCGTGATCATGCAGCTCGCGCGCCATGTAGCGCCGCTCCTCGTCCTGACTTCGCAGCAAGCGACCGGTGAGCATGCGGAGATTATCCTCGGCACGCCTTCGATCCGAAACTTCAGAGTTGAGCGCAGCGGTGCGTTCAGCCACGGTTCTTTCTAATTCGTCGTTCGCCCTTCGCAAGGCCGCTTCCGCCGCCTTGAGAGGCGTGAGGTCAGTCATGAAGGCGGCAACCTCGGTCTCCCCGCCGGAAGAGCCCATCGTCGACTTCCCGATGAGAATGGGCACGCGGCGCCCATCGCACGCGAGGAACACCGTCTCATAAACGTCGCAACGCCCAACCGCCTTCAACTGCTCTACGGCGCATGCGTCAGCTTCCCTATACTCGGCTGGAGTCAAATTCGCCCAGCTGACTTTTCCGGATTCCACATCCGCTTCGCAATACCCGAGAGTGTGCAAAAACTTTGGACTGACGTACTTCACCCGTCCCTGCAAATCCGTGATCATGGTTCCGAACGGATTGGCTTCGATCAAAAAGCGGTATTTCTCCACCGCTCGCGTCTTCTCGGTCTGATGAATTTTCGCATCCAGCAAAGCCACCAGACGAGTGCCGACCAACTGCAGAAAGGTTTCGTAGTGGCTATCAAACGGTAGATGCGAACTGAGGCCGAAAATCATTACCATCTTGATCGACGAAGCAGGAAGGGTAAGCGGTAACGCGTAAGCTTGAGCCACCGGTCGCTGCCAAGGCGCGAAGAGTCGGTTCGTCGCATTTTCCGGCAAACGTTCGAGAAGCCGCGGCGTTCTCGACGATGCGACGTCGCGCAATGGCCAACCGTCAGGCGCGGCCAGGTTTCCCGCGTCCTTCGTATGGCCAGCTTGAAGAATTTCATTCGGCTCCACGAGAAACAGGGCAGCGAAGGGGATGTCCGCAGGGTCGTCCAATCTTCGAACCAAAGTTTGCATCATCGAGAGTAAAGAATTATTTTTCGACCCTTCACTTGCACTTGTGCGTGGAGTCGTGGGTTTGACGGCCATATCGTGCAAGAGCCGCAGGCGGCGTTCGGCTAAGACCTGCTCCGTTGTCTCGCTGCAAACAACGAGCACACCCTGCACGTTTCCATCGCGGTCGCGCACCGGGCTATAGCTGTAGGTCCAAAAAACTTCTTCCAACTTGGCATCACGAAAAATAGGGACCAATTGATTGATGTGCCAGGAAGACTCCCCTCTTCCCATGACCGCCTGAATTTGCGGGCCAATGATGTGCCAGATTTCCGACCAGCATTCGAGCGCGCGCTGGCCAACCGCTTTTGGGGGCTTGTCGGCGCGGATGCTCGCCCGATACCCGTCGTTATAAAACTGGATTAAGTCTGGCCCCCACCACAAAAACATCGGGTGTCTCGACCCGAGCAACATGTTGACGGTGGTTATCAATGTGTCGGGCCAAGCCTCGATTGGGCCAAGAGGACTGCTGCTCCAGTCGTATGCGCGAGTCAGATCCGCCATCTCGCCCGCGCCGAATATGCGCGGCGACACGAGCACCGGCCCTAGCCTGCGTTTGGAGACGATCCGCGAAGAGGGCGTGGGATCCGGAAGCATGTTATTCATGGAGAACTGGGAAAACGTGAGGCGGCTAGACGGGCTTAGCGACGGCACGTGACAGGAACCATATCAGCGGTCGAGGTTAAGGTCTGTACGTTGACGTTCAGACCGATTCGAAAGTGGGGGCGGAGAGCTTGCTTTCAAAAAAGTCTTCCACTCGCATGAGTATCTCAGGGCCGCTCTTTGCCTCGTAGATCGCCTTCCTTAGCGCCGCGCCCCCCGGTACGCCATGGGTGAACCAGGAAGCGAATTGCTTCATTTTGCCTTCCGTTCCCGGCATTTCCTCTTCGAGCAGCATTTGAAAGTACTTGCGGATCATTTGATAACGATCGGCCTCGGCAGGTTCGTCGTAGCGGGATGCGGCCGTGTATTGCTGAATTTGGCGGAAGATCCAGGGGTTCGACGGCGCCATGCGTCCAATCATGACGGCATCGCAACCAGTCTCGGCTACGATCGCGCAGGCGTCTTCCGGGGTGCGGACATCGCCGTTCCCGATGACTGGGATTTTTACGGCCTGTTTGACCGAAGAGATCCAGTCCCAGTTCGCGTTTCCGCTGTAGCCCTGTTCGCGAGTGCGCGCATGCAAGGCGACCGCGCCTAGGCCGCAATCTTCAGCCATACGCGCGAGTTCGACGCAGACGATTTCGTCGTCGTTCCATCCCGCGCGAAATTTGACGGTGAAGGGGATTTTCACGGCGGCGCGAACGGATTCGAAAATTTGCCGGATAAGCGGCAAGTCGCGCAGCAGGCCGGAGCCTCCATTACATTTCACAACTTTCTTCGCCGGGCAGCCAAGGTTGAGGTCGACCAGGTCAAAGCCGAAATCTTCGACCAGCCGAGCTGCGTCCGCTAAGACTGTGGGGCTACTGCCGAAAAGTTGGGCCGAGATCGGGTGCTCGTCTTCGTAGAAGTGCAGATAGCGACCGCGAACCCGCTCGTCGCGCAAGAGCCCGTCAGCCGAGGTGAATTCGGTCATGATTAAGCCACAACCGCCCAGATTTTTGATGAAGCGGCGAAAGACGGTGTCAGTGACTCCGGCCATAGGAGCGAGAACGGTTGGCGGAGAGATGCGGACGTTGCCGATAGTGAAAGATTGGGGGAAGGCGGCGGGATCCGGCGCAGGCCTCCGCGGTACTTCGGGATTTTCCCAGAACTTTCCCACAAGTTGATTTTAGCTGGTTTCTCACCAGCAAAAGGAAAGCGTCCCGCTGGGGGAGGCTTGTATTTCCCTGAATCTACAAACTTGTTACTTCTTGGCTGCCTCGGCCTTGGCTGCTTCGGCTTTGCCGGCATCGCTTTTCGCATACTTGCGGCGGAAGCGTTCAACCCGACCGGCGGTGTCCATCAACTTCTGCTTTCCGGTGAAAAACGGATGGCAGGCGGAACAGATTTCGACGCCGATATCGCCCTTGTGCGCCGAGCGCGTAACGAACGCGTTTCCGCAGGCGCAATGGACGCGGATTTCGTGGTAATTGGGATGGATGGCTGCCTTCATACGTTCCTGACCTC
>JAYVCW010000079.1:0-15754 GCA_043749775.1 Acidobacteriaceae bacterium | reverse complement strand
TAACCGGCGCGGATGAGCAAGGTCGAACGCGGCGAATCCACGAGTTGTTACAGACTTTGTGGCACGTGCTTCGGGTGCTTGCCCTGGCCGCGGGAGTGGTGAGCATTGCCGCCGGCGAGATCGTTATTCTTGCTTCGAAGCATTACCGTGACAACCGTACTGTTCAGTTGACTTGGGCCCTTTTCGGACTTGGAGCCTCCCTGAACCTTTTGGGTGGTTCGGCCCTTGCCGGGTTATACGGACTGGGAAGAGTTGCTACGGAGAAGTTGATTCGCTCAGCATCCCTGGTTGTAGGTCTGGCTCTCACCGCTGCCGCACTGATGTTCAATTGGGGCATTTTGGGACTTGCGATTGCGTGGCTGATGCAAGGAGCGGTGACAGGAGTGTTGGGCTGGTACTATCTTCGGCGCGCGCTCCCGGACATTTTTCGGTTGTCATGTTCACCTAACTGGGAGTTGGCGAAGAAATTGGCCGGACCAAGCTTGAAGTTCGCACTGATCCAACTAGGCGCGATCTTTATCTTGCAGTCGGCCAATCCTCTAATCGCCATAACGCTGGGAACTTCAGCTATCCCTCCCTATGAAGCGCTCTCGAAGATTGCAGCAACGATGATGACACTGGCGCTGCTGATCGTGAATAGTTCCGCCCCTTACTTTTCGATGGCTTACGCAGCAGGCGAATATGACGACCTGAGAAAATTGCTGGCTCGCAATTTGCAACTAGGTATTGGTCTCATCATTGTCCTGGGCGCGTTTGTGGCTGTTAACGGCGATCGCGTCGTCGCGGTCTGGCTGGGCCGATCCAGGTTCGCAGGTTTCTTCGTCCTGTGGGTGCTGCTCTTCATGGTATTGCTGGAGGTGCATCATGTCATTTTTGCCACTGCGGTTATGGCTGCCGGGCAAATTGTTTTTGTTTGGGCAGCGCTAATCTCGGGCGCTCTGAACCTTATTCTTGCGCTTTCTCTAGTGGGACGATTCGGCCTGCTGGGTATCGCTCTGGCTATTGCGATCGCACAACTTCTAACCAACAACTGGTATGTTCCTTACGTCTCGGTGCGCCTATTCAAAATTCCAGTGGGTCAATTGGTGCGCACAATCTGGCTTCCGCTGCTGTTTCTGCTGGTTGGGGAGATTATGGCGGACATTCTAGTGAGGCGGCTGCCGGGGCTTTCGGACGACACTCTGGCATCACTCGCCGTTACTTTTGTAACCTCCACCTGCATCGGGGTACTTTTCTGGGTGTGGCTTGTGCTGCAACCGGGTGAGCGAACACAAACCCTAAGATGGATCTACGAACCGAAGGTACCCACGGAGCAAGCATAGTGTCGTCGAGTTCACGAGTAACAATCGCGATCCCCACCTACAATCGGCTGCCATTTCTTCGCCAGGCAATCGACTCCGCTCTGTCGCAGACATACCCCAATCTTGAGCTAATCATCTCAGATAATGCGTCTAATGATGGGACGGCGGAATTTGTAGCCTCTATTGGCAATCCCCGGCTTCTGTTCTTGCGGCAGGAGGCGAATATTGGAATGCTCCGGAACTGGAACGCCTGCTTGGAGCGCGCGACCGGCGAATTTTTACTCCTTCTTTCCGATGACGACTATCTGGAACTATCCGCGATTGACAAGCTGGTTAGACCTTTTAGAGTTGCCGACGATCCCGATAAAATCGCGTTCACTTATTGCCGGACTTGGGAAGTAGATCACGAAGGTATGAAACAGCGTATCGATCCCATTCCACCGGCCTATGAAGAAGCTACGGACTTCGCGATCGCGTATTTTAGCGGCCTTCGCAAAATGCATCCGTGCTCCACTTTGATGCGGACTGCGGATCTGAAGGAGATTGGCGGGTACATGCAGGGATCTGTAGTACTGGCGGTGGATGCGATCGCGTGGAGCCGAATTCTCCTGAAACGAGGCACCGTAGCAGCGATTGCAGAACCCTTGTCGAACTACCGCATTCATCCAGGAAGCGAAACAAGCACGCGCGTTATAGACATCTGGCGCAATGACATCGCGACCCTAATCGGATTATGGCGCTCCGCCTTCAGAGACGCGCCGCCTCAGTTACAGCACCGGTTTAATCTTGCTGCGGCGCACTATATGAGCTGGGAACTTGCGGCAATCATTAATCAATCCGCGAAGAATCGGTCGGGAAAGGCTCGAGCGGGACGAATCGGGGCGCTTGGAGTCTACTATCACTGTCGCAAGGAATTCAGGGGCGTAACAGGGATATTGAATTTGGCCGGCGGCCTGATGAAACTTTTCGTGCCGGAATTCGTTAAGCGGCCAATACGCGACCTGATGTTGTGGAGGGAAGGTTCGAAGCGAGCATCCACCGCTTAGACTAGCGCTTCCAGAATACGTGAAAGATTCCGAAGCGCGTACTGTGAGGAAATCGCTTTGTTACCTCGGCCTTTACTTCTGGCTGCATCGCGGCGCCCGGGAAAAAGGGCGCATCATTGATTACCACCAAGTTCAGATCCTCGGCCTGTATAGCGTCGAGGATCGCCTGCGGCGGCTCTCCTGTATCGTCATAGGCGACATTTTTCAGTCCTGAAAGAAAATATAATTCGGGACAATCATTTCCTGCAAACATTAGTCCATTCGGACTGTGCTCCTTGAGAAATTGCGAAAGGTCGTCAAAGAACACGGCTTCCTCTATTTTTAGCCCGCCGGCGCGGGCTGAGTGCATCGTGTGCATCGGGCCGACCATCCACGTGGTTCCGTAGATATAGAGTGGAACCAGAATGACGACGGCAAAGGCGAGATAGAAACCGGCGACCGCAGTCAAAGCCAATGTTCCTGGCTGAGTCTTTCCGGTTGAGACGATTGCAACGATCGCCAAAAGCGTGAGGGGCACCATGTAGCTCAGGTAGATCGCCGCCGAAAACGGGAATTGAACAAGACTGCAAGTAGCAGCGAGCGAAATCAGGAGCGCTACTTGCTGCCGCTGAAGCTTACTTTGAGCGCCGGTCTTTCGCTGGGACCAAATGAGCAACACTCCAAGCAACACGGTGATGGGAGTAAGCACCGCGACCGTGTGCCAAATCTTTAAAGCGATATCGAAAACTTGCGTCGCACGGAACACAATGACACCCGCGCCGCCGAGAAGCGTCACCCCCACAACTTTGCTCTGAAACTTGTCCCAGAACATGGCGGCCGCTACGATAGCGATGACTGGGAGCAACCAGATCGCCTCGCTGGCTTGAACTGGGCGCACGACGCCAAGATCGGCAATGTGAGAAGCGGTACTCGAAAAGGTCCCGGATAAAAGCCGCGATACGCCCCCCACTCGCGCATAAGGAATGAGGAAGATTGCTATGGGGCAGAATATCCCGACCAAAAACGGTGTCAATATTTGCAGGATTGTCTTGAACCGGCTGGCGTTGCCTGATGTTACCTCGCGTTCACCGCAAAGCAACAGAATTACGATCACGGCGGACGGCAGGAAGAAATTGTACAGCTCCGCGGATGCAAGTTTTCCGCGAAGAAGTTGAAGTACAACTCCTAAAAACACCAGGAGAGACGTGGCACTGAATGCCCGATACAGCCAACTATTGGCCTTGGTCGTACTACTAGCGCTCTCGCTCTGCTCCAGAAAAGCGAAGAATAAAAAGGCGCCGGCTATATAGTAGGCGCCGATTATTTTGATCAGAACTGAAGCCCCGCCGCAGACTCCCGCCAGGAACAACCAGTGCCGTTTGCGGACGTCAAGGTAACGCAACAGCGCGGCCGCTCCAAAGGTCGCGAAAAACAGGTTATACCAGGAGGGCATCGCAGCCGGATAATTTGGGTAGCTCCACGATACGGCTAGCAGGGTGATGAAACCCGCGGCGATCGGCGAGAGAAATCGGTTCGCAATGTAAAACACCGCCGGCAGCCAGGCAAGGAAAAAAAGAAAAACACAAAAACGCAGCGACATCAAATTCACGCCGAATACACGGAAGGCCAAGGCATGAATGAAACTCAATCCACCCGTATAAATCTCTCCGAAATCTGTGTGCGGAAGCTGCCCTTGCATCGCCCTGAGCGCGCTTTGGCTAAGTGTGCCGTCGTCGGCCGCAACCCATCCCTTGCCAATGTGGAGCGCGGTATAGGTTCCCGCAATCAGCATCACTGCTGCCAGCACAGCGATTCGTACAATCGGGCTTCCAGTCTTTTTTTGAACAGGGTCAGGTCCGGAGCCCGCATCACTAGCCGCTCCAATCGTTTCTCGCATACGAATTTCGACACTGAGGTCTCCAGTCCCGCCTTGCCTCGTCGTTGCGCTGTGCTCAGTTATTTTTCGCATGCTCTTACTCTCTCCAGAACACATGAAAGACTCCGAAGCGGGCGGTGTAAGGGAATCTCCTGATCACCTCGGCGCGGACCTCAGGATTAGTTTCTGCCGATGGAAAGTAAGGGGATTCGAAGATGACCATAACCTTGACATCGGTGGACTGTGCTGCTTTCAGCACTTCGTCGGGCGGCGCGCCATTATCATCGCGGGTAACGTTCTTCAGTCCGGTTAGAAAGTAAAGCTCCGGACAGTCATTTCCCGCGTACAACAAGCCGTTCGGGGCATGCTGCTGCAAGAAAATTGTCAGGTTCTCGAAAAAGGGCTCATCTTCAATCTCCAGACCTCCGCGCGGGACGCGGAGCACGTCCCTGGGGCCGAAAGCATGGGAATATTCGGCGATATGAAGGGGAATCATGCTCACCAACGCAAATGTAAGGTAAAGCCCTACTAGCGAAGCGAGAACGTATGTCCCACGCTCCTTTCGGACTGTTGTGACAATGGCTACTAAAGCCAGCAGAGTCAGGGGCAACGCGTAGCAAAGATAGATGGGGACGGGAAACGGATACTGCACAAGAGTGCAGGTAGCGGCCAACGCCACCAACAATGCCAGTCGCTCCCGCTGGAGTTTCGACACGCCATCTCGCGAGCGCATCCCAAAAATTGAAGCCACGCCTGCCGCAACGACCACTGGCGTCAGCATTGCCACCGAAAACCACACCCCGGAGTAGACGAACTCCGAGCGGGTGGCTCGCACAACGACGACGACGGCGAACAGGGCGACGGCCGCCCCGACAATCTTTCCCTGAAACTGCTTCCAGAACATAGCAGCGGCCAAGAGCGCCACCAGCGGCAGGGCGGCCACAATGTACTGGGGCGGGGCCGGCCTGGCCACGGCTAGGTCTCTCGCGTGGGCGATTGCGCTGGAAGTCACTCCAGATAAGAAGCCGACTACCGAGCCCGCTAGTACATAGCGAATCAGGAAGGCGACGATAGGAATTATTGCACCGCAAATAAACGGGATCACCAGGCGCAGGAGTGCGGCAAAGCGCTCCTTGTTTCCAGCGCCAGTCTTCCGTTCACCCAGCAGAATCATTCCAACCACTGCGAGCGATGGCAGCAAGAAATGGTAGAACTCTCCGGCCGCAAGCCGGCTGTGCAAGACATAAATAAGGGTAGCCAGAAATGCGAGCAATGCGCTCGCGCTGAATAGGCGGTAACCCCAGCTGTTGTTCTCCGTTCGCAGTTCCTGATTGTCTCCCTGTTCCAGAAATACCAGGAACAGCAGAACGCCGGCGATGTAGTAGAACCCGATGACCTTGATAAGAATTGAGATTCCGCCGCAGAGGCCCGCGATGAACAGCCAACGCCGTCCCCGCACTTCGATGAAATGGAGCAAAGCCGCTGCACCGAAGGTAGCGAAAAACAGGTTGTACCAGGATGGCATTGCAGCCTCATAGTTCGGAAAGCTCCAGGCAATGGCCAAGAGCGCAACCAGTCCGGCGGCGAAGGGAGGCGTGAAGCGCAGGGCAATGTAATAGAGAGCGGGTACCCAGGTCAGAAAAAATAAAAATACGCAAATCCGCAGGGACAGCAGATTGACTCCGAATATCCTGAAGGCTGCGGCGTGAACGAAGCTGAGACCGCCCGTGTAAATTTCAACGAAATCACTATGTGGAAGTTGGCCTTGAAGAACGCGCACAGCACTCTGGGCCAGAATTCCATCATCGACAGCAATCCAGCTCCGATTGACCCGGACGCCTACGTAGGTTCCAGCGATAAGCATTAGAAGGCAAAGAACGAGCAGGCGAGCCGGCGGGTCACTTCTTGAAAACATCGCCGGAAGCGCTTGCGAAGCATGTGTTATTGGCTTATCGGAATCCACTTCCCTGAGGATTAGTTCAACACTCGGAACCGTTTGCGCTGCTGCGCCGCGGGACTGGCCTTCATTCCTGTGACCTTGGGCTTGGCGACTTTGGATCTGGGCATCGTCGTTGTGCGTGTTCACCTTCCCTCCAGCGCCATCAGGCGAAGCCGGACTTCAGTGCTGCTCTGGTTTAGTCGCAAGGCTTGCCGATACTCTGCCCGCGCCGCAGCGATATTTCCGCTTCGTTCCAGCGACTTCGCCAGCCAGTAGTGGTAGTCCCAAACCTTCGGGTCCATGGCCACCGCCGCCTCCAAATAAGGCTGCGCTTCCTGATTCCGTCCATCCTGTAGAAGCGTACGGCCCAGGTAGTGTTTCGGCGCCGCGTCTTGCGGGACGACCTCGATTGCCTGAGAGAGCAAGCGCTCCGCCTCGGCATATTTGCCGGCCAGCATGTGAGTATTTCCGCAGTTGTACAACGCCGAATAAAGATTCGGATCCTTGGCCAGAATTTTGTCGCAGTAAGCAAGCGCGCGATCAAAATCGCCCATCTGTCCATACATCCCGGCCACCGCTGCCATGCCGGTCTCCGACTTCAGGAAGTCCGGGTTAGCTGCTAGAAACCGTTCCAACCAAGTCCGCCCTTCTTCGAAATGACCGGCGCGGATATTCGTCTCCGCCAGGGCTTGTAGGGCTTCGACATGTTCCGGATGTTCTCGAACGGCCTCCTGCGCCAACTCAATCGCCTTATCGTGAGCGCCCCGCTCGCTGTATTCATTAGCCAAGCCAACCATCACAACCGGGCTTCGCGAGTACAGGCTCTGGCCTCGCAGCAGCACTAGAAATCCGCTTCCCCAGTACACTTGTTGAGACAGTGATGCCACTACGTAGAAGCTACATAGCGCTACCGTCGCGCCTACCTGCAGACTCTTTGCACTCCATGCCCGCATGGATGGCAGCAGGCGTAATCCTTTGGCCGCCAAAATTGCGAACCCAATCGAAGGTAAATAAATGTAGCGGTCGCGAACAAAGTCTCCGTTTCTGAAGTTCGGCAAGTACAGAGCCGGAGCTAGTCCCAGCAACAACCACCATGCGGCGAATGCAACCGTGGAGTTTTTCTCACGCCGGTTCCAGTACCACAAGCCCACCGATACCGCACCCAAGGCCGCGGATGGCAAAATGATGTGTTTAAAGATTTCACTCGTAACATAAGGGGTGTAGTAGAGCCCTGTTAGCCCGACTGGAAACAGCAGGTGACGAAGATAAGAACCCAGTACCAGCGGCAAGGTTTTAGCAACATCCAGTGCATCGTGACCGGTATCGAATTGACCGCCGGAGTTCAGCAACGCATACTTCCGCAACAACCCATACGCTAAAGTCACTGTGGCATATGGAATCGATTCAAGAGCTGCCCCGCGCAGATTCCGTGCCCATGACGCGCGCTTATCTTCATCCACGGGATTGAGCCACGCATACATGGCCACCAGCGCCGTGAAGGCCACTGCCATCTCTTTCGTCAGTAAAGCGCACATCAGGAGAGCCAAGGAGGCAAGGTGCCATGCAACCTTCTTGTTTCCGGCCGGGAGTCGTCCGTTCAAAAAAGCCACAAAGGCGAGCGCGGCAAACATCGCGACCATGGTGTCCGAAGCTGCGGAAATCCAGGCTACTGACTCGATGTGAATCGGATGAAGTGCGAAAATCAGCGTTGCCAGGGCCGCCGTCCAGTATTCCAATCCCAGCTTGCGCGCAAGCCAGAAAACCGACAGGACCGCTCCTACATAGAGCACGACCGCCCCCAGATGCCATCCCCAAGGGCGCAAACCGAATAATGCGTAGTTCAGCATCGACCAAGCCACGAACAATGGCCGGTAATATACCTGGTGCCGCGCTACGTGATACCAGAGATCGCTTCCAAAAGCTCGTGGCAGATTGCTCCATGAACGGATGATCGGGCTGTTTACGATCTGCGGCCAGTCGTCCCAGACAAAATCAAAAGAAAGAGTGCCGCTGTAGACGACGAACGTGATCAAACCGAGTAGGGGCAGAAATATTTCCGCCCGCCGCAGGTATGTCGCCAGCGACTCTAGAACGCCCGATTCGGCGGATGTTTGGGGATGCTCCATTGGGTCGATATCCGGACGCAGGTAGGTTCGCGCCAGATACGGCCATAGTATTCTTCGGTCACGATGAGCGCATGTTACTCAGGTTACGTCGGTGCGTGCCGTATTGATGTCGGGCACTTGCCTTTATGCGACGATCTTTGTATGGCACCGGCCACGGGAACACAGGTCGCGAAAACTACCAGGCCGGTTCTGTGCGTCGACCTAGACGGCACTCTGATTCGTGGAAATGTCTTGTGGGAGTGCGTTCTTCTTCTTCTCAAAAGTCAACCCCTGGCGCTATTTTGGATTCCCTTCTGGCTGATCAAGGGCCGTGCTTTTGTAAAGCAGGAAGTCGCGGCAAGAATTGAGCTTCATGCTTCGCGACTCTCTTATCGCTCGCAAGTCATCGACTTCCTCAAGGAAGAAAAGCGGAGCGGGCGCCGCATCGCTCTTGTTACTGCAGCGGATCAGAAGGTTGCGTTCGCGGTTTCGAATTACCTCGGCCTCTTTGACGAGGTGTATTCGAGCGATGGGCAGTTCAACTTGAAAGGTAGCAACAAGGCAAACTTTCTGGCCCGGCATTTTCAGGATACGGGCTTCGATTATATGGGGGACTCCGCCGCCGACCTCGAGGTATGGGGCAAGGCGCGCTCGGCGTACGTGGTCGGCAACGAAGCACGAGTTCGGCAAGCCGCGGCCGTATCAAGTGTCGCGGGAACCGTGTTGGAGTCACGCGCGCCGTTCAAGACATTTTGCCGCACCTGGATCAACGCCTTACGAGGCCATCATTGGGCAAAAAATCTGTTGCTTTTCCTCCCGCTTGCGTTGTCGCACAAGCTGGCGGTCCCATCGGTGCTCCGCACATTTACGGGGTTCGTGTTGTATGGTCTCTGCGCTTCCGGACTTTATATTCTCAACGATCTGCTCGACCTTCACTCTGATCGCGAGCATCCATGGAAAAAAGAGCGTCCCTTTGCCGCCGGCGATATTTCGATTCCTGAAGGTTTGATCGCTTCCGTCATTTTGCTGTCGTCGGCGCTGGGCTTTGGCTTTCTTCTTGAAATTAAATTCGGTCTCGCTTTGCTCGGATATTCGGCGCTGACTATGCTCTACTCGCTTTATCTGAAGAAAGTAGCCTTGCTCGACGTATTTGTTCTGTCGAGTTTTTACAGTTTTCGAATACTTGCCGGAGCCTTAATTTCATCTACTCCGTTATCACAATGGTTTCTGGCGTTCTCCATGTTTTTCTTTCTCAGTCTAGCGATGGCGAAACGCTATTCAGAACTGCTCCATGCGAGCGATCTGGTCAAAAAAGGAAATTCAGGCCGTGGCTATCGCACCGGCGATCGGGAGCTTCTTCTCAGTCTCGGCGTCGGCAGCAGCTTCTCCGCTGTCGTGATTTTCAGTCTGTACGTTCACAGCCAGGATGTGTTAGCTCTTTATTCTTCGCCAGATTTTCTATTTTTACTGTGTCCAATCGTTCTTTACTGGTTGAGCCGAACCTGGCTCATGGCCCATCGCGGGGAACTAAGGGAAGATCCCGTCACGCTTGCGATTCGTGACCGGGTGAGCTATGCGGTAGGTTTTGTTTCTTCTTTGGTTATCGCCGCGAGCATGGTTCATCTCAACTGGTAGAACCAAACTCGAGGCTAGATTCTCGGTCTCGTTGAACGTAGCTTTACTGAATAGTCCCACTATGTCGAGCCAATCAGCCGCCACTCTCCGCAAAAAACCTTCTGTGTCAAGCACTACGGGGGAGACGCTGTCGTGGGGGCGTTACCCGAAGACGGTTCATCGGCATATTCATCGGCCTTCGTGGAACGATCAGATTCCCGGCATTCTGAGCAGCGCTTCCGCGGGTTCGCTTTTGCCGCACGGCCTTGGGCGAAGTTATGGCGACTCCTGCCTTAATGATGGACGCGAGCTCGTGGACTGTCGACGGTTGAACCGCATCCTCGGTTTTGATGAGGCGACTGGCGTCGCACGCTGCGAAAGCGGAGTCACTCTATCGGAGATCATCGACATATTTTTACCGAAAGGGTGGTTCCTGCCGGTTACGCCCGGGACGCGTTTTGTTACGGTCGGTGGAGCCATCGCTAACGACGTTCACGGCAAGAATCACCACTGCGCTGGCACGTTCGGAGCACATGTTCACCAGCTAGCGCTCCATCGTTCGGATCGCGGTCTTCTTCTTTGCAACGATTTCGACGCGCGAAATACGGAGTTGCTCCATGCAACCATCGGCGGCCTCGGGCTAACTGGAGTGATCGCGTGGGCTGACATTCAGTTGCGGCCTGTTGCCGGTCCTTGGATCAACTCGGAGCGAGTTCCTTTCGAAACGCTGGACGCATTTCTTGATCTTAGCCGGGAGAGCGACGGCCGCTTCGAATACACCGTTGCGTGGCTCGATTGTTTCGCCGGAAAGAGTCCCAGGGGAATTTTCTTTCGTGGCAATCATGCCGCGGCGCGAGGGGCGGAGGTTCGACGAAAACGCGGCCCCAGCGTGCCGTTTGCTCTCCCCGGCTGGATGCTGAACCGACACTCGATAAAAGCGTTCAATGCCTCTTATTTCAAGATGCACTCGGCTCGAAAAGGCGCGACAGTCGTCGCTTACGATTCTTTCTTTTTTCCTCTTGATTCGATCGGAAGGTGGAATCTTCTCTACGGGAAGCATGGCTTCCTGCAATACCAGTGCGTGATTCCAACAGAAAATATCGACGCGGTTGGCGAATTGCTCGAGCGCATCGCTCGCAGCGGAATGGGCTCTTTTCTTGGCGTTCTGAAACAATTCGGCAACGCGAGACCCTCGGGAATGTTGTCGTTTGCGCGTCCCGGCATTACGGTCGCGCTCGATTTTGCCATGCACGGAGAGAAAACTCTGAGACTGATGGACTCGCTGGATGAAGTCGTGCAGCAGAGCGGCGGAGCGATTTATCCCGCGAAGGATGCGCGCATGAGCCCTGCTATGTTTGAGGGGTCGTTCCCGCGGTGGCGTTCGTTCGTCCCTTATATCGATCCAAAAATGTCATCATCGCTTTGGCGGCGCGTCACGGGGGCGCAATAAATTATGTCGGCTGGTGTTGCATTGACAGAGAGCACCACGAACGCCGCGCTCAAGCCGGGGAGCTTGAAGAAAGTTGTTGTGCTCGGTGCGACCTCGGGTATTGCACTTGAGGTCCAAAGAAAACTGGCAGAACGCGGTTGCGAACTTCTTCTCATCGCGCGTTCGCCGGAACGCCTGTCTGAGTTGCAGGCCGATCTGTCGATTCGAGGGGCGCGGCAAGTGCTGGCATACTCCGCCGACTTGGCCTCGATGCAAAGTCACGAAAATATTTTTGCCTTCATCCGCCAGCATTTTTTTGATTTCGATACGGTGTTGCTTGCCTATGGCACCATGCAAGATCAAGAACAGTCGGAGGCATCCGTCGATGCGATGCTTGCTGAACTGAATACCAACTTCGTTAGCGCCGCCGCACTCTTAACCATTTTTGCCGCCGATCTCGAGCGCCGCCGCACCGGTTGCATCGCGGCCATCACCTCTGTCGCTGGGGACCGCGGACGACGCTCGAATTACGTATACGGCTCCGCCAAAGGCGCGCTGTCGTTATTTTTACAGGGACTTCGGAGTCGACTTCACCCCGCAGGTGTACGGGTAATCACGATTAAGCCCGGGCCGGTACGCACCGCTATGACGGATCATATGGCCAACACCACGCGCTTTGCTGATCCGGAGCGTGTCGGACGGGAGATTGCGCAGGCGCTCGAGCGCCGTTCTCCAGATATCCTTTACACTCCGAAGATATGGCGCTTCGTGATGGCGGCAGTAGAGCACATTCCCGAAAACCTCTTCAAGCGACTTTCTTTCTAGCCTATTGCTGGAGGATCCCTAACTCATAATGCAGATATTTCAGCGGCACTCTAAATTAGGGTACGAGAAAAAAGCCGCATCTCTGCGGCCTTAATTTCAATTTTACAGTTCGGTTAGAGGCTACGATGAAGCCTACCTCCGTCCGCGACCGCCGCCTCCACTGGAATGGCCACCACCGCCGGAGTGACCACCACCGCCGCCGTGGCCTGAACCGCCTCCCGGAGCGCGCCCACCACGACCGCGCCGACGACGATTTTTGTCGCCTCCGCCACTGGGGCGTCCTTCACGGCCTTCGCGGCCACCGCCTTCAGGACGGGCTGCGCCGGCTTCGACGGAAACACCCACTCCATCCACGCGATTAAAGTTCGGCTCATCGTCGGCATCGAAATCGGCTCCGCCTTCAATCACTGCCACCGGCGTTCCTTGCGACGATGCACTATGGGACATCTCGGGAGCGGAACCACTACCCTCGCCTCCCTCTGAAGGCAGAGGTGGGCCACCCATCTTCGCGCGCTGCTCTTTCAGAATCGCTTTGCGCGACAGCTTGATGCGATTGCCTTCGACCGCCAGTACTTTGACGAGAACCTGATCGCCTTCTTTCAGTTCGTCGCGAACATCTTTGATGCGATGCTCGGCAACTTCACTGATGTGGAGCAATCCGTCGAGTCCGGGAAGAATTTCGACGAACGCGCCGAAATCCGCAAGGCGACTGACTTTTCCAAGGTAGGTCTTCCCTACTTCGGCTGACGCGGTCAGATCGCGAATGATCTGCAAAGCCTTGTTCGCCGAAACTTCATCGTTCGAAGCAACATTCACTTTGCCGGAATCTTCGACGTCGATCTTTACGCCGGTCTGCTCAATGATGCTGCGAATCATCTTGCCGCCCGGCCCAATCACGTCGCGAATTTTGTCGACCGGTATCTGCAGGGTGTAGATGCGCGGCGCATAGCTCGAAACTTTGACGCGACCCTCGGTAAGAACTTCGTCCATTTTTTCGAGGATGAACAATCGTCCACGCTGTGCCTGGGCGAGCGCTTCGCGCATGATCTGCGAAGTAATGCCCGCAACCTTGATATCCATTTGCAATGCGGTGATACCGTCTTTTGTTCCGGCGACTTTGAAATCCATGTCGCCGTAGTGATCTTCCGCGCCGGCGATGTCGCTGAGAATTGCGTACTTCTCGCCTTCCTTCACCAGGCCCATGGCAACGCCCGCGACTGGAGCCTTAAGCGGAACGCCAGCGTCCATTAAAGAAATTGATGCGCCACAGATGGTCGCCATGGATGACGACCCGTTCGACTCCAGAATGTCGGAGACGACGCGCATCGCATAGGGCCAGTTTTCTTCGGAAGGGAGGACGGCCGAAACGGCACGCTCGGCAAGAGCGCCATGTCCGATTTCGCGACGGCCAGCTCCACGCATAAATCCAACTTCACCAACCGAGAACGGCGGAAAGTTATAGTGAAGCATGAAGCGCTTTTTGGCCTCGCCTTGAAACCCTTCCAGGCGCTGCATGTCGTCGCTTGTACCGAGAGTGGTGGTCACAAGCGCTTGCGTTTCGCCGCGAGTGAAGACGGCGCTGCCGTGCGCGC
Organism: Acidobacteriaceae bacterium; assembly: GCA_043749775.1. Taxonomy (GTDB): domain Bacteria; phylum Acidobacteriota; class Terriglobia; order Terriglobales; family Acidobacteriaceae; genus Acidiflorens. The sequence continues at coordinate 2,048 of JAYVCW010000079.1, read as the reverse complement.
GTGGAAGGACTCCAGCTTCGATCCAGATTTCGCGAATCTGGTCGAACTCGCGTCCATCCGGCCGCCGTTTGTGATCGATCACCTGATCGCGGAAGATACGCTCGCGCATCTTCTCGTAATACTCTTTCAACTTTGCTCTGCCTTCGAGGTCTTCAGCCGGAATCGCTCCCAGCAATTCCTTTTCGAGCGAACGAACAAGTTCGTGGCTCACGGCTTTCGGATGCTTCTTGGTGTCGAGGCTCTCGGCGAGGCGTTTGCCGATTTTCGAATCGAGGCTCTTGTAATACTTCTCATCGAATTCGGGAGCAGTGACTTTACGCTTCGGCTTTCCAACCTTCTCACGCAGTTCGTTGATGGCTGCGCAAATTTTCTTGATTTCGGTGTGCGCAAATTCAATCGCGTCGACAACCGTTTCTTCCTTCACTTCTTTGGCGCCCGATTCGATCATCACGATCGCTTCAGAGGTGGCGACAACCATGATGTTTAAGAGGCCATCGCGCATTTCCGTGTAGGTGGGGTTGGCGATGAAGCGGCCGTCGACGAGTCCGACGCGAAGCGCGCCGATCGGGCCCAAAAATGGAATGTCAGAGATGGTTAATGCGGCTGAAGCGGCGTTGATGCCGCAGACATCAGGATCGTTTTCGGTATCGGCGGAGAGGACAAATGCAATGACTTGCGTTTCGTTTTTAAAACCTTCGGCAAACATTGGACGGACCGGCCGGTCGATCTGGCGGCTGGTAAGAACTTCGCGCTCGCTCATTCTGCCTTCGCGTTTAATGAATCCGCCGGGAATGCGTCCGCCCGCGTAAGTGTATTCGCGATAATCAACAGTGAGGGGAAAGAAATCGATACCGACGCGCGGCTCGGGGTTGGCGGTGGCGGCGGCGAGAATCACGTTATCGCAAAATCGCACAACGGCAGAGCCGCCCGCTTGTTTCGCTAATTTTCCAGACTCAATCGTAAGTAGTTTTCCGCCCGCGATTTCGACGGAAACTTTTGTGGATTCAGGCTTCATAGATATTCATCCTTTTTGTAGGGGCAGGAAGGCACACGCGCGGGCGCGGGATACGCGTAGGGCAGGCGGGTACCAGGCGGCGGTTGGGTTACGCACTTTGCTAAGGCTCTCGGGAGTAGTGAAGACCGATTCCGCACGGAACCGGTCGCGCTTATTTGCGGATGCCGAGCTTGGAAATAACGGTTTTATACCGTTCCGAGTCGTACTTCTTCAGGTAGTCGAGCAGGCTTCGGCGCCGGCTCACCATCATGAGAAGTCCGCGGCGCGAGCCATGGTCTTTCTGGTGCGTCTTGAAGTGTTCCGTCAATTGACCGATACGTTCGCTCAATAGCGCAATTTGAACTTCCGGACTACCAGTATCGGTAGCGTGTGTGCGATACGTGTCAACGACGGTTTGCTTTTGCTCTCTGGCTAACACTTACCTGTAGCACTCCTGTCTCTTTTTTGTTTTATTAACGTATCGATGGTAGCACGCTGTCGCCAAAGGTAGCAAACGGCGATCGGCGCGAAGAGCGTGGCGCTCGCGGGAATTTCGTAACCGAATTCGCACGCATGGAATTTAGGCCCCGCGGAGATTCAGCATTGCGATCCAATCAGCGGACTTCGGGCGCCCGGACTTCTCGCCGGACTTCCTTACCGGACCTCGGGCCCCACATGACGCGGGTTGGGTTTCTAAAAACTGATTTTGAGAATGGTGCCGTTGACTCCGACGAGCCATCCATCGTGTGCACTCGCGAACGCAACCGCCCAGTAGCCGGTGACTCCGGGAAGCGCAAACCAAGTATTCCCTTCGTCAGGAGTCCATGCGGCGCCTCCGGCATTGGCAGTGATCACCACCGCTCGCGAGGCATCGTCATCATCGAATGCATAGTTACCAAGACCGTTACCAGGACCGTGGCCGTGAACATGCCGACGCCCGAGATCGCGGACATAGCTCAATCCAAAAATAGCTCCGGTAACAGGCGGAGCGCTGGTCAGCTTCCAGGTTCGGCCACCGTCGTCGGAGGTCGCGGTTCTCGCGTTGTTGGGATCA
>JAYVCW010000078.1:0-2448 GCA_043749775.1 Acidobacteriaceae bacterium | reverse complement strand
CGACCTCGTCAGCAAAAAGTCCGCGAATCGCAGTTCGAACCGCGTCGAGGCCTTTCGACGGAGCTCCCGTGGTGAGCATCGGGGCCCGGTATCGCGATAGAATTTTGCCCTCGGCATTGACCAGTCCGGTCGCGACCATTGTCCCGCCAATGTCTACTGCAACTACCACGCCGGATTCGTTGTTCATTTTTAATCGTCTTTAATCGTCGGGCTCGGTGCCGAGGAAATTTTCTTCAGAGTACCGGCGCGGATACGACGCCGACGTTTTTGTCAGCACCGCCGTAGTAAAACAGAAAGCGGCTGCCGTCCCGGACCATCCCTTCCACAAATACAATTTTTGCGCCCGAGAAAGAATGGGAGAAGATGGGGCAAGTTCCGAATGTCGGGGAATCGGAACGCGCCAGAACTTTGGTGGAATCATTCTCATCGAAGAGAACCCATCCGGTTGAATACACCACCTTGTCATCCTCGCCGTTGTAAATCAATCCTTTGGCTCCATCTTCTTTGGGACGGTTCCTCTCGGAGTGGGATCGCTGAGTGGTGCGCCGTTGACCGCAAAAATATCTAGCCGCCCATCATTGTCGTAGTCGAAGAGCGCTACGCCAGACCCCATGGTTTCTATCAGATATTTTTTCGTTGTGTGTGATGCGACGTACTCAAAATTGATCCCCAGCGTGGCAGTTACGTCAGTGAACGCAACTTCTTCGGAGGTCGAAGCTGCAGCCCGCGCCGGGTGCTCGGAATTATTCGGTATCGTCTGGGACATGGCCGAAGAAAATAGCAGTCCGAACGAGATCGCGAACCATGTTAATCGGAACCATGTCAATCGAAACCATGTCAACCGACGGAGTCGGCGATCGCCGCTAGCCATTGACCTTTCGCAAATCCCCTTATGGTACCCGCAACGACTTCTTAAATAGTTTACTGCCTCTTAGCCGCTGCGATTTCCTCCCAATCTGGAGTACACTTCCAAAAACATGCCCGAGCACACCACTTCGGATCGCCGCACCGGCTCACGCACACCGGTTCGCGTCCCGGTCAAAGTTCGTCACGAAGGCGCTGAACACGCGGGACTCACTCGCGATCTCAGTTCCTCCGGCATCTTCCTCTATTCCGAGTCCGGACTGAATCCCGGTTCGAAGCTGGAGCTAGTTGTAATGTTCCCGCCCGGCTTAGGGTTCGGCTCGGGAGGCTGGACTCTATGCGAGGCGTCGGTCGTCCGCGTAGAAGAGTCGAAGGACAACCGCGTCGGCGTCGCCGCGACTCTCGATCGCATTGAAGTTTTGCCGGAGCTGATCTGATTTCGCCCGCTATTTTTTGATGAATTTTTTGATGAATCGACCTCGCAGCCTTCAACCTCTCTGTGGAAATTGAGTCCTTAAGCTTTCCGGTGGCCCTTGCGAAAGTAGCAGTCGAGTTGTTTCGACCAACATCCATCACTATTCGAACGCGTTGAGAGCCAACGAAATATTTTGTACAAACATCTTTCAATCTGGTCACGGACGATGCAATAATTGGCCACTCAAAAAAACAAGAGACAACCAGCAGTCTCCCCAGGTAAGTCAGTTTATGTTGATTCGAAAACTCGCCGGCGGCGTTCTTGCACTTGAAACGCCCATCGGCCCACGCTATCTGCAGCCTACGTTTTTGCAGCGCGTCGTCCTTCTGTGGACATTCCGTAATTTTTGTTCTCTCCCGCAATCCGTCCTGCGACCGTGGGAACGCCGCATGATCGAAGCCCTCTGGACCGAAGATCGCTTCGTATCGCTGTCCGCTCCCGGGATGCTAGACCGCCCCGTCATCGGAACGCTTGAGCGCCGACCACCGCAGGCGGGCATCGAAGTTGTACCGCTGCGCAGACCCGCTTCTGAATCGACAGAGCGCGGCCGGGAAGCAGCCTCGGCGTAGGGGTTGCTCACAGTGGAGTTCGCTCCGAATGTTATAATCAAAGTCTGTCCTCACCCTGCATTCGCAGCGGGCGCGTAGCTCAATTGGCAGAGCAACTGACTCTTAATCAGTAGGTTGTAGGTTCGATTCCTACCGCGCTCACCAGTCTCACTCCAATGACAACCAGAATTCCGCCTTCAAGGAGTAGCTCTCATTCCTTCGATTAATTAGCTCACGTCAGGCTTCGGTGGAGCAACCGCTTCCCCAAGACCCGAAGGGCTTGGCGCCCGCCGCTCCAATAAGCTGCCGCTCTACCCGTCTCTCGAAAGCTTCTCCACCGATCTATTTTCCGTAGCTGTGCACTCACATGTCCCAATGTTGCGTGCAGTGCGGTCGACCGCTTCCGAACTGTAAACTATGCATTCGGCAAGAAATCGGTTTAGTAACCGCATTGGGGAAAGATGATCGATGGGCGAGCCTAAAAAAGTAGCTTCGGCGGCGATTAGTGCCCGCGCTGCAGATCAAACGAAACCGGGTGTGGAGTCTGACTTCCGCATCTAC
>JAYVCW010000077.1:0-5337 GCA_043749775.1 Acidobacteriaceae bacterium | reverse complement strand
TGCGAAGACTTTTGCCGGCGAGGTGCTCGGCACCGATGCCGGGCATAAGAAGACGCAGGAGCTTCTCTGCCAGGAGTATGTGCTGCAATCGGAACGAGTGATCTATCGCATCCGGCCGCGCGATGAAAAGCATCCGGCGCTTCTGCCGATAGGCGAGCAGGCGCAATTCCGGATGCAGAAGGACAAGATGGTGCTCCGCGTGGAAGACCTCGACAATAAGGATCGTGAGTACATCGTGGTTTCCATGACGCCGCGTTCTGACGGCAGCACGTCCGTCGCTTCTGCCCAGACGAAGCAGTAACTCAATCACAGGAAAATTGATCCTTGCGGCGCGAGGGTGCGCCACGCTTCCCGATTTATGAAGCGTGGGCACCCTCGGCCCCGAAGCCGTGCTTATACATCCCATACAACGAGCGGAAGGTTGTATTTTTCCTTAGTGTGAATCGTCAGACGGGAACCGTCGACAGGCCAAATGAAACTCCGCGTGGAATCAATCGGTTTTCGTAGGCCTGTCTTTCCAGACCTTCGCGGAAGTCGGGATGGGCGAGTGCAATGATTGCCATAGCTCGTTCTGCCACGCACTTTCCCTTCAGATTCGCCAACCCGAACTCAGTCACCACGTACATCACATCCGAACGCGGTGTGGTGACGATGTTGCCGGGAGTAAGATTAAAAACGATGCGGCTGCGTCGCTCCCCTCGCTTCTCATAAACTGACGACAGACAGATAAATGACTTGCCTCCCTTCGAGGCATACGCACCACGGACGAACTGTAACTGCCCTCCGGTGCCGCTAATGTGGCGATGGCCGTCGGATTCTGAAGCTGCCTGGCCCTGCAAATCGATCTGAGTGGTGTTGTTAATGGAAACTACCTTTTCGTTCTGCATGATCATGTGGGGCGAGTTCGTATAGTCCACCGGGTGGCAGTAAAAGTGTGGGTTCCGGTTGGTCGTTGCGTAAAGCGCCAGTGAGCCCACGGCAAACGTATACACAACTTTGCGCGGATCCAACGTCTTCCGGGATCCAGTCACCCTGCCTGAACGGTAGAGCAGGGCAAGGCCGTCAGTCAGCATCTCCGTATGAATTCCCAGGTCTTTCGCGCCGCTTTCCATCAGCAACGCGCAGACGGCGTTGGGCATGCCGCCAATTCCGACCTGAAGACAGGAGCCATCCTCGACTTCGGCGGCAATGCGCCGGGCGACAACACGGTCGATTGCGTTGGGCTCTGGATTCGGTAACTCCGGACAAGGCTGGTGATCGCCCTGGATGATGAAATCGACCTCGCTCGCGTGCACTCCGTTGTCGTGGCCGAAGGCGTACGGCATCTCACGATTGATCTCAACGATCACGAGCTTCGCACGTTCGACCACTGTGCGTTGCCAAACGCTAGTCGGGCCAAAGTTGTAGTACCCGCCCTCATCCATCGGACAGGTTTGGAGGATGGCAATATCAATGGGATCAAGAAACCGCCGGTAATAATCCGGCACCTCGCCGAGATTTAAGGGCGTGTAATTGCAGCGGCCGGCATCGTGCTTCCTGCGTTCGTAGCTTGAAAAATGCCAACTGAAAAGGTGGAAACTTTTGCCTTCGGAATCCTCTTCGATGACGGCGCGCGGACGCATCGAGAGGCAGGAGCGAATCTTGACGTTCTCCAATTCGTCTTTCCGCGCAGCCAAAGCCCTATCGAAGGCATCGGGCTCACAGAGAGCGACACCATAGTCGAGCCACATGCCGGATTCGACCAGGCTGGCAGCGTGTTCCGATGAGACCGTTTCACCAGGCATGGGTGAATCCTCCACTAAGAAGTTCAGAGTTTGGAAGAGTCTATAGGCATCGGTTGGAATCTGAACGCAAATCTTTTCGCAATCGCTACTAATAGAGGCCCTGTCTGCAAAAAGATGCCTTCCCGCACCGTGCGGGAAGGCATCCTCATCAGTAGGAATTGCACAGAGTTATGCCGCTTTTCGCTTACTCTGAAAAATCGGCAGGAAGGTTTCTGCGACAAACGTCTCGTACGAAGTCTTTGTCGTGTTGCGCGGAGAACGCGATTCCAGAGGTTTCACGTGTCCCGAATTCATGGCTTGCGCCATCTCGGCCAATGCGCCTGCAATGCTTGCTGACATGCCGATGCGCACGAGCGTATCCCGGAATTGGTCCGGCCCAAGCTGCAAATATTTCAAGTCAAGTTTCGCGATCGCTTTGCCAATCACGCTGGTAATTTCTCCATAGCTTAGGTCGCGCTCTCCATGGAGTTCCTGTACCTGGTGTCCGACAAAGTCGAGACGCGAGAGCACATCACCGGCAAAATCACCAATGTCGCGCGCTGCAATGCACGGAAATTTCAGTTCAGGCCGCAGCGGTCCCGCGGTCGATCCCATCTGCGCAATGGCATCCGCCTGGCCCAAAGTGTTCTCCATAAAGTACGCAGCGCGCAGATGCAGCGTATTCAGCCCTGCAATCCGATTCAGCCGCTCCTCCAGTCGATGCAGGCCGAGAATCGGTCCCGTTTTCTCGGCTTTGTCGGCACCGATGCTGCTGAGCGACACCACATGCTTCACTCCATTTTTCTCAATGGCAAATGCGCAGGCCTCTGTTGCCTGGTCTGCCTCCGAAAGGTAATCCTGCGTTTTTTCATTCGGCGGTAGCATTACGTAAACCGCCTGCGCTCCGGCAAATGCCTTTGCAATGGAATCTTTATCCATTACGTTTGCCACAAAGGGCTCGGCCCCTTTCGCGGCCAGCGGTTTAAGGTGATCCAGATTTCTGCCCACAACTCGTACCTTTTTCCCGTTAAAGAGAAGTCTGTTTGCGGTCTCTTGCCCGGTGTGACCCGTGGCTCCAATTACGACGTACATAAGTTTCTCCTTAAATTTGTGGAGTTCTACGTTTTTGGATGCTGCGTTTCTCGGAGGGATTCGTTGATATCTATGGCCCACCCAAGCCTCGTTTTGGCTTGAGTGGGGATGTTCAACGGTTCACGCCGCTGAGAAATCCTCCCAGATGTGCGGTTAAGCCGAGCAATCCTACTGCGATTACCTGGAGGGGCCAACGATATGCGGACGGCGGAAGATTTTGACGGCGGGCGCGAGAGTGGATGTAAGCAATAGTCCAGATCAGAACGCTCACTGTTAACGCCGACAATAGATGCCAGAGAAGAATGCCTTTCATCGAAGCGCCATCAAGGGCAAATCGCCACGCCAGGATGCCGGTGGCTATCACGGGCAGAGTGAATACCGAAGCGACGCTCACGTTGTAGTAAGCGGCGGCCGCCAAGAGAGCGTTCTTCGTGAATTGTCCGACCAAGTCAAAAGCTACGCCTATGACGAACAACGCGACGGGAAAATGGATCAGCACCACGTGCTGAGCGTGTTTTGCGAACAGCACTGAGCGGATATCAAAAGGGCTCAAGCTATTTTTTCGCCTCCACGATCACTTTGCCTACCATCTTGGGATGAAGTCCGCAAAAGTGCTCATAGGTGCCCGGCTGGTCGAAGGTAAATGAAAAGGAGTCGTTGGTATCGAGAGGTTTAGATTTGAATTTCTGGTCAGAACTAACGATGGTGTGGGGAATGTCGTCATGGTTCGTCCACTTGACGGTGGCGCCGACGGGAACGGCCAAGACAGCGGGAGTAAAGCTGAAGTTGTCAATCTTGATCTCATAGGTCGTGGTTTGGACTGTCGCTTGGAAACTGGGTTGGACCGCGGCTTGGGATTTACCGTCCATCGGACGCACTGCGGGGTTGGACTGCGCGCAGGCGATGGTCATCAGGTTGACCAGCAAAAGAAGGATATACCGGGGAAAAGCCATTTTCATTTCTTGCCTCCTGAAGCCATTTGGCCGTCGAGCGTGGAATCAATGATGGCCAATGAGTGTTTACCGCGCACTGCATTGACATCGGTGATGCCGAGCAGGCCGTGCAGCTTGTCATCCGCCACCTTCATCGGGCCGGCCGATGCAGCGGTCCCAGGCGCAGGCTGCGGGAAAGCAGTGGACATCGCGGTGTGGAACGTCACCTTGCCCTCAACCTTCTTCATGATCTGGTGAATGTGTCCGTTCAGCACCGTGACTGAGCCGAACTTCTTCAGATAGGAAAGAGCTTGCGCGCTGTCATCTGTGCCCCAACCCCATTCTGGATATACAGACCAAAGCGGTATGTGCGCAAAGACCACGATGGGCGTGCTCGATTTGAGGTGTTTGACGTCATTTTCAAACCATTCAAGCTGGTCATTACCCAGACTGCCAAGCCCGCCGGCCTTCAGGTTCATCACGTTTACGAGGCCGACGAAATGCGTGCCGCTATGGTTGAAGCTGTACCAGCCGCTACCGTTCGAATCCTTAGCGAAGCGTTCGCGGTACTGCTTGCCGTCATCGGTGAGGACGTCGTGCTCACCAGGCACATAAAATATGCGGTCCGTCTTGATGTCTTTGAGATTCTGCTCAAGTGTGTCAAATTCAGAATCCTTTGAGAGATGAGTGAGGTCACCGGTATGAAGAACGAATGCGGGCGGCGCAGGCAGGGCATTTATCTTGTCAATCGCAGTTCGCAGGGTGCTGATGACGTCGGTATTCGCTGGTTTGTTGAAGCCAATGTGGCTGTCACTGATCTGGACGAAACTAAGCTCGCCCTTGAGGTTTTTGGCGGGCGTGTGATGCAGATCGCTTAGTGCAAATGACTTGGTCACGCCGCCATCTACAACCAGGAGTGTCCCGGCGCCGGCCCAGGCCATACATTTCAAGAATCCACGGCGGTCGACGCCGTCGGTGCTGTCGTTGTGCTTGATGTGGTTGTCGTTGGTGTTGTCGTTCATGAAAGCCTCCGTTCGGCGTATTAACCAGGTACACGCGAGAAAATTCCCGGATAGAGAGAAAAATAATTTTTGGTCAGTGGGAATAAACAGTGAAAGCCACAAGTTATTCACCGAAGTGTGGTGACCGAGTCGCGGGAGTTTCGTCTGGAACAGGGTGAATGAAAGCGGCCAATCCGAGGAGTTCGCGGCGCAGGCGCTGCCATTGCTGCGGCCGCTATATAACTTTGCCCACTGGCTCACACGCGATCATCACGAGGCGGAGGACCTGGTGCAAGACGCTTACATCCGCGCATTGAAGGGCTTTTCCGGTTTCCAGCCGGGAACAAATTTTAAAGCATGGATGTTTCGCATTTTGCGGAATGCGTTTCTCACGTCACGTTCGGGAATTAAGGTCCCGCAGGTTTCATTACAAAATGAGGACGGTGAGGAGATTGATCTGCCGGCAAACGCGGAAACTCCGGAGGGCACTTTGCTGGGACAACGAACGCGACAGCAGATACAGGCTGCGCTCGAGCGATTGCCCGCAAA
>JAYVCW010000076.1:0-35719 GCA_043749775.1 Acidobacteriaceae bacterium | reverse complement strand
GTAGGTAACCGCGGCTTCAAAGGCGGAGTCGGGAAGGTTCAAGTTGTAGCTCGCTTTCGCCACAAAACGTTGCAACGATGTCTCACCGTTGTAGTAGCGCGTGATCGAATGCGCGGTCCAGATTCCCTGCACGAGTTTGTAATTGTCGTAAATTTCTTCTTCCGTGTTTTTCTGCTTATCGTTTGGATCCCGCCAGGAATAACTGATTTTGATTGGGTAGTGAGTGTTCTGATCCAGGTTTACGGTGATGGAATCATTCTGGCGGTTGAGTAGCGTCACCCCCTCCGTCTCTTTGCTGTCGACCACCGAAGCGCCATCGTAGAACAATGCGATCTCGGGATCCTGCATCCACTTGCGAAAGAGCCAGTCCATCGAGTGCGACCGGCGGCGAAGATACTTCTCGAGATCGATCGGATCTTGCGGTGCCGTTCCCTTATAGGTGATCTCGTATCCCTTGTCTCCGTTATGAATCAGGACAATGTCGGATTTGTTTTTGACATTGACATCGCTGACCGTCCCGTAGAGAAGAAAAATGTTTCGCTGGTGGATGATCTCGAAGCGGTCTTTGTCCGGATATTTCTGGAAGAAGTTGTATGGAAGCCCGCTGCTCTCGGTGCGCCCATGGTAGAGCGAATAATAGCGTCCTGTTTCAGCTTTGCTCTGGTAGGTGAGGTAAGCCTCGCCTCCGAGCGCCTGGATCGTCTGGTCGAGGAGCGTGCGGGCTTTCTTGGCGTTCTCCGACTGGTTGAGAGACACAGCACCGCTGGTCGGGTTCGTTGGGGTCGTTGAGTTCGTCGGGCTTGTGGAGGGAGCAGGCGGATTCTGCGCCGCGCTGAGGGCGGACACCATAAGAATTAGGGCTAAACGGAACGGCGTTAAACGGAACGGCGTTAAGCGGAACATGGATAATAACTTAGAAGCACCAAAGCTGATTTTAGCTGTACCGAACGCGCATGGCATCCGCCCCCATTTAGCCGACCAACACCGCTCCGCCGTTCACGTTAAAGATTTCACCGGTAATAAAGCCCGCATACTTCGTGCACAGAAAGAGAATCGGGCCGGCAATCTCCTCTGGCGTTCCCACTCGGCCGAGTGGAATCGAGCCAAAGATCTTGTCGCGGGTTGGCGGGTCGTTGAGCGCCGGGGCCGACATTTCGGTGTCCACCCAGCCTGGGGCCACGGCGTTCACATAAATTCGGTCAGGTGCCAGCTCCGAGGAAAGCCCTTTTACCATGCTGATCAGGGCTCCCTTGGTCGCGGAATAATCGCAATGGAAGGCCTCCCCCCGCTGAGCCGAAGTCGAACTGATCAGTACGATGTGGCCTGCTGCGGGAAGGGCAGCCGTGTTCTTCTGGTCATTCTTCTTCTGCTCGTTCTTCTTCTCGTTCTTCTCGGCGTTGGCAGATGGCTTTGCGGAGAGAGCGCTCTGCTTTTTCATTTGTCCGACAGAATGCTTGACCAGGGCAAAAACACTATCAAGATTAACGGCGATCGTCTTGTGCCATTGCTCGTCAGACATCTGGTCGATCGGAGCATCGGCGGGAGGCCAGATACCGTGGTTCGCGACCAGAATATCGAGGCGCCCGAAAGCTGCGACTGTGGCGGCCACCAACTGTCGCGCCGCTTCGGTGGTCGAAAGATCACTCTTCACGGCGCGGCAATCCGCCTCGCCGAGATCCCGTACTAACGCATCGGCTTGAGCCTGCGCTGACTGATAATTGAAAACAACCTTCGCCCCGGCGGCGACAAATTCCCGTACTGCCGCAGCGCCGATGCCGCGCGAGCCTCCGGTGATCAGGGCAACTTTGGAATCAAGCCTGAGATTCATTGGGAAACAGTATCGCACGCCGATGTTTGCCAACGATGTTTTGTCGACGCGTTTTGTCGATGGGCAACGCCGAGGGACTACAGCTATTTGAACAGTCTTACTTATTCGTAACGGAGGCTTTCGACCGGATCAAGCTGCGAGGCGCGGATGGCCGGCACTGTACCAAATAAGACTCCGACCAGCGATGAAACGCCGATGGCGATGAAGGCCGAGAGGCCGGAGACGGGGATTCTGTAGTCCGTGAAGAACCGCACCGAGAAGGGGATGGCCAGTCCAATGACAATGCCGAGCACTCCGCCGATCAGTGAGATGAGAATGGCTTCAGCCAGAAACTGGTAACGGATTTCGCGGTTCGTTGCCCCCATTGCCTTGCGTATCCCAATTTCGCGAATGCGCGCGCTCACCGTCGCCAGCATGATGTTCATGATGCCGATGCCGCTCACGAGCAAAACAACCAAAGAGACCGCCAGCAATACCATGGTCATCGCGCTTGCTGTCTTGTCTGCGACGGTGACGAGTTGCGTGAGGTTGCGCACGCTGTAGACCGATTCCGGACGATGGCGCGATTGAATCACGCGCTGCACTTCCGCGGTAATAGGAACTACCAGGGAGGCGTCGGCGGCGGAAAAGAATATCTGCTTCACTGAGGGCGTCTCTTGAAAATAGCGGATCACCGTGTATGGAATCAGCATCGTGTTGTCGGTCACCTCGGATTGTCCGAAGGTGTCGACGCGCTCACGAAAGATACCGATGATGGTGAAAGGAAGGCCGCTCAATTTTAACGTCTTGCCCAATGCGCCCTCTTCGGAACCGTACAGGTCAATCGCCAATTTAGGCGTGACGACTCCGACCTTGTTATGCGCCTGCGAATCCTGTGCATCGAAAAAACGTCCAGACAAGATAATCAGGTTGCGGACCTGCTCGTACTGGGGATACACGCCCATGATCTGCAGGTCGCGTTCTTTGCCATTCCCGACGGTCACACGCTCGTTAAGCGGAAGCACTGGCGACGCAGCCGCTATGCCGATGACCTCGCGTTGCACCGCCTCCATGTCTTGAATGGTTAACGTGTCGTTTCCGGTTTCGGTGATGCGCCCGCCGCCACTTTCGTACTCGGCATAAATCCAGTTCGAGCCTATGGATTGAATCTGATTGAGAAGATACTGTTTCCCTGTGAGCCCGATGGTCGTCACCAGAATGAGGGACGCAGTGCCGATCACCATGCCAAGCGCGGTGAGGGCAAACCTCACTTTATTGCTCATGAATGTCTCGTAGGCGAAGCTGAAGATCTCTCCGAGTGCGAGGTGTGAGCGTTCGTGCCGAATAGCGACGGTGGCCATGGGTGTTTGTATAGATGCTACGAGGAGCTCAGACATGCTGCAAGCCTTAGACTGGAACAGGCCGCGTCTTAATTTGGAACAGCGCCGCGCCTTGACTGTCGTCTTCTTTGAAAGTTGAGCGCTGCTTTATGATCATCGCGGGCTTGGCCCTCACTCTCTTGACGCCTTCCTCAAATTCGCCTGCAGGCCTTGCTGCTTCACAAGCAAAAACTTCGGTATCCAAATTAATACTGATCGTGCTCGTGGCTCTCGCGATTCGTCTGGTTGTGATGTATTTTCTGCTTCCCGAGCAGCTAAGCCCCGAGCGTAACCACTGGCACTTTGGATACGAAGCGGGGAAAATCGGGGCGTCGATTGCCGACGGACGAGGGTTTTCCAGTCCCTTATTTGACGACACTGGACCTACCGCCTGGATGACCCCCGTCTATCCCTACCTGATCGCAGGCGTTTTCAAGATGTTCGGCGTCTATAGCACCGCGTCAGCGATTGTGTTGCTCTCGCTGAATGCTCTGATGTCGGCTCTAGTGTGTATCACCGTTTTTTTCATCGCTCGGATGGGATTCGGCGATCGCACGGCGAAGTGGTCGGCTTGGGCCTGGGCATTTTGTCCCTATGGAATTTACTTTCCGGTCGAACGCATCTGGGAAACATGGCTTTCAACGCTGCTGTTATCGCTGTTGTTTCTCTTAACCTTGCAACTTAAAGAGGACGATTGTCTATGGAAGTGGGCGCCGTATGGGCTGCTCTGGGCCGTGGCAGCGTTAACCAGTTCAGCGGTTCTGATTGTGCTGCCATTTCTCGGCGCCTGGATTATCTGGCAGAGGTCGAGGCGCAAAAAACGGTGGTTGCTGAAGAGTTCCGTGGCGGCAGGCGCGTTCCTTATCCTGATCGCGCCCTGGTTTATCCGGAATTTCGAAGTGTTCCACCGCTTCATTCCTTTTCGCGATAACATGGGCTTGGTGCTGAAGCTCGGCACGAGAGGCGAGGGCGATTATTGGGGCCAATATCAACTCGGCCCGTGGCACAATGACCGCGAATGGAATGACTTCAAGCGACTCGGCGAACTCGACTATATGGATCAAAAAAAACGGGAGGCGGTCGATTTCATTCGCGCGAACCCTGCCTGGTACATCTGGACTTCGCTACGGCGGGCCGTCTTTTTGTGGACCGGATATTGGAGTTTCGACCGCGAATACCTGAAACAGGAACCGTTGGATCCAGCGAATATTTTCTTCTGCTCCACGCTGACGCTTTTTGCTTTGGTCGGTGTGTGGAGAGCCTGGCGCGCCGACAGGGCTACGGCGCTGCCCTACGCAATCATGCTCTTTGTCTTTCCGCTGATTTACTACATTACGAGCCCGGAAGTGTATTACCGGCGTCCGGTCGACCCGTTCTTCGTGATTCTCGCGATGGTTGCGGTAGCGTCGGCATCAAGAAAAAAGACGGCCCTAAGGCCGTCTTTGTAACGCCGTCTTTACGCCGGCAGGGTTTGTTGCTATCGTCGTCTCGATTGACAATCCGCTAGGCGGTTGCTGGTCGCTCGCCGCCTTTGGCCGGAGCCCTTTCGGGCTTGATTACCTGCTGCACTCCATCATCTGACTTTGACGGAAGCGGCTTGATCGGCGGCAAGTCTTGCCCATCGACGAGCAGTTTAATCTCTGCCGCATCGAGGACTTCGCGCTCGATCAAAGCCTTTGCGATACTTTCCAGGACCTCGCGATTTTCGGAGAGAATCCCTTTCGCCGTGGCATAACCGGTACTCACCATCTTTCTGACTTCTTCATCGATCTGGATGGCGGTCGCTTCAGAATAGTCGCGATGCTGGGCGATTTCGCGACCCAGGAAAATCTGCTCTTCTTTCTTGCCGAAGGTCAGAGGTCCAAGGTTGCTCATGCCCCATTCGCAAACCATCTTGCGGGCGAGTTCGGTTGCGCGTTCGATATCGTTGCCAGCGCCGGTCGACATCTGATTGAGGAAGATTTCTTCCGCAATTCTGCCGCCCATGAGAATAGCAATCTGAGTATCGAGGTAATTCTTGTAGTAGTTGTGACGGTCATCGACCGGCAACTGCATGGTCAATCCAAGAGCCATGCCACGCGGAATGATCGTGACTTTATGGACCGGATCAGCATGGGGCAATTTCGCCGCGACCAAGGCGTGCCCGGCTTCGTGATAAGCAGTGTTCTTCTTCTCTTCGTCCGTAAGCAGAAGCGACTTACGTTCGACGCCCATCAGCACTTTATCTTTGGCGACTTCGAAGTCGTATTGCAAAACGGCTTTGCGATTCTGTCGCGCTGCCGCTAGCGCCGCTTCGTTCACCATGTTGGCGAGGTCGGCGCCGGAGAAGCCCGGTGTGCCGCGCGCCAGCACCTGCAGATCGACGTCATCGGCAAGAGGAATTTTGCGCGTATGCACACGAAGAATTTCTTCACGGCCGCGGACATCCGGACGATTGACAACTACGCGCCGGTCAAAACGACCTGGCCGCAGAAGCGCGGGATCAAGCACGTCGGGACGGTTCGTCGCGGCCATCAGGATGACACCATCGTTCGATTCGAAGCCGTCCATCTCGACCAGAAGTTGATTCAGTGTCTGCTCACGCTCGTCGTGTCCGCCACCTAAACCAGCCCCGCGGTGGCGTCCAACCGCGTCGATTTCATCGATAAAGATTATGCAGGGAGCATTCTTCTTTCCCTGCTCGAAGAGATCGCGAACTCGGCTCGCGCCTACGCCGACGAACATTTCGACGAAGTCTGACCCGGAGATCGAGAAGAAAGGAACGTTTGCTTCGCCGGCCACCGCCCGCGCCAGCAAAGTTTTACCGGTTCCGGGAGGCCCGACGAGGAGTACGCCCTTCGGGATACGTCCGCCAAGCTTCTGGAACTTTTGGGCTTCGCGCAGGAATTCGATAATCTCGCGCAGCTCTTCTTTCGCCTCATCTACGCCAGCAACGTCTTTGAACGTGATCTTCTTCTGCTGCATGGAGAGTAGGCGGGCGCGGCTCTTGCCGAATGAAAGCGCTTTGTTGCCGCCCGTCTGCATTTGCCGGATCATGAAGAACCACAACGCGCCGAGCAGGACGAGGGGCGCAAGGTTCAGAATCCAGCTAGGCCAACTGCCGTTGCTGATGTCCTTCACGCTATAGTTCACGCCCTTTTCGCGCAGCGCCTTATACATGTCGGGGAAGTTGGCGGGAGCGATCGTGTGAAAGGGCGCGTCGGGAGTCTTTAATTTGCCCCGGACTTCCTGCCCGATAAACACCACGTCATGGACGTTGCTCTGGTCAACATTGGCGAGGAATTCAGAGAAACCGATTTCCTTGTCCTTTGGACCATTGCTGCCGGTACGGACGACTTGCCATAGCAAAAAGGCCGAAACTACGATGACGGCCCAAAAGATTACCGTTTTAATGGTTGAATTCACTCAAAAACTCCTCTAAGCGAAGCCTGCCAGCACCTATGACGCCTGCCCCACAATATTGGATGCCGGGGAGGAAAATACGATTGGAGAAAGATATTGCTACCATTCTAGACCTTTTCCAGAGAAAAAGTTGGCCGATGCCGGGGACTAAAGTCACTCGCTAAGCTTTATTCCCGCTTGTATTCGAGCTTGTATTCCAGCTATGGAGATGCGGCGAGATAGGGAAGGTTTCGCCCCGTCTGCTCCGCGCTGCCCAAACCGTAACCGCAAAGAAAAGTGTCATCGACTAGAAAACCGAAATAATCGGGCTGCAAAGAAACTCGGCGCGCCGATTGGCGGTCAAGCAGCGTGACGAGTTTGACGGAGGCCGCACCACGGGCGCGTAGATCACTCATCAGGAACTCACTGGTGACTCCGGAGTGCACCAGACCCTCGATCAGCAATATCTTCTTGCCCGTAATCTCCAACTCGTGGCTGAAGAAAATTTCCAAGATTGGCGATCCGCTTTGCTCGCTCTGTTTGTAGGTCGGCTTGATGAATGAGCAAATCAACGGGACGTCGATCTCGCGCACCAGGTCAGCCATAAAAAGGAAGCTGTTTTCGAGAATCCCCAACGCAATCACGGAATCGCCGCGATAGTCGGCGGAGATCTGTCTGCCCAGTTCGCGAACCCTCTTTTGTATCTGCTCCGCTGAAATGACTTGGCGAAGCGCAGCATTGGCTGCAATTGTCATTTTACCTTCCCTGTGGTCCGGTTAAGTATCAGCCATGCTTCGGGGGGAGCAACGTCTCCGACACTTCTGGCAAAATGTTACACCATTACGAATCAGGAGCTAGATGGAAACTCCCGAATCCATATGGCTTTTGTTCCACCATTAGGAACCTGGAAGTTGGCGGGCGGAGGGAAGCCGCGCATCCAGATAATGGCGCCGTCTTCCGACTCAGCCACCAGCCAGAGGCGCTTTTCCTGACCTTTTATTTTTCGATCGGTGAGCAGATCCTTGATTTTTTTTGGAGACGAAGTGTTCGCAGGCCAGTACCGCTCACCGGGCTCCCAGTTCCGCAGGAGAAGTTCATGGGAGAGGAGTTCCGGGTTGAGCAGCGTTCGGCGCGCTTCTTCCGGGAATGACTGAACGTCGACTTCCAAGGCTTCAAATCGGAGGGCAAGTTCCGGAATCAATATCGCCCCCGGAACCGGGAGTGCGTAGGAATAATGATCTGGCGCTTGCGTGCGCTTGCGCTCAAGTTTCAGGCGACCGCCGTCGCAGCGCAACGTCCAAGTCGAAGAAAGCTGGATCGTTGATGGCTGGATTGCCGATTGCTGTGGTCCTTCCGCAAGAGCAAGTCGCCGTGCCTGCTCGATCACTCGGAAGGAGATGCCGATGTCGGTCGCGTTCATTTCCAGCCAATGCCTCACCATGCGACGCTGCGCCGCGACTGGGAGGGCCAGCATTGGTGCGACGGCAAGGGTCACGGCAACGATCGAAGATTCCGAACCGATTCTTTCGGGGTAGACGGCTTTCCAGTAGTCCTCTTCGGCGCGCGCAATTTCCGCGAGCTCGCTCATGTGCTCGATGGCAGCGTCGCCGAACTCCGAAATAATCAGCGGGAGCAAACGGTGGCGCACGCGGTTGCGGTCAAACGCGACATTTGAATTGGACGAGTCGTCGCGCCAGGCCTGGCCCACGTCATCGAGATATGCTTTAAGAGCAGCGCGGCGAAATGTCAGCAACGGCCGCACGACTTCGCCGAATGGGCGGCCTTCGCCTTCAAACACAATGCGAGGGTGAATACTGGCGAGCCCGCGAATTCCCGTGCCCCGAAAAACTCGTAGCAGGAGAGTTTCCGCCTGGTCGTCGAGGGTGTGTGCAGTGGCGATTTTCGATACTTCGCCGCCGCGAGCGAGATCGGAAAAAAAATTGAGGCGTAGGTCACGCGCCGCCGCTTCAGTGTTCGAGGCCGGTGCCGGCGCACCTTTCAGGTGCAGCCGCAGATTATAAGAAGCTGATAATTCCCTGACGAATTCGGCGTCCCTGTCGCTTTCTTGCCCCCGCAATTTGTGGTTCACGTGCGCGACCGAAAGCACGATCCCGATTTCTTCGCGAAGCTCAAGCATCAGGCGAATAAGCGCCACCGAGTCCGCTCCGCCTGAGACGGCTACCGCGAGGCGGTCCCCGGCCCGGATCGAGTTCTGTTTCCGGATGGAAATCAGCAGCTTTTGAGCCAGTGGATGCACGGGGAAATGGTACAGCAGTCACCGCTCCCGATACTCCCGCCGGATTGCCTCGGCATGGTTGTTGACGGATGGCTTCGCCGTTGTGCGGCTGCTATGCTGTGAGCGAAATGAATCGCGCTGCTTGCTGGATTGCAAGATTTTTGATGCTCGCTTTGCTCGCGCCGGCGTTGTCGCCGCTGGCGATGGCGCGAGCGTTATCCATATCCATGCAGGGGCAATCCATGCAGGAGGCTGGCACACACTGCCTTCGGCGAAAAGCGGCTTCATCAATGAAGCCAGCGTGCCACGGCTCAATGCCCGAAGCGAAGGAGCCGGGCGATCCATCCAGCGAGACGGCTGGGGCAGCTAACGAAGTTTCGTTCCACGCGAGCGAGAGCTGCTGCCAGAATCACGATTGTTGCTCGCGCGCCGGACGGTCCCAGCAGGATGGGTTCTTTTCTATTTCTTTCTCCTCATGTAGTCCGTTACTGGAGCGCTCAACTCTCGTTAAGAGTTCTGTTGTAATCGTGAAGGCAGTGTTCGCGCCCGAATCTGCCCGGGCTCCTCCTCTCAGATAAATCCCTCTCAAGTTTGTTGTTCCAAATGTCCCTAAGGACGTCCGTACGCGATCATGTCGCCGGTAAAGGCGCGTTTGCCCGCGTTGCTTTCGGCAGGGCTGAAGCGATGCCCTGACTAATCAAAGCAAACTCTTATGGAAATTATCGAGAAAGGCTCCGAGCGCAAATGGGAGCGTGTCTTTGCGCTGAAGTGGCGTATCAGGTGGCAGCCGCTGGTTATTTTTCTGACGACTGCTGCGCTCTTTGCTGGTCCTTTTGCATTCGCGTCTGAATTCAGTGCGCTCCGCGGCATTGTGCACGATCCCCAGCACCGGCCGATGCAGAATGCGTCGGTCACGCTAAAGGCAAGGTCTTCCGCCTGGACGAAGAGCGCTACTACCGACGCTGACGGTCAATTTCAATTCAACGCGGTCCCACTGGGAGCATATTCCGTCGCTGTGACTAGCGCCGGGTTCGCGCCAGCCTCGCAGGCGGTGACTATTAACTCAGGGACGGTTCCAGCCATTCACTTCCAACTGCAGCTTGCGGTGAATAACGAGAAGATCAGCGTTACCGCCAGCCCCGACCTCGTCCCGACGGACAGCGCCACCCCGAGCACGCTCATCAGCCGGGCGGATATTGCGCGCACGCCCGGAGCCGACCGGTCAAATAGCATGGCGATGATTACCGACTACGTGCCCGGCGCCTACGTCACCCACGACCAACTGCATATTCGCGGGGGCCACCAGACGTCATGGCTGATCGATGGCGTGCCCGTCCCAAATACGAATATTGCCTCGAACGTCGGGCCTCAGTTCGATCCGAAAGATATCGATTACATGGAGGTCAACCGCGGAAGTCTGGGTGGTGACTTCGGAGATCGAACCTACGGCGCCTTCAATGTTGTGCCGCGTACCGGCTTCGAGCGCAATAACCAGGCTGAACTTACTCTGAGCGCGGGCAATTTTTATCAAACGAACGATTCACTCAGCTTCGGCAGCCATACGCAAAGCTTCGCTTATTACGTGAGCGTGAATGGCAATCGCACAAATCTCGGGCTGCAACCTCCAATTCCGCTAGTTGTACATGACGCGGCGAACGGGGTCGGAGGGTTCGCGTCATTGATCTTCAACGTAGACCCAGGGAATCAGTTGCGCCTCGTGACCTCGCTGCGGCGCGACTATTACCAGGTCCCTTACGATCCAAACTTCGGCGATTTCGAAAGCTCAGATTTCGATAGCAGCGGCCTGCGCGATGCCAACCGCGAAGGGGATGCCTTGCTCAATGCGTCATGGGTGCATACTTTTAATTCGAAGCTTCTGCTCACGGTGTCGCCGCTCTTCCATCGCAATACCACGGACTACGAGAGTTCGCCGAATGACTATCCCACCGCGACGCGCGACCATCATTCTTCTACTTATGCTGGCGGCCAGGTGAGTTTCGCCGCGAATTTTAAGCGTGATGATTTGCAAGCGGGCGTCTTCGGATTTCATCAGGCCGACGGCCAACGCTTGAGCGTACTTTTTAACTGTCCCACGAATGGGGATCGAAATTTTGACGGGAACTGCGGGGGCGCTCCGTTTGCGGATTCGCGGCCTGAGTCGGGCGGCCTGGTAGCATTTTTTGTGGACGATAAAGTGAAACCTTTTTCGTGGCTGACGCTCTCCGCCGGGGCTCGTCCAACCCACTTCTCGGGCGCGATCAGCGAGAGTGCCATCAGTCCGCGCTTTGGTGCAACTGCAACCGTGCCGCGGATCAACTGGACATTCCGCGCCTTCTACGGACACTACTATCAGGCGCCTCCGCTCGTAACCGCTTCGGGGCCGCTCGTGAGTTTTTGCTCGGCGAACAATTGCGGCTTCATCCCACTGCGCGGCGAACGCGATGAAGAGCACCAGTTTGGAGTGACGATTCCGTTTCGCGGCTGGGTGCTCGATGCCGACACGTTTCGAACCCGGGCACACAATTTCTTCGACCACAATAGCATCGGCGAATCGAATCTTTTCTTCCCGCTGACGATCGAGAAAGCGTTGATACGCGGGTGGGAGTTGACGCTGCAATCGCCACGCATCGCGCATCGCGCGCAAATCCACCTGGCGTACTCGAATCAGGTGGCTTACGCGGGGGGACAAATTACAGGAGGCTTGACCGATTTCTCAAGCAGCCTGTGTGGGACGGGAGTACCGCTCTGTGCCCTCGATCATGATCAGCGAAACACACTCAACGTTGGCGGTGAGATCACGCTGCCCTGGCTCTCTTATGCTTCGACCAATGTCTATTACGGTTCAGCATTCAGCAACGCGTTTCCGCAGCAGCCGCCGTTTGGCAGCTATCTCCCTGGGCACACGACGTTCGATTTAACGGTGGGGAAAGATTTTGGTGAGCGCTTTTCGGCGTCGTTGACTGGGGTCAACGTGGCCAATCGCCGAATGGAACTTGATAACAGCGTCACCTTTGGCGGGTTTCATTGGAATAATCCGCGCGAGGTTTTTGTTCAGGTTCGGTATCGGTTCAAATACTAAGGTGTCGATTGTCGGGATGACCTTGCGGCAGGGCTAGAGGAGAGAGTTTCTAAACGACGACGGATTTAAGCCTGTAAGGTTCAACTCCGCCCTGGCGTTTGACGCTGTTCGCGTGGGCTCCGTATAATGCAAGCGTCCCTACCTGATCACCAAGCCTCGAAGTTTAGGTGAAGAGAGCCGGGCGTCGTGCGCGCTCGCGCGTTCCTCGCGATGGTTTTCAGGTTTTTGTTTGCCGGTCTGCGTTCAGACCTGCTTACTTGTAAGCTTGGGCCGCTTTCAGCATTCGTGATCGACCCCGCGAATTGACTTTGAGCATTTCTACACTCTGAAGGAGTAAAAGGATCCGATGATCAGCGAGTTAAAGATTTGTAACGCGATGAATAGCAAGATGGCACGCATTGCCGGAACTGTGGTGTTCGGGCTCTCCCTTTTCGCATCCGCTCAGACGGCTCCCGCGAAAAGCACAAGTTCCGCGCCCGCTCAAACCGCTCCCACTCAAACCGCTCCCGCGAAAAGCACAACTTCCGCGCCCGACGCGCCTTCGTCTGCCGCCGCTTCTCCGGGCGCCGCTTCTCCGACAGTAAAGGCCACTGGCACCAAGGTTGGGACCATCAATATCGAACAAGCGATCTTCGCCTCCAATGAAGGCCGCCGCGAATTCGAAGTCCTGAGCAAGAAGTTTGAGCCGAAACAGAATGAGCTCAAGGGTTCGGCCGATGAGATCGACAGCCTGAAGAAGCAACTCAACGCTCAACAGGACAAGTTAAACGAAGAAAGCCACGACAAGCTGGTAAAGCAGATCGAAGCGAAGCAGAAAGTATTCGACCGCTCCACGCAGGACGCGCAGGAAGACTTTCAGAATCAGCAGGGCGAAATCGGAAACAAGATTCTCACGAAGATGGCTCCGATGATCGTCAAATTTGCGAGCGAGAACGGATACGGCATGATTCTCGACACGTCACAGCAGTGGCCGAGGGGACCGGTGATCTGGTACGGTCCGGCCGTCGATATCACGCAACCGATCGTGGAGGCATACAACGTGCAATCCGGCGTTCCGGCACCGCCCGCGGGAAGCGCGACGCCGAGAGCCGCGCGACCTAGCGCCCCTGGCACGAAGCCGGCTACTCCGGCACCGAAGACTCCACCCAGCACGCCTCCGAAACCGTAGTCGGTGGGCGAGAAAAATCGAAAGCTTCAGGCCGCGTGCAGACGCGGCCTTTTTTATTACAGCCGCAAAACTTAAACGCGCCGCCACTGGATCAAACGTCACGCCCGAAGTGTCTGTAGACGTTACTATCGGAACCAGTTTCACAACCGGCTCACGATCACGGAGCGCGGTCCGGTCACTATAATCGCTACGTGCACGCTGCCCGCCCTGAAGTGTCGAAGATACCGGAACGGCGCTCGCTGATACTGGACGGGCGAACCTGGGCTGAAGTTTCGCTGAAAGCGCTTGGCGAAAATTTTGACGCGGTGAAGAAGCATGTCGGCAAAGATGTAACGGTTTGCGCAGTGGTAAAGGCTGACGGGTACGGTCATGGCGCGGTTGAATGCGCTCGCGCTCTTGAAGCGGAAGGCGCACAGTGGCTCGGTGTGACCGACGCGGCTGAAGGTTTGGCACTGCGTGCCGCCGGGGTCACAGTGCGTATTTTGCTGATGACGGGAATCTGGAAGGGCGAAGAAAGCGCCGTCATCGCTGAGAATCTTACTCCGACGATTTGGGAGCCCTGGCATATCGACACGCTTGAGCGTGCCGCCCGATTGGCTTCGATGGCTACGACACGCTTGGCCGTCCATTTGAAACTCGATACCGGAATGAACCGGCTGGGCGCGTCAAAAGAAATGCTGCCTAAAGTTTGCGAAATGTTGCTGGCAAGCAAGCACCTGACGCTTGAAGGAGTCAGCACTCATTTTGCTTCGGCCGAAGTACTCGACGCCGAAGACGCAGTGCGCCAGATGCGGCGCTTCGAAGAAGGTCTCGCTGTGCTGAAGAGTTACGGGTTGCAGCCCGCGCTTGTGCACATGGGGAATTCGGCGGCGATGACGGCGCGCCCGGAGACGTGGAAGACGATGGTGCGCCCGGGAATCGCGCTTTACGGATACTCGCTCTCGTTCACTCGAGATGGGAAACAGGCTGCTGTTCCGGAGCTAAAGTTGCGTCCCGTGCTTTCGTGGAAGACGCGAGTGCTCTCGATCAAAGAGGTCGCGGCAGGAGAGGCGATCGGCTACATGGGTACCTACGTTGCGAAGGCGAAGAGCCGGATCGCGGTGTTGCCGGTTGGATATGCGGACGGCTATCCGCGGCTTCTATCCAATCGGGCGCGAGTGCTCGTTGGCGGCGACTACGCTCCCGTGGTTGGGCGCGTCTCGATGGACCTGACGATCGTCGATGTAAGCCACATTCCCGGAGTTGCTGTCGGGGATGAGGTCGCGTTGATCGGAGCCAACAACGGTAAGAGTGTTGACGCGGTGGAACTGGCGCAGTGGTGCGAGACAGTTCCTTACGAGATTTTGTGCGGCTTGTCGCAGAGAGTGCCGAGAGTCTACAGCTGAGGGCTAGGCTGGGGATGGTTCCTCCTCTGAGAAGGCGAATTGTGCGCCAGCACTGCTCAGCAGCTGAAATCGACAGTTAAACCCTGCAAATTGGCCAGATTCACTCCTCGTGCTGTATTTCTAATAGCAGATGCCTTCGCGCTACGCCAAATGGATGTACAAATGGGAGACTCGGCTCACGTCGGTCGACAACAACCGCGTCGTCCGCCCGTTAGATTGGGGGCTGGAGTGGACCCATGCCTGGCCCGGTCGCAATGGAGGTCCTTCCGGGGCAGATTCGCGCCATCTTCTGGAATATTTTTCGCGCTTCAACGATCAGATCATTCGCGACAGCGATAATTTTTATTCTTACCAGACGCCGACGGATTTTCGGCTGGAGCACCGCGAGGTTCGGGTCTTCAGCACGCGCGAAACTCCCAATCCGAAACTGGAAGAGAAAGTTCGCGGCACGCATGCCGATTTTTTGCGCTTCACCTCGCCGGTCGCAACGCCGTTCCCGGAAAACAATTTAGCTAACGCGCGCTGGTTTCCGGCGTCGGGGCGGCGCGCCGTCGTTCTGCTTCCCCACTGGAATTCGGATGCGCTCGCCTACAACAGCCTCTGCCGCATGCTGAACTGGATGGGGATTGCGGTGCTTCGGCTCTCAATGCCATATCATGACATTCGCCGTCCGGCGGAGATCGACCGCGCCGACTACGCGGTGTCGGCCAATATCGGGCGCACGCTCGATTCGGTGCGGCAGGGAGTGATCGACATACGCTGCTGCCTCGATTGGCTCGAATCGCAAGGCTATTCAGAGCTTGGGATTGTGGGCACGAGCCTGGGGTCGTGCTACGCCTTCATTGCTACCGCGCATGACGCGCGCATCAAGGTTGCGGCCTTCAATCACGCCTCCACTTACTTTGCGGACGTCGTCTGGCATGGGCAGTCGACGCGGCATATTCGCCAGGGGCTTGAACCTGAGATCGATCTGGAGAATTTGCGGCAAGTATGGCGCGCCGTCAGCCCCATGGTGTATTTCGATAAGTTCTCGCGCTGGCCGCGGCGGTCGCTGATTATCTATGCGAAATACGACATGACGTTTTTGCCGGAATTTTCAGAGCAGGTGGTGGAGGAATTTGAAAAGCACAACCTCGATCACAAGGTTGTCGTGCTGCCTTGCGGGCATTACACGCTTGGGGAAACCCCTTATAAATATATGGACGGATGGCAGCTGGGTAATTTTTTGCGGACCGCGTTTAACTAGGTTCAGCTAGCTATCTCACGCTCGCGGGTGAGAGACGTCTTATTTTTTTACCGTGATCTGGTCGGCGATCTTGTCGTATTCGGCTTTCGGCAGAATGCGGCGCTTGAGCAATTCGCTCGGGTCGCTGTAGGGACGTCCGGCGATGATGCGCCCGGCTTGGCTTTCGGTCAAATCGGGCAGGGCCAGCAACTCTTCTTTCGAGGCAGTATTCAGGTCGTGGGTCTTGTTGCGGCTCCAGCCTTCGCGGATTCCCTGGGCCACCGCCTTGGCATTACTCTTCACCTCCGCGGTAGTCTTGGCAGTCTGTTCGCGCAAATCCTGAGAATTTTGCGGTTGGCACGCGGTCAGCGCCAACATCAGCATAAAACCAATCGAGGAAGTGATTTTGCGAAGCATCATTATTCTAGCTCTCGTGCTGCTCTCGTTACGTTTCCCTTGGATGATACACGGGGCACAGTCGGTTGGCCGCTGGATTCCGGCAAAATTTCCCAAAAAGGGATCGCGCCTAACTGCCGGTGTCTGCTAAGGACTTCCGTTACTTCTATCGCTCGCGGCAATGCTGGTAGCCTCCAGGGATGGCGATTGAGATCACCGCCAACCTATCCTCGTCTTACCTTAGCCAGCGCCGTGCTGTGCGCTACAAGCTTGACGTGCCGCTCAGAGTTGTTTTGCGAAAGGACGTTACGGTCCTAATTCGCGAAGGTCGCGGTACGGAATTGAGCCAGCTTGGAATGTGTGTCTGGGCGCCGGTCGAACTGAAAGTCGCGGAAGAACTTGGAATCGAGTTTACGATTCCGTTTTCCGGCGAACCCATTCGCGTTTCTGGGGTGGTACGCAACCGCAAAGGCTATCGGTACGGCTGCGAGTTCATCCCGGATAACGAAGGCGAGCGCGCGGACGTCGCCCGGCTACTGCAGGTCCTGCAAACTTTTGCCGGTGAGCCGACCTGAGCACGTGGCCCACCCGAGAAGTGGCCGCCAGTCTCAGAGTGAACGTGCTTAATCCCTGATAGGCTCTTGGGTGACGTCCCCGATGTTCAGATTCGGAATTAACCTGGTGTGACACTAGATTTTCATTTTGTGGATGCTGCATTGATGGGTGGGTCCGCAGCTGTTGCAGCGCGGTTTTTGGTTGTAAACCTGATAACGTTAGTTTCGTCGTTAAAAAAGCTCCGCTGATCCTTGACCAATCGTCTTATGGGCATGGCCGTTACCGTGTAGTGAGTAACGGAGCTATTGGCTGCTTTGCTTACTGGGGTGAGTCGGAAACGATAGCCGTCCTTCTTGCCAGTCGCCATAACTGCATCGATGTATGCCCCGCCCGCAGGCCCCAATTCCTTGAGTGTATGAGCAAAGCCCTTGGTTTCATCGCCACCCTGATATGTAGCCTGCGCAACATTAATCGTCCTCAACGTCGCGACGCAGGATGCTTCGTCTGCTTTAGCTCGATCCTGAGAGACCGTGCGCTGGGCGCCAGCCGACAGAGTACCCATGTATGTGAATGCTACTAACTCCACAGTGACAAATACGAGCGGGATGAGCGGGATGAGAAATCGATAGGATCGTTTCACGGTCTTCTGGGTCTCCTAATAATCGTCTTGAGCTAATGTCCAATACCCTTGCAACTTCCCGGTGCTCCATAGTTCTGGAGCCAGCGGTCGTTGCTTGGTCCCCAATGAATGGCGTCTGTCCCCGCATTATTTGTCCCCGCATTATTCCCCGTATTTTTTTCTCAGTTTCCGCTTCAGTAGCAACAGAACGTCGAGACCGACCAACGCAATCATGATCCAGAAGGCGTAAAGGACAGTATTCACAGTTAATCCCTCAAGACCGCAGCGTAGTGGCGCGCAATGCGGATCGTGGCGTACAACGAAAAAAGCTGCTGGCCCCAGCATCCCTGCGGCAAAGCCGTGAAGAGTGGTGTATAAGAGACCCCAATAGATACTAGTCGCAGCCACGCCGCCGAGCAGCCCGAATAAGAGGATTCGTCTCATGCGACCTTTCCAATTCATACTCTCTCCCATTTGGGCGATACTAGTTCGGGAAACATTGCCGGCAATCGCATCGCTACATGCATTGTGTTCTCCGCCGCTGGAGCAAGACGCAAAGCCGGGACCTTGTGACATGTCTGTATGAGTAAAGCCACCACCTGCCCGTTAATGCTGGCCACCCGCCGACATTATTTAAGTTAGGTTTCCAGAAATAACGTCTATTTCGATAACGCTTGACCCGGTTGCCTCAAGCGCTTCAACGAGGCAATCGCTGCCTCGGCATTTTGCTTAATTGAGTTGTCTTCCGCATGACTCTTCAGACCCGTATGGCTGAATCAACCGTGAGGTGAGGTTCTGCCGGTGTTCCCTCAATTCGCCATTGATTTCGGCCTGCTGTCCTAATCGCGCCATTATTTATAGTGTTGTCCGACGACACCAGTTCGAAATTGGCTCGAACCTTGATCGGGGGTAAGCGGGATAACTTCGCAAGAGACGAGTCGATACGTCCAAGCTGCACGTATTCTACGTAGAACCCCGCTTTGTTTTTGTCCATAGCGGGACGACTAACAACGAAATCCTTCACAACTATGACCCTATCCCGTTTTGGTGAAGTGGGCGTGACAAAGAGACGAGCTATCTCGTTCCAACCTTCAACGCTTAACTGCTTGCCCTGGGCATCCAGTTCGCAAAATTGTTCTAAAACATCTCGCGGTGACTGCTGTGAAAACGCCGGGATTGGCCCGCTACACAATAACGCGAGCGCTACAAGGGATCTTATTGCAAAACTACGACTGCTCATATTCGCGTTTTCCCTATTTCCTTAGGGTGGACCGAATCATGGACTTGATAACTTTTGATCTGGAAGATGTAATAAAGGCCCACAGTTATCAACCCCAGGCCCCACGCGAGTCCCAGTGGATACCACCACCAGCCGTATCCCCGACCCCATACGGTGCCCGCGAACGCGGATAGATAGTCTGTCAACGATGTGAAATAGGGCTTTCGTGGGAAGATTGAGTAACACGTAAACAGTCCATATAAAACGCTGGTCCAAGCAAGGAACCTATTCCACCCCATCCTGCGTGCGTCCAGCCCAAGAGCTCTTCCAATGGATCTTCTGTCAATAATGACGCCGATCGAGAACCACAGGGCTACCACCGCAAGAAAATAATACAAGTCATGACCCTTCCAATAGGTACTCCGGCTCCAGAGCCTGTCGCGTGTGTCTCCCAAAAAAGCCCATGCCGGCGCGTTGAGGGCGTAGTGGACGTATCCAGCCTTCGCCGCAACATCGGTGATTCCTTCTTCCATAACGCCGCCGTTCGCCGCAACAATTCGCCGAACCTGTATGTCGCCCCAATGAAACAGTAGAACACCGAGGATGACACTGGATAGAGGCAACAGTATTCGAAATCGCATATGTCTCCGACGCAAGAATTACTGCGGGTTCAAAATGTTGTTTAAAATCCATGTCGTAATGCGCGTTGTGTTGTCCCAGCAGTCGGGATACAACACTTGATTTTTGTCTGAGGCGTTGCACCCAAAACATCGCATAGCCCGGTGCCGGATAGCGGCGGCGCGCCACCGTCACCCAAACCGGTGAAGCCATGCAATGACTCATGGAATATTGTTGATTCCTCAGTCGGTTGATCATTGGCTAGTAGCGAAGGGTCGATCAGCAGCCAAGAACGGATGCCTATAGCTATTTTGGTGTCAACTTAGGTTAGGCCGGACTGGGAACGGGATGTCGAGTTGAGTCTCATTTGACGCATCGATCAGAACACTACGCACAAATAGCTTGTACGTGGTGCCCCCGTTCCCCTCAGGCCAATCCGTGCTGTCTCCAACAAAGCCTTTCATCCCATCCCATTCAAGCCGACAGGAATTACAGATGGTGCAGATGCTTCAATTTGTTCGCCGACTTAGCTGCCGGAGTAGTTGGTGACGTTGGTTTGGTGGCTCCTTCGGCCGATGCCTTCCGTTGGCTGGACGGAGTCAATGTAGTTCCAGCGATGTGAGTGTATGGGGCGGTTTCCGCGAACGTGGGCAGATTCTTGATTCGCACATGGGTTGCTGCTTCGAATCCCGAAGCGAGTTTGATGAGCTTCGGTTCGCTGAAAGCCGTGCCAAAGAAGCTGATGCCCATGGGAACGCCATAAACCATTCCCGCCGGAACTTGCACGATGGGATAACCTTCGGGGGCGGCCAGACCGGAAGTCCCGAAGATGAAGTGATCCCCGTAGATCAGGTCGGTCGTCCACGCGGGATTGTCAGTCGCGCTGACGACGGCGTCGAGGTGAAACTGGGTGATGGCAGCATCAATCCCATTGACACCGGAGGCCTGATCGATGGCGAGGGCCTGCTTGTAGGTCATTCCTCCAAAAGCCGGCTGCGGATCGTCTGGGCCGTGCGCCATCGAAGCGCATAATTCAAAAAGATCCTGACCAAAGAAGGGCATCTCTTCGGTGGCGTGCGCATTATTGAAGGCGATGCCGTCAACCAGCGTTTTGCCCGCGAGCGGAACGCCGACCCGGGTGGCAAGATAGTTCCGCAAGTCATTGCGAAAATCAAAGCACAGCACCAGCAGCTCGCCGGTGGCCGATGGGAAAGTGAAACCCGCTGCGTCAAGGTCTATGACGGTAGCTCCGGCTTTGGTTAAATCAGCCACCGCATTCTCGAATTGTGCGAGCACGACGGGAGGCGTCGGCACGTCGGGATCAAATCCATTCAAACCCGTGCGCGTAACGCCAAGGACGGCGCCCTGCAGCCCGTTTCGATCCAAAAACTGCGTGTAGTTGGTGGGAATATTTTGCGGCCGACTGAAGCGCCCTTGCCAACCGAGCGGTACGCCCGCAGTGGCCGGATCTCGTCCGTCGAAGGTGCGGCTCTGCACGACGCCAAGTGCGACTGCGGCATCAGCCACTGTACGGCCATGAGGACCGAATGTGTCCTGGGTGTGAGAGATAGGCACGATGCCGGCGCGGCTAGTCAAGCCAACCGTTGGTTTGATTCCGACAACTCCGCTGGCGTTCGCAGGGCAGACGATGCTGCCGTCGGTCTCAGTTCCAAACGATACTGCCGCGAAATTTGCCGAGACAGCGGCTGCGGAACCTGAACTGGATCCGCATGGATTGCGATCAATGCCGTACGGATTGTTTGTTTGACCGCCCCAGCCTGACCACCCGCTGATCGATTCGAACGATCTGAAATTTGCCCATTCCGAAAGATTCGTTTTCCCCAAAATTACCGCGCCGCCGGCGCGCAGGTTGGCGGCCACCGTCGAGTCCACCAACGCGGGCCTGCCCACCAGACCGAAAGAGCCGGCGGTTGTCTGCATCATGTCGCCGGTATCGACGTTGCCTTTTAGCAGAACAGGAATGCCGTGCAGCGGACCCAGGACTTTTCCTTGTCTGCGCAGGCGGTCCGCATTGCGGGCCATGTCCAAGGCATCGGGATTCAGTTCCAGGACGGAATTCACACCGGGGCCGTTCTGGTCGAGCGCGATGATGCGGGCAATGTACTCTCTTGTCAATTCTTCAGAGGTGAGTCGCCCGGCGTGCATGTCTTGCTGCAGTTGAGCAACCGTCTCCTCATTGTGGGAAGTAGGAACACTGCTCGAGTGAGCAGCTTTTGGAGGTGCGGCCGAGAGCGGCATGGCGAGTAGGGTCAAAAGAACGAGCGGGGTCAGGGCTGGGATTTTCATTTCGATTCTCCTTGGAAGGGCGGTGGCAGGTCGGTGAAAACCGGCGCCGCGCCATAGTGCTAGCAGGCCGAGCGAAAGTCAAGGGTTTCGTGGCGTCGCCTTTTCAGGCTCACTTCGCATGAAAGCCTTGCCCGCATTGAGTTTTACGGATTTCGGGTGATTTGCGGGCCAGTCCGCCTCGATTGTAAATTTTCTGTCTCCGGCTGATGGTTTGTCGGATTGGTCGAGAATGTTTGCGGGAATGCGCTCGATATGGTGTGGAATGCTTGTTGCAGAGAACTCTCAGGCATTCGCGGACAAGAGTGTCTGCGCCACAGTAAAATGATGGGCGGTGCCTCCTATGAAAAATTCAGCGATGTCCCGTCCGCTCTACGAAGTTGACCCGCAAATTGCCAACGCTATCGACAATGAAGCCCGCCGCCAGCACGAGGGCTTAGAGTTGATCGCTTCAGAAAATTTTGTCAGCGAGGCAGTGCTTGAGGCGGCCGGTTCGGTTTTCACAAACAAGTATGCTGAGGGATACCCCGGCAAGCGTTATTACGGCGGATGCGAATTTACCGACGTCGTAGAAGAGTTGGCGCGTGAGCGAGCGAAGAAGCTTTTTGGGGCGGAGAACGTTAACGTGCAGCCGCACTCGGGGTCGCAGGCCAACCAGGCAGCATACTCGGCGATTATCAAGCCCGGCGACACGATTCTAGGATTGAATCTGGCGCACGGCGGGCACTTAACGCATGGGCACCCGCTGAATTTTTCGGGCAAGACTTACAAGATTGTCCCTTACGGCGTCACCAGGGAAACGGAGACGATCGATTACGACGACCTCGAAAAAATCGCCACCGCGGAAAATCCAAAGCTGATCATCGGCGGCGGTAGCGCCTATCCGCGGATCATCGATTTCGCTCGCATGCGGCAAATTGCCGACAAGGTTGGGGCGCTCTTTTTAGTCGACATGGCGCATTTTGCTGGCCTGGTTGCCGGAGGCGCGCATCCATCTCCCGTGCCCCACGCTCACGTAGTGACTTCGACTACGCACAAGACTCTGCGCGGGCCGCGTTCGGGAATGATCTTGAGCAAGCAGGAGTTTGCCGCGGCGATCGACAAGACGGTTTTCCCGGGAATGCAAGGCGGGCCTCTGGTGCATATCATGGCCGCCAAAGCGGTCTGCTTTCTCGAGGCTTCGCAGTCGAGTTTTCGGGAATATGCAAAGCAGGTTGTCGCAAATGCCAAGGTCATGGCCGAAACGTTGGCGGCGGAAGGCTATCGCATCATCTCCGGCGGCACCGACACTCACCTCATGCTTGTGGACGTATTCGCGAAGGGCATGTTCGGCAGCGAGGCCGAGAAAGCGCTCGGCGAAGCCGGCATTACGGTGAATAAGAACGCGATTCCGTTCGATGCCAATCCACCGATGAAGCCGAGCGGCATTCGTATCGGCACGCCAGCGATTACCACTCGGGGCATGAAAGAAGACGAGATGCGGCAGATCTCGCATTGGATCGCAGAGGCACTCAATCATCGGAACGATGCTGCCATGCTGAGCAAGATTCGCAAACAGGTGCTCGCCATGGCGGAGGATTTTCCTCTGTACGCCGACCGCCGATTAAAGGCGCAAGCCGAACTCCGCGCCTGAACTGTGCCCCGTGTTTGGGCGGAGCGGTGCAACCGAGAGCACGACAAAGCAGTGAAGATGGAATTATCTGTGTCTACGACCGGCTCTGTGGTTAAATTCCATTCGTGAAAGTCGCTATCGATATCCGTCGCATGACGGAATTCGGAGTGGGTACCTATATCCGCAATGTCGTGCGAACGCTGGCTCGACTGGATCACGACAGCCAGTATTACTTGATCGGGTCGCCGGCCAAAGTTGAAGAATGTGGCCCCTTGCCGGCGAATTTTCATACTGTCGAGCTCGCGGGGCGCGACAATACTATAAAAGGCAATCTGGAGTTTCGAGCCATCGTGCGGCGGTTGCAGTGCGATCTGGTTCACATACCTCATCTCTTCTGGATTCCAAAGGGCCTGGGTTGCCCGTACGTTCTCACCGTCCACGACCTTCTTGAGCACATGTATGGATCGCGCAACGCGTCGTCCTTTCGGCGAAGCCTTCACTTTTATCTGACTCGGCGGGTGCTGCAAAAAGCGGCGCGCGTTATCGCGGTCTCGCAATTCACCAAGAGCGAAATAGAAAAGTTGCTTGCGATCCCGAACAAGCGAATCGAGGTCGTTTACAACGCGATCGACGAGCGTTTTCTTCATGGCCATGCTAACGATGCCGATCGCGAAATGATTGCGCAACGCTATCTTGTAAATTATCCATTCATCTTGTACGCGGGCGCTATTCGCCCGCACAAAAACGTGGTGCGAATCATCGAAGCCTTTTCCGCGTTGAAAAGCGAACTGCTGAAACAGACGCAGGTAGAAAATCAATTTCATGACCTGAAGCTGATCATTATCGGGGACGATCTCTCTGGACATCCTCGGGTGCGAAGAACTGTCGTGCGCAGCGGGGTGCAAAACGATGTGCGTTTCCTCGGATTTGTGCCGATCGATGTGCTGCGAATTTTCTACGATGTCGCCAAGATTTTTGTTTTCCCCTCACTGTATGAGGGCTTCGGACTGCCGCCTCTGGAGGCGATGGCTCACGGAACGCCGGTTGTCACATCGAATTCGTCGAGCCTGCCGGAGGTTGCCGGAAACGCGGCGGTGCTGGTCAATCCCGAAAATGTTTTTGAGATTCGCAAAGGATTGCAGCGCGTTTTACTGGACCCATCTCTTCGCGCCCGCATGAAGGAGTTGGGCTACAAGCAGTCGCAGCGATTTTCGTGGACGAGTTCGGTCTCGAGAATTCTGGAAATATATCGCGAAGTTGCGCGCGAGCGCGTCTCTCGGCCTGTGCGGCAGAGGGATCTTGCTGCTCCCGTATAATGAATTTTCTTGAAGACCGCTTCCTGATGAACCCCGGCGAATCGCCTAATTCCGAAAAATTTTCTTCGAAACTCGAACCCGCTTTAGGGCGGTTCGGGGCACCGATTCGTAGCCGGCAGGGGTTACTCTCGCGCACACCCTATGCGCTTCTCATCTTGGTTGCGCTGTGGGCGGTGATTTATTTGTCGGGCCTGTCCCATCCCGCGCTGCTTGACGATGTCGACACCGTGCACGCGGAAGCGGCGCGCGAGATGATTCTTCGCCACGATTGGGTCACACTCTACGCCAACGGCATTCGTTATCTGGAAAAAGCGCCAATGATGTACTGGAGTGTGGCGACGAGTTACACATTGTTTGGGATCAGCGAGTGGAGCACCCGGTTTCCTCTGATGTTGTTCGTGCTGGCGACCATTCTCTCGACCTACGGGCTCGGGCGATGGGCGCTTGGAGCCGAAGGTGGCTTCGATTCTGCGCTGGTTTTGGCGACGGCACTCGGCCCCTTTTTGTTTACACGCTTTCTGATTCCAGATGTCGCCGTTGGTTTATGGCTGACGCTCACATTCTGGCTTTTTCTGATCACGCTCGAACAGCAAAAACCCGAGAGGTGGACGTGCTGGACGCTGGCCGCAGTCTGCGGGCTGAACGTCTTAACGAAAGGGCTGATCGGGCTCGTCTTTCCGGTGGGAGCGATCGGACTCTACTTGATTCTTACTGGTAACCTGCGTCACTTGTTGCGGCTGCGATTGGTTTCGAGCGCGTTGGTTTTTCTAATCGTCGCAGCCCCGTGGCATGTTTTGGCTTCGCTGCGAAATCCGCCGCAGGGTAATGTGCGAGGCTTCCTGTGGTTTTATTTTGTCAATGAACACATTCGCCGCTTCTTAAACACGCGCGTACCTCGCGATTACGATACGGTTCCACTCTTGCTCTTCTGGGCTCTGCTGATTCTGTGGCTCTTGCCCTGGACGGTTTTTATTCCGCAAGCCTTAAAAGAGGTACCGAAAAGATGGGGTGAGCTGCGTTCGAAGCTGACGCGGAGGCAGCAATCGTATCTGATCTTCTTTCTCTGGAACCTCGTGATCGTCGGCTTTTTCAGCCTGTCCACTCGTCAGGAGTATTACACCATCCCAGCGATTCCGGGTCTGGCGTTGCTTGTCGGAGGCTGGCTGCAGCGCGAGCGGCAGTCTATAGCACGGAGCCCCGAACGTCGCGCTGGAAAATTATCGTCGACAGTTCTGCTCATTGTGGGAGGCGTCATCGCAGTCGTGGGATTCGCTTTGCTTTTATTTTCCAAGGTCCCGGCGCCGGGCACCGACCTTTCCGATTTGTTGAAGAAAAATCCGCAGGATTACGCTTTGTCGTTTGGACATTTTCTCGATCTGACTCCGCAAGCGATGGGAGCGTTCCGAACTCCGCTCTTCGGATTTTCGTTCGCCTTTCTGGCCGGCGCACTCGCCAACTGGATCTTCCGCCGCCGTGATCAAACGACACTTGGAAATATTTCGCTGGCTGCGATGGCGGTTGTTCTCCTCGCCTGCGTGCGAGTTGCCTTCGGCATTTTCTCCCCCATTATCTCGTCGAAAGATCTGGCTATGGCGATCCGCGAGCAGTACAAGCCGGGAGATCAGATAGTGGTCACCGGCCTGTATGAAAATGCGTCCACACTAAATTTCTATACCGGCGTTCCGCTGCATAGCCTCCGCGCTCCGGGAGGAAATATGTGGTACGGGACGCAATTTCCCGGCGCTCCGAGAGTTTGGGAGACGCAGGAGTCGTTCGTGCAAATGTGGAATGCTCCGCAGCGCGTGTTTCTATGGAGCGATGGGGACGAGCCAGCAGCTTTGAACGGATTGAAAAGTTTCGTGATCGCACGCCGTGGGGGCAAGACTATCTTTTCGAACCAGCCCTCACTAAATCTGCGTTAGATCCGCTTGTGCTCTTTGTAGCGTCGGCATCCTGCCGGCTGTCATGGCGGCGCTACAAACGGCGCGTCAATCTTCCATCGTCAATCTTCCGTCTTTGAGCGTGAAGGTTTCGCCCCGCCAGCGAATCTGATTTCCCATGAAGCTCGCCACCCACACCAACGGCGCGAGCAGATCTCGAAGTGGCAAGAGCCAAAGGTTTCGTCCAAAATTCGGATCGCGGAGAACGAGGCTGGCCGCGGCATATCCCGTCGCAATACGAGCCACGGCGGTCATCACAAAGAGCGCGCAAGCCCAGAGCGCTCCGCGGGAGATGAGCACGGTCGCCAGGGCCCACGGCAAACCGAAAGTCAACAATGTACCGGTGTATCCCCATCGGCGGACGTCTCGAATGGTTCGAGCCCACCGCAGCTGATGCGAGAAAAATTGTGGGAAGTTGTAGGGAGGCAAAAATGTTTCGACCACTGAGGCGCAGAGTTCAACTCTTTTTCCCGTCGCGGCGATGCGGCGGCCAAGTTCATAGTCGTCGGCGAGGTAGTCGAGCAGGCTTTCGAATCCTCCGGCTGCGAGCAGGTGGGCGCGGCGAAACGCGAGCGTCGAGCCCAATCCGAAACGCAGCTTTCGCTCGAGGAATCTGGCAGTCAGAACTCCAGGCGCAAAATCGGTGCTGATGCTGAGAGCTTCGAGCCGCGAACCGAGAGTCGTGCTCGGCACTCCGTAATAGAGACAAGTTACAAGCCCGAGAGCCTGGTCGCCGAGAGGGTTTGCGAGGCTGCGTAGGTAATCCGCCGGAACGCGAATGTCGCTGTCATTCACGACCAGCACATCATGGCGCGCACGGGGCAGCATCTGCACCAGATTGCTGACCTTGGTATTCGTACCCAACCTGCGCTCGCACACTACTAGTTCGATTGCCTGAGCCGGATATTTTTCTTGAAGCCGTCGAACAACTTCAATGGCGGGATCGTCGGTGTCGCTCACACCGAAGATGAGCTGGAACTTTGGATACTTTTGCTCGCAGTGGCTGCTGAAACATTCCCAGACATTTGGGTCGACGCCTTTCAGCGGTTTGAGAATGGAAACCGGCGGCAGCTCCTGGTCAGGGAGCAAAGGCAGCCGCATTTTTTTCTGGCGGTCGCGAAGAAAGCTCGCGATGCCGAGAGCGGATAAGAAGTAGAAGACCAGACTGCTAAGAGTTCCGAATGCTGCGGCAGCTTCGAATATTTTCGCCAGTGGCGGGGCTGTCATTGCCGGGCTGTCATTGAGGTTGGGTTGCGAGCGCGGCTATCATGGGCGCGGGTGTCATTGGCGCGCGATCAATGAGCGTATGTCAATTAACATGTATATATGACTCTCTTCATAATGATGTTTCGATCTCGATTATTTTAGCAGTCAGGGTCGGCCTGACTTTCAGAGCAACTCGAGGGGGCTGGGCAGCGGCGCGCTTCCTACACGTTATAATCATCCAGTTGGCAGCCGGACCGGACGGTCGCTCGTTGCTCTTTGCCGTTTCGAAGAGCGCGGGAGGAAAGTCCGAACTCCGCAGAGCAGTGTGCCGGATAACGTCCGGGAGGGCCGGTTCAAGCCGGTTCGACGGCAAGTGCCACAGAGAACATACCGCCCGGGCCGCAAGGCTCAGGTAAGGGTGAAAAGGTGCGGTAAGAGCGCACCGCCGCGGCAGTAATGCAGCGGGCAGGGCAAACCCCACACGGAGCAAGACCAAATAGGGAGGGATTTTCTGGCAGGCCTTCGGGCCAGTTAGAGAAGCGTGTCTGCTCGATGCGCCACAACCTCCGGGTAGGTCGCTTGAGCCCCGCAGTAATGCGTGGCCCAGAGGAATGACCGTCCCGCAGCAGCAATGTTGCGGACAGAATTCGGCTTACAGGTCCGGCTGCCTACAAACCATTGGTTTTCAACGTATTAATTTTCCCGTACGAGAGAATTGTGACACCAGCGTGACAAACGGCCCGGGCTTTCCCTGCAGTCTGCATTGTGAATTTTTAATTTGGCTTAGGTGAAGCGGTCGGAACTGTGGGCACGAGGACTGGAGCGGTCTTTTCCAATCCAGCGTCGATCTCCATAGTCGACCTCACTCGTTCTCGCAACTCTTTTACGAATGGTATGTGTTTCTGCGTTATCCTTTCAATTTCTTTTCTATCAAAATGCACTTCATCCCACTTTAGGCCCACAGCATCTGAGCCGTAAACTTGTGAAAGCAAACCAAGGGTCGGAGGAAATGAGCCGGCACGGTTCTAATTCGACATTTAATGCGTTACTCGCGCGCGGCTTCAGTTTTCGAAAGGAATGAGCCATGAAAATCAAGCCTAATATGCTGGTCTCTGGCATTTACGCCGTATTGGCGTGGAGATTCTTCCGAATGATCTCGCAAGGGGCCGTGAATATTTTCTACAACGACCAGTGGGATTTCAATGATGCCACCCTTTTCGAGAAGCACTCCCTATGGGAGATTTTTCGCTGGCAGTATGGACCACAGCGCCACGGACTCGGAGAGTAGCAATGAAACTTCTGGAACCCTCAATCCGCTGGAACTCCCGATACGAGGCTTTCGGAATTGGCGCGATCATCCTGTTGGTTGCTATTCTCGCCCTGTATTTGAAAATCCGACTGTTTGGCCGCATCGCCTACAGCGACGCGATCATTCCCGCTTTTTTCCTTACGCCAACTCAGTTTGAGATCGTCATTGGAGCCACCAATCCTGGTTGGAGCGCCATACCCGTGTTGCTGATTATTCTCTACTGCCTTTCCTGGACAATACGCTCCGGCCGCTGGAAGTATGTGTGCGTTCTGCTCGTCAATTTTCCTCTGATCTATACCGGATATGGGGTTTTCGTCGGTTTATTGACACCAGCCCTGATCGCGCTCGATTATCGTAAGACAAGACAAGTCGCCGGCGTGGCCGCCTTTTTCATCTCAATCGCATCGCTTGTTTCTTTTTTTGTGGGATATCAGCCTCATCATTCTGGGGCAGACTGCTTCTCGGGTGTCCCCGCGAATCCCATCTTGTATGCAATGTTCGTGAGTTGTATGTTTGCGAATGCAGTCGGCCTCAAGGGGAGCGCGTTCCTACTTCTTTCGGTCGGACTAATAATACTCATCGTCTCTCTCCTCTCCCTAGACAAGGTCTTGAGGAGGCTGCGAAATGGCGAACCAATTTCCTTGACAAGGGACACCGTGATCAGCGTCCTCCTCGGATTTTGCATGATCTTTATGGTCGCCACCGCTTACGGCCGGTTGTGTTTGGGCATCGGATTCGCCATGATGCCTCGATACGTCACCTACACGGTGTTGGATTTCTACGGCTTGTACTTATTTTCCTTGTCTATCTCAAGAAAGAACGTGCGCACTCCTATAATCACGGCGCTCTGCCTGCTTGCACTGCTTAGTTCCGCTAGGATGAACCGATACGATGCGAGGCTAGCCAAGGACATTGGCGATGGGAAACGAGCTTAGCGTGACTGTTATCTCCGGCGGCATAATCTCGAGCAGTGCAACGCGCTCGCCAACTTCCAGGTTTACCCGGAAGAAGGCCGAGAGAAGTTACAGAGGAAACTTGATTTCCTTGAGCAGAATCATCTCAATTTATACGGCGGGGATTGAGCCATGACCTCGCATCTGCAGCTAATAAGGGCTGACCACGGAGCTCGCAACTCCGCTTCCCGCAGATCCGTTTACCAGGAGCCGCATTCGGAGTTCGCGCCGCAGAAGTTTCAATTCGTTACACTGATGGCACAGCGAAATCGTTGTGAGCAAACCACGGTGAGCAAACCACGCCATTCCGAGCATTCCCACAAGGGGCGCAATCTTCTTATTGGGCGGTTGACCATGCATCGCGATGGCTATGGCTTCGTGATTCCTGAGGCAGAGTCTCTCGAAGAAAGTCTCAAAGGGCGTTTGGCGGGTGACGTTTTTGTGCCGCCGCACGCCATTGCATCGTCGATGCATGGCGACCGCGTGCTCGTAGAAGTTTCGAATGTGCGGAACGACGGACGTGCGGACGGACGAGTTATCAAATCGCTTGCCCGCGCTCATCCGACGGTGGTTGGAATTTTTCACTACGGAGATCGCCACAATTACGTCAAGGCGATCGATGGAAAAGTTACCCAGGAAATTCTCATCCCGCCGGGGAAGGAATTTCCGCAGGCCGAGCCAGCAGGGGATGCGTCCGGGGTAGCGCAGAAAAAGAAGAGCCGGGATCGGGTGATCGGCAAAGAGGCTGCCCTCCACGGCGACTGGAAGAATTTGGAAGGCCTGGTGGTCGATGTAGAGATCACAGAATGGCCGAGCGCCACGCAGAATCCGCGCGGCCGCGTCATCGAAATACTTGGCGATGAGAATGACTTCGGAGTGGACGTCGAAGTCATGATCCGCAAGTTTCACCTGCCTCACCGGTTTCCTCCAGAAGCGATTGAAGAGGCGCAAGCGATCGATCCGGACATTCCTGCTGCCGCACTGCGTCGCCGCCGCGATTACCGCGAACTTCCAATCGTGACCATCGATGGTGAGACGGCGCGCGATTTTGACGATGCGGTGCATGTTCGCCAACTGCAAAACGGCAATTATGAACTGCAGGTGCATATTGCTGACGTGGCGCAATACGTCACTCCTGGTTCGCCGCTTGACAGGGAGGCGCGCTTGCGTGGAACGAGCGTTTATTTCCCGGATCGCTCCATTCCCATGCTGCCGCTCGAACTTTCCACCGACATCTGCAGCCTGCGTCCGAATGTAGATCGCCTGGTGCTCTCCTGCATGATGGAGATCGATCATCAGGGCGAAATCATTGGGTACGAAGTGAATGAGGGCGTGATCCGCAGCGCCGATCGTATGACGTATACCGCGGTGAATCGGGTAATCGACGCTGAGTCTGAGGGCCATGCTGAGGCGCTCCGCGAGTACGCTAATCAGGTTGAACATTTCGAGCGCATGCGCGATCTGGCGAAGATTCTGAATCGCAAGCGTCAGCGCCGGGGATCAATCGATTTCGATCTACCGGAAGCGGTCATCGAATTTGACGATTTTGGTTTGATGAAAAGCATCACGCGATCTGAGCGCAACTTTGCGCATCGGCTCATTGAAGAATTCATGCTCTCCGCAAACGAGAGCGTGGCTCATTATCTTGAGACCAAGCAGATTGCTTCGCTTTATCGGATTCACGACAAGCCGGAGGCGAAGCGCGTCTACGATTTCGAAGTGATCGCCGCTACGTTTGGTTATTCACTCGGAGTGGGCGCGCTTCCAATTCAACGCGTGCAGATGAAGGCAGACCGCCGTGCCGCTCGCGGTACCGGCAAACGCACCCGAGACATCGAAGTGCCAAAAGAAGTTCACATCACGCCGCGGATGTATCAAAAACTTGCAGACAAGATCGCCGGCAAGCCGGAAGAAAGAATCCTGAGTTTTCTGATGTTGCGCTCGCTCAAGCAGGCGCGCTATTCCGAAGAAAATCGCGGACACTTCGCGCTCGCCGCCACGTCGTATACGCACTTCACATCGCCAATCCGTCGCTACCCCGATTTAATCGTTCATCGAATTTTGAAGCAGGTGTTGCGGAAATCGCCGGGCCGGCTCGATGAAGAAGTGCCGGTAGGGGTCTCAATGCTTGCGACCGACGCGGGAAATCCGAGGGCCACTCGCCCTCCGTCGGGCCGGAAGGATCCGGGCGCCACTCCATGGTCGAAGCGACGCGATCGGCATGCGCATCAAGAAGCGCTCGAGCCGCTGGGCGGACCAATCTCACTCAAAGAACTTCACAACATCGCCGATGAATCCAGCCAGTCCGAGCGGCGCGCCGACGAAGCCGAGCGCGGGCTGATGGAGTGGAAAAAAGTTAAATTTATGGAGCGCCGTATCGGCGAAGATTTCGATGGACTGATCATCAGCGTCACCAAATATGGCTTTTTCGTCGAACTCACCGATCTCTTCGTCGAAGGGTTGGTCCCGCTAAACACGCTGATCGACGACCGCTACAACTACCACGAAGACACACGAGAGATTATTGGACAGCGCTCGCGAAAGACCTACGGGTTAGGAGATCGAGTGCGAGTTCTAGTCGACCGCATCGATCCGGTCGAAAAGAAGATTCAATTCGCCGTGTTCGAAGAAACGCCTACCCGGTCCCAGAAGCCTCACCGCTCCCAGAAGAAAAAAAAGGGTTAGGCGAGTTGATCGCCCGGACTCGAACGCGTCTTTCTTCTCGCCAGCTTCTCGCCAGCTTCCCGCCAGTTTCCCGCCAGTTTCCCGCCAGGTTGATTCGGTATTAGTATGGAATTGAAGCGGAGCCCGCATGCCAGACCTTACCGAAGGTAAGCCCGAACAAAATTCCAATCACGCCGCCGAGCATGTAGCTAGCGCTCATCGGATTTTGAAAGATCTCCAAGACAAACTCGGCACTCATCCAGAACTTGGCGAGGCGATCACCAAACTGGAGATGGCACTCAGCACGCTTGCTGTGAAGACGGGCGGACTGCTCTAGCGGGTGACGCTGGCGCGCGACGTCGAGACAAACGGTTTTGTAATTGTCTCCAAATCTTTCTGCTGATGAAATCAGGAGTCGGATCCGTTGCGCTTTATAGAGCGAGAGCAAAAGGCCACGTCAATTCCCGCTATCTATCTTCTTGAATAAATTATTCAGCGATTCCATCCATGTTGGGTGAGCGAAGATAGCTTCGCGGAGAGCTGTGTAGGGGAGTTTCCCCATCATGGCGATTTCGATTGCGGACATCATTTCTCCACCCTCCACCGCTAGCACTGCCGCGCCCAGGATTTGGTCTGTGTCTCCATCCACGATGACCTTTATAACTCCACGCGTTTCGTCGGTCTCGATTGCGCGAGCCACCGATGTCATCGGCATCTTCGCGATTCGGACGTTTCGCTTTTGAGCGCGCGCCTCGGCTTCGGAAAGCCCGACGCGGCCGAGTTGCGGATCGATGTACACGGTGTAAGGCACGAGGCGGCCGCGAGTGGTCGCGTTTTTCTGGTGGCATATGTTGTCACGGAGAATTCGGTAGTCGTCGTATGAAATATGAGTGAATGCCGGGCCGCCGTTGATATCACCAAGCGCGTACACTCCGCTGGTAGTCGTTTCCAGCCGATCGTTCACTTTGATCATGCCGCGTTCGTCTGTATCAACTCCGGCAGCCGGGAGATTGAGTGAATCCGAGTTTGGCATGCGGCCAACCGCGACCAACAGATGCGAGCCCGCCAATTTCATGGACCCGCTTTCACGCTTTACCTCGAGTTCAACGCCTGCCGCCATTTTGCCGACGCGCACCGCCCGCGCCTTCAGTAGAATTTCGAGTCCGTCCTGCCGCAGAATTTCGGTGACTGCTTCAACCACATCAGGATCTTCCTTCGCCAACAATTGCGCCGCTGACTGGACGATGGTGACCCGGCTTCCGAAGCGGCGAAACAACTGGCCGAACTCAAGGCCGATGTATCCTCCGCCAAGAACCAGAAGGTGCTCGGGAACGGCGTCAAGTTCCATCAAAGAAACGTTGTCGAGCGCGGGAACGGTGTCGAGGCCCTCCAGTGTGGGGCGGGCCGCTCGGGTTCCCGCATTGATAAAAATATGGTCCGCCATCAACGATCGCAGCTGGCCATCATTTAAGTGGACTTCAATAGTTTTTTGGCCGGTAAACCTGGCTTCTCCGAAAATTAGATCGAGGTTTTTAGTCTTCTCAAGATTTTCCTGCGTGCTTTTGCGAAAGCGGTCGACGACATCGCGCTTTCGCTCGCGAATTTTCTTCAGATCAATCGAGATGTTGCCAGTACGCACGCCATAATCGGCGGCACGACGCGCGAGATAAGCGACCCTTCCGCTGGCCACCATGGTTTTCGTCGGGGAACATCCTTCGTTGATGCAGGTGCCGCCGATGTGCGTCCGTTCGACGAGCGCGGTCCGCATGCCTGCCTTGGCTAGTTCGGCCGAGAGCGGAGTTCCGCCCTGCCCGGAACCGATAATGATGGCATCGTATTTTTGGGAGTCAGACATTTTTGGATCAGACATGGGCTCA
The DNA here is from genome assembly GCA_043749775.1 of Acidobacteriaceae bacterium. Lineage (GTDB taxonomy): Bacteria > Acidobacteriota > Terriglobia > Terriglobales > Acidobacteriaceae > Acidiflorens. The sequence goes on along the minus strand of JAYVCW010000076.1, from coordinate 1,471 downwards.
ACCATTCGATGAGATAGGTATCGAGTAGGTAGTATCGAGTGAGCAATAAAGATTAGTGAGTTGCGAATCGAGCGACAATGAGCAAGCCAAGCCCGATCGCAAGCAGATCTTCAGGGATCGCAACCATCACATCGCGGACGTTCAATGCCTTCACGATCCGCTTCCGAGCTTCATAGCCAACAAACGCCCCGGTGACGGCGCCGAGCGCTGCAAAGGCTGCGCCGAGCCAAGCCGCACCACCGCAAGCGACGCCGATACACGCGCCGGCGAGCAAGGCCATGAAAATTCTGGCCGTGAGGGCCGGTCCTGAAGTGCGCGCGGGAGTTCCGGGCAACGTATCCACGACATATTCGCCGAGCGCTGCGAGCGTAAACAACACGACGACGACGATCGAGCCCATAAACTTCAGGTGAGTGCCCGAGAGATCGATCCAGCCGAGATGAGCCGCCCAGGCAACGACCGCGGGCGCAGTCATGGTTCGCAGACCCGCCACGATTCCAATCCCAAACGTGAGAAGAACTGCAAGACCTGAACTAACCGAAAAGACTGCAAGACCTGAACTAACCGAAAAGACTACAAGACCTGAAGTCATAGCGATCTCTCAATGTGATGTCTGAATGCGATCTCTCAATGTGAACGTTCAATGTGAACTCTGAATCCACCTCGAAGATATTACGTGGACTTGCGCCGCCCGCTAACGGATGCATTGACTCTGCTCGCCTTAGACGCGAATCCGGCAGATCGCATCTGCTAAGATTCTTCTTCATTGCTTTTGCTCTAGTAACTTTTGTTTCATCGTCTTTTGTTTCATCATTCTTGGCGCCTGCCTAGGAAATTCCGCCCACATGTCAAGCAGCGAAAATACTGGCAATCCAAACCCAACTGTACGCACAAAAGTTGTGCGGGAACCGCAGCGCGCAGTATACGACCGCGACGCGGTCAACGCGATTCTGGATGAAGGTTTCATCTGCCACGTCGGATTTACGCTGGACGGGCAACCATATGTGATCCCCACGTCGTACGGGCGCGAGGGCGATGTTCTCTACATTCACGGCTCGGCCGCCAGTCGCATGCTGCGAAACCTCGATAAGGGCATTCCGGTATGCATCACGGTTACGCTGCTGGATGGATTGGTGCTGGCTCGTTCCATCTTTAATCATTCGATGAATTACCGGTCAGTGGTTGTCGTGGGCACCGCAACGCTGGTGAGCGAGCCTGCTGAAAAGCTGGCGGCGTTGCGTGCCCTCACTGAGCACATCATTCCTGGGAGATGGGAGGACTCACGGCAGCCAAATGAAAAAGAACTGAAGGCAACGTCAGTGTTGAGATTGCCAATCGCCGAATTTTCGGCGAAATGCCGCCTCGGCCCGGCTATCGATGATGAAGAGGATTATTCGTTCCCGACGTGGGCCGGGGTCATTCCGCTGGATGTGCGGGTGGGAGAGCCGATTCGTGACGAACGCTGCGATCG
>JAYVCW010000075.1:0-15212 GCA_043749775.1 Acidobacteriaceae bacterium | reverse complement strand
GGCAGAGTAAAGGACTTGGCGTGATATTTGATACGACGACCTTTTGCTAATTCTTTGTCATACACTTTGCCGTCGAAGTTCACGATCGATCCGTCCGGCTCTATTGTGCGAGCGTGAACATTGATGATGCTGTCGCTCCCTTTATCGAAAGGTATCTCGACGTCTGCCTTTTCCCGCCCTTCTTCTGTCAATATCTTGATGCGGACGTAGTTATCTTCATGGCCAGTGTGAATGTTGTCATCGCGATCGACTTGCCTGAACAGAATGATGGCGGGCGCTCCAGGAGCCTGTGGCTCGCTCGTCATTTTGAGCTCTTCCGGCGGCACTTGCTGGAACCCAACGGCTCTCGCGTCGCCCAATCCAAGCATCCAGATAACTACACCGAAACATAGCCACGTAGCCGGACGAGCGAGTCTCATGGTTTGCCCTCACGTTTTATCGATCTGAGATGTTCAAAGAGGCGAAACAATTTATCCGATGGGCAGACCGCGGACGATGGGAAACCACTAGAGCAGCGTGCGGCCAGAGCATTTCGCCTCCGCCGAATTCCGATTCCCCTCGAGTCGAAAACGGCACCGAAGTGACGGCACGAGTATACCCCGGCGTGGATGGAGGTCAAGTACTAAGTAAAGAAGTTGTTATTACAATAAAAAAGCTGGCAGCTTAACGCTGCCAGCATGAGACTTATATCTAGTAAGGGCGAACTACTTATCTGTGTCCGCCAGAGTGCCGACCTCCGCCGTGAGAACCTCCGTAGCCGCCGCCGCGAGATCCGCCACCGTAGTATCCGCCGCCGTAACCGCGTCCACGCCCGCCGTCTCGATCGTGACCACCATACCTGCCGCGTTCCCGCCACTCGTGCCCGCGGTCCCGATCCCCGCCGCGTTCCCGCCACTCGTGTCCGCGGTCCCGATCATATCCGCCGCCACGATACCTGCCCCGGTCGTCTCGGTCGTAGCCCTCGCGCCCAAAGTAGCGATCCCTGTCATAGTCATATCCGCCGCCATAGTAGCCCCTACCGCCATAGTAGCTGCCGTAGTAGCTATCGCCATAACCCCAGCTTGACCGATACCACGGACCGGCTCCGATGAAGACGCCGCCGCTAAACCACTGTGGGCCGTAGTATCCGTAGGGAGCGCAGCTGTACGGAGAATAATCGTAATATCCGTATTCGCACACAGGAGGGCCGACATAATACCCCGATCCAACTCCGACGTATCCCCGTCCAACGCCGACGTATCCCGGTCCCACGCCCACCCCAACGCTCCACCGCACCTCGGCCTGTGAATAAGCGAGTGGCACCATCAAGACTGCCAACAGCGTAATGTATTTCAGATAACGCATTTGATTCCCTTCTGGCCTCCGATCTGGCTGCCCAGATCCTTTGGCCACCTTTCAGCGATGGCGCCGGCCCATCGACCTCGGGCCATCGCCTCCACCAACTTGAACGCGGGCGAGCCAGAAAAGTTTCGCAATTTGAAGTGGCTGATTTCAGCCACCCTGTTCAGAATCAACCACTTAGCGGGTGGCCGGCAATGAGGTTAGGAACGATCCTTTTGGCTGATGGGTGGGAGTTCGCGGGGAGCACAGCTTCGTGACTGACTAGCAAGGCCTGAAGTGCAAGATCTCTGACCGATCGTTGCCGAGACCCTACAGCTCGTACTTCTTCATAAGGTGGCGGAAGGAACGATAAGAAATGCCAAGAACCTCAGCGGCCCGAACTTGCACGCCGTTCGCCTGGCTGAGTGCGGATTGAAGCAAGGTGCGCTCAATTTGTGCCACATAGTTTTCCATGCTGACTCCCTCAGGCAAAATTGCCGCAGTCGCGGGGATCGCCGGGGGGACCTCTGCTCCGGCGGCAACGGCGCGAGCCTTGGCACGCTCGGCCGGTAGTTCGACATGCAGTTCACCCGTAGCCTCCATCGCCACGGCGCGCTCTATGGTGTTTTCAAGTTGCCGGACATTGCCCGGCCAGTCATAGCCGCACAGGGCGTCGAGAGAAGCAGCTTCAAGTCCGTGAATCGCCTTGCCCGCTGCGGGAGCGTATTTTTTAAGGAAATGGTTTGCCAGCAAAGGCACATCGTCCCGCCGCTCGCGCAGGCTTGGAGCTCGAATCGGGATGACGTTGAGCCGGTAGTAAAGGTCTTCACGGAACGTGCCTTCGGAGACCTGACGGTCGAGATCGCGGTTGGTAGCGGCAATAACGCGAACGTCCACCGCAATTTCGCTTGTGCCTCCGACTGGACGGACCGTGCGCTCCTGCAAGACCCGTAGAAGTTTCACCTGCATCGGCATGGTCATCTCGCCGATTTCATCGAGAAAGATCGTCCCCTGATCGGCGACTTCGAAAAGGCCGCGCCGGTTTTGGTTGGCTCCTGTAAAAGCGCCTTTCACGTAACCGTAGAGTTCGCTCTCAAGCAGGGTTTCCGGAAAAGCTCCGCAGTTTACCGATACGAAGCTTTCTCCGGCACGTGGTGAGCAGGTGTGAATCGCTCGCGCTACCAGTTCTTTGCCCGTTCCACTTTCGCCGTAGATAAGAACCGTGCTGCTGGTGGTGGCGACGGTGCGGATTGTCTGCTTGAGTTTTTCTAATGCCTGGCTTGAACCGACAATGTTGTCCAGCGAGTTGCGCGTGGCGGCATCGCGGCGCAGCGCAAAGTTCTGGCGAGTAAGAGTCACTCTGGTCAGCGAACGGGCAATCGCGAGCTTGACCTCGTCAACCAACCCTGGGCTCTTGCGGATGTAGTCGCTCGCTCCGCCGGCCTTCACGGCCTCGACCGCGGCTTCGTAGTCATCGACGGCAGTCATCAGAATCACGGCAGAGTCGGGCGAGATCTGATGAGCGTGACGTAGGACGTCGACACCATCCACCCCGGGCATCTTGATGTCGGTAACAATCACGTCAAAAAGAGCGCTATCGATTTTGGCGCGGGCCGCGTCACCGCTGGTTACGGTTTCGACTTTATGGCCGTCGCGGCGCAAGGCGATGTCCAGCAGTTCGCAGATGGAGCGTTCGTCGTCGCAGACGAGAATCTTACCCACGCGATCCACCTCCGGCCTTTACCGCTAACGCCGCAGAAGATGGCGAGGTTTGAGCAGTAGGCGCCGCCAGACTTCCTTCGGCGCCCGTCCGTGTAACTTGGGCAGCGTCAACCCGCCGCAGCCGTATCACGAAGCTTGCGCCTTTGCCCAGTTGTGAACGCGCCCAGACCTTGCCTTCGTGAGCCTGCACGATTTGGTACACGATTGCCAAACCGAGCCCGGTACCGCCTTCAAAATTCGATTGGAACGGTTCGAAGATTTTTTCCGTCTGCGCCGGATTGATGCCGGGCCCGGTGTCAGAAAAACTCATTTCCCAATCCTTACCGCGTTCGGTCAGGGATACGGTCAACTTTCCACCCTTCCCTTTCATTGCCCGCACCGCGTTCTCGCAAAAATTCCAAAACACTTGCTTGAGTTTGTCTCCATCAGCCAGCACCCAGGCTTCGGATGCCGAAAAGTCTCGCTGCAGCTCAATTTGAGCCTTGCTAAGGCGGTGCTCTAACAAGGTGAGCGTATCTTCCATCAGTGGTATCAGGTCACAGCGCTCGAAACGATATTGCTTGCCCCGGGAGTAGGCGAGAAAGTCGGTGACAATATTGTTCAGACGTTCCGACTCCCGCGTCACGATCTGCAGGAGGTGCTTTTCTTCGACGTTCAGCGACGGTGCCTCGGACAGCATGCTGGCAGAACCGGCAATCGAAGTCAGAGGATTACGAATTTCGTGGGCGATGGCGGCCGCCAGCCGTCCGACTGCGGCAAGGCGGTCCTGCATGCGAACTTCGCGCTCCAGTCGGCGGATCTCGGTCAGGTCATCGAAGGAGTAGACAAACCCGGGATCGCCGCTGGCGCTGACATTGAGCGCCGATACCATTACCCGGAAAGTCTTACGGAATCCGGTTAAGGTTCTGTATCGAACTTCCGCATCCGTACGTATGGCTCCAAAATGCGGCAGCGCGTCTTCGAAAAGGTCGCCCACGCCGCGCCCGCGCAACTCGGGTTCAGATAGCTCAAGCAGCTGTTGCGCGGCTCGATTTACCAACGTCACGCGGCCGTCAAGGCCAGTGGTAATCACGCCTCCGCTCATAGACTGCACGATATTTTCGTGCAATGCCTGCAGATTCTTGAGTGCGCCGCTCGCATCTTTCAATTGGACGTCGACCTGCCGCAGCTTCGTCATGAGCAAGCCGGCGAGGTAAGCGATGGCAAAATAGGCAAAGAGGTTGACAAACATCACAACCTGCAGGGCCTTCAGCTTGGGGTGCGACGTGGAGTAAGAAGGAATGACAAGGTAGAAGTCGAGCTCAAGAATCGTCCCAAAAAGAATGAAAGCGAGTGCCGCGCTAAGGTATCCCCAGGCTCGCGGCAAGAGCATACAAGCGACCACGATGACGAGAGGATAGAGAAAGTTTAGCGAGCTATCAATGCCGCCGGTGACTTGAACCACCAGCGTGACCATGAACAGGTCCGCCAGCACCTGCAACATGGCTTGTACGCGCAGCTCTTTCCACACTGAAACAAGAAAGACAAAGAAGAGCGACAGAACGAACCACAGCATCATGCCCGTAAGAAAAGGCAGGATCGGCAATGGCCTGGGCGTGAACTGCAGGATCGCAAGCTCAATGGCCAGCAGCACCATCAAGATCAGGATGCGAACCTTCACCAGCCAGGTCAGCCAATTTCGTTCATCGGAGATGGAGTACATGAAAGTCAGGCCGATCAGTCGCTGCAAACTGCGATGCTTGCATTTTGAGTGAAGCCGCGAGGCCCCGGCTGTGGACTGCACCAGCCGTGCTCGCAGCGGGATTCCTGGAACCGAAGCAGGATCTACTATCCCGCCAGTTTGGCGATCATGGAGAATAACGGCATGTAGAGCGAGATAACGATGCCGCCGATGGTTACGCCCAGGAGTCCAATGATCACCGGCTCGAGCATGGCCAACATGTCTTTCGTAGCCGCATCAACTTCGTCTTCGTAGAAGTCGGCGATTTTCTGCAACATGGAATCCATGGCGCCTGTGGCTTCGCCGACCCCAATCATCTGGGTCACCATATTCGGGAACACGCCGCATTCGCGGAGCGGATCGACGATAGTGCGGCCTTCTTCGATCGCTTTGCGAACTTTCATCAGGGCTTCTTCAAGCACGGCGTTACCCGAGGTGCGCGCGGTGATTGCCAAGCCTTCAAGGATGGGAACGCCCGAAGTGATCAGCGTGCCCAGGGTTCGGGTAAATCGTGCGACCGCGATCTTACGCAGCAAGGTGCCGATGATGGGCAACTTGAGCAGCATGGCGTCGAAAGCGTAGCGTCCTTTCGGGTGTTTACGGATCTGCTTCACACCGTAGACGAGGCCCACTCCGCCGACGATGAAGAACCACCAGAACTGCCCGACGAAGCCGCTGAGGCCGATGACGATTCGGGTGGGAAGCGGCAGCGTGACGCCTAGTCCGACGAAGAGGTTCGCGAAAATTGGCACGACCCACTTCAACAACGCGGCCACGATCAACATGGCTAGCGAGACGACGGCTACCGGGTAAATGAGCGCTGATTTAACGGCGGCGCGCAGCTTCACTGCCTTTTCGACGTAGATCGCCAAGCGCTGAAGAATGATGTCGAGAATACCGCCGGTTTCGCCGGCCTCGATCATGTTGGTCGTCAAATCGTCAAATACGACAGGGAAGGTGCGCATAGCGTTGGCCAGCGTCGCTCCGCCTTCTACCGTAGTTCGAACACCCATCAGCGTCTTCTGGAAAGTGGGATTTTCCTGGTTCGAGCCGAGAATCTCCAGGCACTGCACGAGAGGCAAGCCGGCGTCGATCATGACGGAGAATTGGCGAAAGAAGACCGCCACTTCTTTAACCTTGACCTTGCCGCTGCCAAAGGTTGGGAGGGCGAACTCCTTACCCTTTTCACGGATGGAACCGGGCGTGACTCGTTCTTTGCGCAATTGAGACGCTAGTGCGTCCTTGGTGGAAGCGGTGCGCTCTCCCTGAATTTTTTCGCCTGAAGCTGTTTTTCCCGAAAATGTGAAAACCGGCATCTTAGTTCTCCTTTGATCCCTGTCCTATCCCTGTCATTGGCGCTTTCCTGCTCGGCGACAGTTCAAATCGCGCCGAGCCTCGCTTCTAATCTCGATTTCGCACTATCTCTTCGCCGGTACCGCGCCTCTCGTCAGCGGAGCAGGATTTCTGCTCGTGAGCGTCGCACCGCGTGAAATCATCTCCTGCAGTTCGTCCTGATTGCTGGATCGCGTCAATGCCACTTCGAGCGTGATCTGCTTCTGAAAGTAAGCCGTGGCAAGCGACTGGTTGAACGTCTGCATGCCGTATTTTTCCTGGCCCGACTGCATCGCCGAGTAGATCTGGTGAATTTTGTCTTCGCGAATCAAGTTGCGGACGGCGGCGTTTGGAACCAGAATCTCCATGCACATCGCACGGCCCTTGTTGTCGCTCTTTGGGACTAAGCTCTGACACATGATGCCTTCGAGCACCAGCGAAAGCTGGGCTCGAATCTGCGATTGCTGGTGAGCCGGGAAGACATCGATGATTCGGTTGATGGTCGACGAGGCTGAGTTCGTGTGCAGCGTGCCGAACGTGAGATGGCCGGTTTCCGCGATTCGCAACGCCGATTCGATGGTTTCCAGATCTCGCATTTCGCCGATCAGTACTACGTCTGGATCTTCACGAAGCGCGGCGCGCAACGCATCAGTGAAGCTCTTGGTATCGGAATGCAATTCGCGCTGGTTCACCAGACAGTTCTTGTTCATGTGCACGAATTCGATCGGATCTTCGATCGTAAGAATGTGTTCGTGACGCTCGGTGTTGATCTTGTCGATCATGGCCGCGAGCGTGGTCGATTTGCCCGAACCGGTTGGTCCGGTTACGAGCACCAGTCCGCGAGGCTTGTCGCAAAGCTTGCTGACAACTGGTGGCAATCCCAGCTGGTGAAACGATTTGATTTCGAACGGAATGAGACGGAAAACGCAAGCCGACGCTCCGCGCTGATTGAAAACGTTGGCACGGAAACGAGCGAGACCTTTCAAGCCAAACGAAAAGTCGAGCTCCAAGCTCTCTTCGAAGCGGTGCTTCTGCGAATCGGTCATGACGCTGTAGGCCAATTGCTTGGTCTCAGCAGGCGTCAACTGCGGCAGGTCAAGTGGCACCAGATGGCCGTGCACGCGGATTTGCGGCGGCGAGTTGGTGGTGATGTGTAAGTCGCTTCCGCCCATCTCTAGCATGCGGCGGAGCAGATCGCTTAGTGAGAGTGCCATAAATTCGTTTCCTCGTGCCGTTCTCTTGGTGAATCGAAAGACTTGAATTTAGTGAATCGTTTCGCGCGCCACTTCTTCGAGCGAGGTCCAGCCGAGCGCCACTTTCATCAACCCGCTGCGACGCAGGGTGATCATGCCGCGCTCAATCGCTTTCTTTTTTAGTTCAAGTGCCGATGCGCCGACGAGAACCAGTTCGCGGATTTCGTCGTCGACTTCCATCACTTCGTACAATCCGGTTCGGCCCTTGTATCCAGTCTTGTTGCAGGTTGCGCAACCTTTACCCTTCATGATCTGCACCGTCTTCGCCTCTTCCGGCGTAAAGCCCTCATCAAGCAAAGCCTGCAGCGGAACCTCAACCGGCTCGGCACAGTCTTTGCAGATACGTCGCACTAATCGCTGGGCGCAGATCAGGTGAACCGAGGTCGCGACAAGAAACGGCTCGATGCCCATATTCATCAGACGTGTAATCGTTTCAGGAGCGCCGTTGGTGTGTAGAGTCGATAAAACAAGGTGGCCAGTAAGTGCGGCCTTGATCGCGATTTCAGCGGTTTCAAAGTCTCGAATTTCGCCGACCAGAATGATGTTGGGATCTTGTCGCAGGAAGGCACGGAGAGCGGCCGCAAAATTCAAGCCAATCTGCTCTTTCATTTGCACCTGGTTGACGCCGCCAAGTTGAAACTCGACCGGATCTTCTGCCGTCATGATGTTTGTGTCCGGCTGGTTCAATTGCGAGATTGATGAATAAAGAGTGTTCGTCTTGCCCGATCCCGTCGGCCCGGTCACCAGCACCATGCCGTACGGCTTCAAGATGGCCTTCTGAAACTTGTCTAGCGATGCCTGCTCGAAACCAAGCTTGGTCATATCCAGGCGCAGATTTTCTTTGTCGAGCAAGCGGAGCACGACCTTCTCGCCCCACAAAGTCGGCAGCGTCGAAACACGGAAATCAAGCTGTTTCTTCTTGCCGCCAATTTGCATCTTCAACATGATGCGGCCGTCTTGCGGCAATCGCTTTTCGCTGATATCCAGCTTCGCCATGATCTTGAGGCGAGAGGTGATCGCATCCTTCAATTTCAACGGCGGGTTCATGATCAGTTGCAGAATGCCGTCAATACGGAAGCGGACTCGGAATTCTTTTTCGTACGGCTCCATGTGAATATCGCTGGCGCCGCGCTTCACTGCATCGGTGAGAACGAGGTTCACAAGTTTGACGATCGGAGCTTCGTCAGCTGCCTTCTCCAGTTCTTTGAGTTCGGTCTCCGCTTCTTCGGCCTGCACCTCGACATCGGTGGTCTCGCCCATATCGTTCATGGACTGCATCACCTGTTCGAGCTCTTCTTCCTTGGTTGTGCCGTAAGCTTTGTCGATGCCCTCGACTATCGAGCTCTCGGACGCCACCACCGGTTCTATATTGAAGCCGGTCATGAACTTGATATCGTCCATCGCGAAAACGTTGGTGGGGTCCACCATGGCGATGGTCAGCGAGGCGCCTACCCGGCTGAGCGGTAGAATCTGATAGCGTTTAGCTGTTTCGAAGGGAATGAGTTTTACGACTGCGGGATCGATTTCAAAATAAGAAAGATTGATTGCGGGAACGCCGTATTGCCGCGAGAGAAAGTTGGTGACGTCTTCGTCCGAAAGAAAACCCAACTTCACCAAAGCCGACGCCAGGCGAATGTGATTCTCCTTTTGGAGTCTGGTCGCCTCCTCCAACTGTTCTTGGGTGATGACCTTTTCCTTGACGAGCAGGTCACCGAGCCGCTGAGACATATCTCTCCTGTAGTCCGGCAAAGGCCGGGATCAGTGCGAAGCTGAAAGGGGGATCAACTGGGGCGCTATCGCACTGACACAAATTGTCAACGCAACCGGGATTACGCAAAAGTAACTTAGGTACTTGTACCTCGCGGCTTGGCCGGGTTACGTCCCTTAAAGTTCGATATTTGGGCCGTTAAGTGCCGATTGGACCTATTTAACCGCCCCGCCGACCATGTTCTTTGGTACTACTTCAGATTTAGAGATGAACGACGAATCGCAGAATGACTGAGAAAAAAAAAGAACTGGCACTTCGGGCCTACTATCAAACGCTATATTCCGCGTGGGGATGCCAACACTGGTGGCCTGCCCATTCGCGTTTCGAAATGATTGTGGGCGCCTATTTAACGCAGAACACATCCTGGACAAATGTCGAGAAGGCGCTCAGCAATCTTCGCCAGGCAAAGCTGCTTACGGTCGACGGCATCAGGCGGACGCCCACGAGCCGCCTTGAGAAAATGATTCGACCTTCTGGATATTTTCGACAAAAGGCGCGGAGCTTGAAATTGTTCGTTAGGTTTCTCGACCGGAACTATGCAGGATCTCTATCGAAATTGTTCGCACGGCCGACTGCTGAGCTTCGCAACGAATTACTCGCCCTCAACGGCGTGGGTCCAGAAACCGCGGATTCAATTCTGCTCTACGCCGGCAATCACGGGGTATTCGTTGTTGATGCGTACACGCGACGGATTCTCGAGCGGCATGAAATTATCGATCCAAGCACCAGGTATGAAGAGATTCGCAGTCTATGTGAGAGGGCTCTCGCGGCAAATATGTTGTGCGAAGTAGATCCGATCTCTAGTCAAACCGCACAAGTAGTCATTGATTCTGATCGACGCGGCAGCTGTCATCTCCCTTCACGCCTAAGCAGTGCAAAACGGAGCGAGCAAGCACAAATTTTCAATGAGATGCATGGCTTGATCGTCGGCGTCGGCAAGAATTATTGTTTAAAGTCACAACCGCACTGTGAGCAGTGCCCTTTGCAACCTTACCTGCCTCATCGACGATGATCATGTGCTGGCTCGCTTTGTGAGATCTCCAATCCTTGTTGTCGCTCTTTACCCTATCGTCATCGGCTTATCCTTTAAAACGCCCGAAGTGCACGGACCGCAATCCCTGAGATCGGCAGCAGAGAAATCAGGCCTGCTCATTGGCACCGCGGTGAGGCCCGAACATCTGTCAGAAGGCGCCTATGCGTCCACCCTCGCGTACGAGTTCAACATGGTCGAACCTGAAGACTGCCTCAAATGGGAGATCGTGCATCCTCAAAAAGATCGCTTCGATTTTTCTAAAGGCGATCAGATCGTCGAGTTCGCCGCTGCTCACAACCTGAAAGTTCGCGGCCACACTCTGCTATGGCATCGGCAGAATCCTCAATGGTTGACTGAGGGCCGGTATACGTCCAAAGAAATGGCGAAAATTCTCGAAGATCACATCAAGACGGTAGTCGGGCATTACCGCGGCAAAATCTTCGCGTGGGATGTCGTCAACGAGGCCTTTGATGAAACCCATGACGCACGCCTGCGAAGCACGATTTGGCGAGAACAGGCGGGAATCGAGTCAGACGCGCGATCTGGTCCGTCCGACAGGTCTCGAAAGCCGGCGAAGCCCTACGATTTTATCGAGCAAGCCTTGCGTTGGGCGCACGAAGCGGATCCGCAAGCGCTCTTGTTTTATAACGAAGCAGAAGCCGAACAGATCAACGCGAAATCGGACGCGATTCTTGCCATGGTGTCCGATTTTAGGCGCCGCGGCGTCCCCATCGACGGAATCGGATTCCAGATGCACATTGGGAACCTGCAGCCAGATGTTGCGTCGATTGCCGCCAACCTGAAACGGTTTACCTCCCTCGGACTGCAGGTTCACATCACGGAAATGGATGTTGCTCTGGCAATAAACGAGAGCGGAGAGGCAAAAAGGGAAGACCTTGAAACGCAGGCAACTGTTTACCGCCAAATCGCGGAAGCCTGTCTGACGGCGCCAGGATGCACGGCGATCCAAACCTGGGGATTCACAGACAAATATTCGTGGATTGGCTCACACTCAAAAAATACAAAAGGTGCAGCGCTTCTCTTCGATAAGAACTATCACGCCAAGCCCGCCTACGAAGCACTTCAAAAAGCAATACAGATGCGCTCGATCAGCTCCCATGTGGGGCATTAGCTGTAGCCCCCGCCGACGTTCGTTACAGCTGGCTCATTTTGGCTAAAAATTCGCTGTTCGAGCCGGCTTTGGCCAGACGTTCAATCAGCAATTCCATCGCTTCAACCGGAGACAGCGGGTTCAGCACTTTTCTGAGCACCCAGATGCGCTGCAAGTCTTCTTTTGGAATCAGCAGCTCTTCTTTTCGCGTACCGGAGCGTTGGATGTCGATGGCCGGGAAGGTGCGCTTGTCGACCAGTTTGCGGTCGAGAATGATTTCTGAGTTGCCCGTGCCTTTAAATTCTTCGAAGATGACGTCGTCCATGCGCGAACCGGTGTCGATCAACGCAGTTGCAATAATCGTTAAAGACCCGCCTTCTTCGATGTTGCGGGCCGATCCGAAGAAGCGTTTTGGACGCTGCAATGCGTTCGAATCGACGCCGCCCGACAGCACCTTGCCCGAGGGCGGAACGATTGTGTTATAAGCGCGAGCCAGACGCGTGATCGAATCGAGCAGGATAACGACGTCGCGCTTGTGCTCGACGAGTCTTTTCGCTTTTTCAATCACCATCTCGGCGACTTGAACGTGACGGGCAGCGGGCTCGTCGAAGGTCGACGAGATCACTTCGCCTTTCACTGACCGCTGCATGTCCGTGACTTCTTCCGGGCGCTCGTCGATGAGCAACACCATGAGTACGACTTCCGGATGATTCGTGGTAATCGAATTGGCCACGTTCTGCAACAGCATGGTTTTACCGGCGCGTGGCGGGGAGACGATCAATCCGCGCTGGCCTTTGCCGAGCGGGGTGAGCAAATCCATCACGCGGGCGCTGATATTTTCGCGCACAGTTTCGAGTTTGAGTCGCTCCTGCGGATACAGCGGCGTCAGGTTATCGAACAGAATCTTGTTGCGGGCTTCGTCCGGAGACTCGAAGTTGACGGCCTCAATCTTAACGAGCGCAAAGTACTTTTCGCCTTCATGCGGCGGACGAACCTGACCGCTGATCGTATCTCCCGTCTTCAGGTCGAACTTGCGGATTTGAGAGGGCGAGACGTAGATGTCATCTGGGCCGGGCAGGTAGTTGTAATCGGGAGAGCGCAGGAAGCCGTAGCCGTCGGGCAAAATTTCAAGCACGCCCTCGGCAAAGATGTGTCCTTCTTTTTCGCTCTGCGCCTGCAGGATCTTGAAGATCAAATCCTGTTTGCGCAGTCCGCTTGCACCGGGAAGCTCCAAGGATCGGGCGATCTTGGTCAACTCGGTGATGTTCTTTTCCTTCAGTTCAGCAATAGTCATAAGTACCTACGTGGATTGGTTTTCTTCGGGAGGGATTCTCTCGGGATGGATTGCTTTGCCGCCGTGCGGGCACACGGCGGAGCTGCCTTAAGCAGCTCGCCGTTGTGCTTCGGCAAAGTTTTCGGGTTCACTCAGGATGTCATGACGTTCCGCAACCGCAATTTTGTCAAGAACCTGGTTCATCGTCTCCTGAATACGGGTATTCGGCTTGTGAAACTTGCGCGTTGCCTTCGACGCAAGCTGGCACAGCATATAGCGGTTACGCAAGGTATGAAGCGCGTCAAAAACACGATCAGAACGCATTTGGGTGAGTCTCCTTCAAAGGAATATTTAGGCTTTATCCCGCCCCCGCCCCACGGGGTTTGACAACGGACAGCCAGCATCAATTCGGGCTAGATGCAATTTGGGATTTGCCAGATTACTGAAATAGATGCCCCGCTCAACCCGAAAGTTGCTTAATTCTTAAGGAGTTGCAACAAAACAAGCGGGAGTTCAATAGGACTCTTAGGGTATGTTCACGTGTCCAGAAGAACGCCTAAGTATAACAAAGGGCTGGTTCCGGTCAAGGACAAATTGAGGGCTCAGCTTTTTGCCCGATATAAGTAACTTTTTGGGTATCCTTAGTATCGCCAACTATCGCCAACCGTTGGCCAGTCCCACGATCACCTTAAAGACTTGGCTCGACCTGAAAGCTTAAACGATGACGCAGCGGTCTACCACTGCCAGTTTTCGCGCGCTTGGAATACTGCTCAAACCGCCGACTTTCACCAGCTATTTCAGCGCAGTCAACCGCGCCGATAGCCGCGACTTGTAGCGCGACGCCGTGTTCTTGTGCAGCACGCCCTTCTGAACGCCCTTATCTAAGGCCGAAACTGTTTCGCGGTAGGTCTGCTCCGCGGCGGTCTTGTCGCCCTTCGCCAATCCCTCCCGCAAAGAGCGGAGAGCGGTACGCAAAGTCGACGCATTGGCCCGGTTTCGGGCGGTTCGCTTCGTGGTCTGACGGGCGCGCTTCAGCGCCGAAAAATGGTTTGCCATGTGGCTGATACCTTCGTTGTCCCGGATTACCCAGGAAGATGTTCGGGCGGGAACCGAAGTTGTATTCTACGGGAGCACGTTCAGCCGGGTCAAATGGATATAGAAGCGAGAACACAACCAAATGGAATACTTGCAGATTGTGGGCTGACAAGCATGAGGCAATCGTTGGATCATCGGTGCGATCAGAGAGAACATCTGCGCCGGTCAGCGATAAGGCGCCTCTCGTCGTCCATTTGTGATCTCCGAATAGGTAGGCAACAAACCACGGTGAAGAAAGCGGGATAGGGTGACCATAGTCGAAAGTGAAAACCACCGTCTAACCTTACTGCAAGCACGCATCAGTTCCGTATTGATTCAAGATATTCCGATGTCGGATATGCTCAGGCTCTCCGCCCAGGCATTAGTCGACCACCTCGATGCCGCTTTCGCCCGGATCTGGACTCTGAATGAAAATGAAAACATTCTAGAGCTTCGGGCTAGCGCCGGAATGTACACACATATCGACGGCCCGCACAGCGTTGTTCCCGTTGGTGAGTACAAGATAGGAAAAATCGCACAAGAACGAACTCCCCACCTCACAAATTCCGTTATCGGAGACCCGAGAGTCCACGATCAGGAGTGGGCGCGGCGAGAATCTATGGTCTCGTTTGCAGGATATCCTCTGGTCGTGAAAGACAAACTCGTCGGAGTTCTGGCGATGTTTTCCAGAAAGGCTCTACCGGAGGCTGCACTTGATGCCCTCGCAATTGTTTCGAAATATATCGGCTTAGCTATTCACAAGAAGCGGATAGAAGAAACCCTTGTCGATCGTGACCTTCGTCTCCGTTCGGCACTGAACCAGAAAAATGCGTACCTTGCAGTGCTCTACAAAGTTGTCACAGTAGCAGGTGTGGGCTCCGCTGGAGACTCTATCAAAGCCACGTTAGAGGCAGTTTGTGATTTGACAGGCTGGTCCGTGGGTCACAGTTATCTGATAGATCAGAACGACGGTAGCACGTTCATATCGAGCACGCAGTGGGTTTTGAAAAGACCCGGTCTTGAATCCTTCAAAAAAGCTACGGAAGAAACAGAGCTAGGTATTACCGAGGGATTACCGGGAATGATAGTCACCGCAGGGAAACCTGTCTGGTTAACAGACCTCGCTGATCCGGCCATTTTTCCGCGCGCGAAGAGTGCACAAGCAGTGGGTCTGACGTTTGCCTTTGGCCTCCCGGTGCGGGTCGGACCCGACATTGTTGCGATTTTAGAGTTCTTCTCGGACTCTCCGGTCCGAACGGACCTGGATTTGGAAAATCTCATGGTTCAGGTCAGTACCATGCTGGGGAGGGCGTTCGAACGAAAGAAGGCCGATGACGTTCTGCTCCAAAGCGAAGAGCGGCATCGAGTTCTAGCCGAAACCGCGTCCGATGCTATTGTTACCATCGACGAAAAAGGGGAGATCGTCTACGCGAACCCTTCGACTGCCAGAGTGTTTGGACATGTGACGCGCGAACTTCTAGGTCGGAACGTGACGATCTTGATGCCAGGCTCTCTTCAACATCGCCATAGTCACGCTTTCAAACGTAACGTAGAAACGGGCGAAAGGCACATGAGCTGGGATCGTGTCGAGCTCACAGCACAGCAT
>JAYVCW010000074.1:0-12893 GCA_043749775.1 Acidobacteriaceae bacterium | reverse complement strand
TCAGCCCTGCTTCGCGGCGTCGTGGTCGATGAAGATATGAGAGCCGTCGCGGGCGCGCAGGTCTCGGTCGAGGGCAATCCCCAGGCTGTGACTACGGAGAGCAGGGGCAACTTCGTAATTCCCGCTCATGCCGGCAACGGTCAGGTCGTCGAAGTCAGCGCAAAAAAAGGTCAGTCGAGCGCCCGACTCCACGCGAAGGCAGGGAAAACGGTTGAGATCATTTTGAGTTCCCGATAGAAAACGGCGAAGTACTGGTGAGGCACCGGAGAAGTCCCCTAAACTTTTGCGATCGACCTCCGCCTCAATCAGCGCCTGACTTCATCCTTAGCAACAACGCCATCTTTAATGTAAACGATGCGGTGAGCGTATTCGGCGATGTCATGCTCGTGGGTTACGAGCACGATGGTGTTTCCTTCCGAGTGCAGGCGATCAAACAAAGCCATAATCTCGTTGCCGGTTTGTGAATCGAGATTGCCGGTCGGTTCGTCGGCGAGAATGATGGCAGGCTTGTTCACCAGCGCTCTTGCGATCGCAACTCTTTGCCTTTGACCGCCCGACAGTTCGTTCGGCTTGTGCGCCATGCGGTTTTCCATCCCCACCGATGCCAGAGCCTGTTTCGCGCGGTCGGTGCGCTCTTCGGATGGCACTCCCGCATAGATCAGCGGCAACTCGACGTTATGCAATGACGTCGCGCGCGCCAGGAGGTTGAAGGTCTGGAACACAAATCCGATTTCTTTATTGCGAATACGGGCAAGTTCGTCGTCGTCAAGATCAGCCACTTGCTGGCCATTGAGCCAATACTGGCCTTTGCTTGGAGAGTCAAGGCATCCGATCAAATTCATCAGCGTCGATTTCCCGGAGCCCGATGGGCCCATGATGGCCACATACTCATTGCGCTGAATGCGCAGGTTAATGCCGCGCAGGGCGTGCACCTGCTCCGCGCCCATGTCGTAGCTCTTCCATAGGTCTTCGGTGCAGATCATGCAGGGATCGGGACCAGCCAAATTCGCAGGCCGGTCGCTCGCGATCGATAGAACCTCGGCAGTTGCCATCTTGCTCTCCTTCTCCGGGCCGGGCTGAGGCACGCACGCTCCTATAGCCGATTTAGCTTAGACGTTCCAAGATGGCAGAAGTTAGACGCCTACGAGGGTTACGAATACTTCTACCCTATAAGTGTCAACTTCTAAGTGTCAACTTCGCGCTGATGCCGAAGCGTCTCATTTCTTAGTCTACAGAGCTTAATCTACAAAGCTTAGTCTACAAATTTGTCCCGAACTGGAATCGCGCGCGTGCTTGCCCATGTGTGCTTGCCCATTGGTAGTTACGAGACGGGGCCAAGGAAAGTTCCAGAGAGTTCGCTGGCGATTTCTCCCGACGACCTCCGGTTCTGAACCGGTCTGTTCGCGAGGAGACATTGCCGGCCATTATAGCGTTCCTGTATAGCGTGGCCGGAGCGCCGGTTCCAGAGAAGCTACCTTCAGGGTTCATAACGCAGCCTCCGGCGTAGCTCAATCCGCTATTGTAAATCTTGCCGGGACCTGCCTCTTCTTCTTGCCTAGAGGGTTGAAAAGGTCATAGAATAAGTGAACTGCTGTAGTTCTTAAGGTGGGCCCCTCTATGTTGTACACAGCTTTGTTATCCACAGCTTTCCGGAAACGCTGTTTCGTCGGCGCGCTCGCGACCGCGATGTCGTTTGGGTGTGCGACCATTTCCTCGGCGCAATATAAGACCGCGCAGGGCTCAGATGACAAAGGCTCCGCGCCACAGACAAATCAAGCCGATCCGCTCAAGAGGCAGGTTCCCGAAAAGCAGAGAAAAGCCAACGCCAAGGCCCTCAAGGTCGAGTTAAGCAAAACCTATCGCAAATGGCTTGACGAAGACGTTCGCTGGATCATCACCGACCAGGAAAAATCGGCGTTCAAGCAGCTTTCGAACGACGAAGAGCGAGACCAGTTCATCGAAGCTTTCTGGCAGCGTCGCGATCCAACGCCTGACACGGAAGAAAACGAATTTAAGGAAGAGCACTATCGCCGTATCGCCTACGCGAACGAACACTACGCCGCAGGCATTCCGGGGTGGAAGACTGATCGCGGACGTACCTATATCGTGTTCGGGCCGGCTGACGAAATTGAATCGCATCCTTCCGGTGGAAGCTATGAACGACCAATGGACGAAGGCGGCGGCGAAACTTCTACCTTTCCCTTTGAAACATGGCGCTATCGTTATCTGGAGGGAATCGGCCAGGAAATCATGATCGAGTTCGTCGACTCCTGTATGTGCGGCGACTATCACATGACGCTTGATCGCTCCGAAAAAGATGCCCTCAAGTACACCCCGAACGCCGGTTTGACCTTGTATGAACAGATGGGGATGTCGAACAAGGCAAGTCGCTTTACCAATGGCGGGATCGAGCAACTAGGGCAGTCGCCTTTTAACAAAGATCTTCAGACGAAGGAATTCGATCGACTCGAGACGTACGCGAAATTGCAGGCAGCGCCCGCCGTAAAGTTCAAGGATCTGGAAGAAGTAGTCAGCCATAAGATCAACGTCAACCTGATGCCGTTCGACGTGCGCGCGGACTACGTAAAGGTCACAAGCGATACGGCTTTGGTCCCGGTCACAATCCAGATCAAGAACCGCGACGTCACCTTTCAGAACAAGGATGGCGTGGAGCGCGGCACGGTCAATATTTTCGGCCGCGTCACTACCCTAGCCGGCAAAATCGTGCAGACCTTCGAAGACACCGTGCAGGTCGATGTGCCCGCCGAATTGCTGCCCAAGACTGCTGAAAATTCATCCGTATACTGGAAGGCGTTACCTCTGCGCATCGCACAGAACCGCTACCGGCTTGACGTCGTGGTGAAAGACGTCAACGGAGACCGGACCGGAAGCTGGAGTCACGCTATAGTCATCCCAGACTTCAGCGATGACAAGCTGAGCAACTCGACATTGATCATTGCCGACCAGATGGAACCGGTTCCGACTAAAAACGTGGGTACAGGAAATTTCGTTATAGGTACTACTAAGGTTCGGCCCCGCGTTGCTCCATCGAATGGCCAGCCGATACTCTTCAAACGCAACCAAAAGCTCAATTTCTGGATGCAGGTTTACAACCTCAGTGTGGATGAGAAAACCCACAAACCTTCGGCGACCTTCGAATATAATGTGACTGACGTTCATAACAAAGCGGTTATCCATACCGTCGAGTCGACCGATACGATGGGCAACCTGGGTGAGCAGGTGACGCTGCAAAAGACTCTTTCCGCGGCGAACCTGCAGCCGGGCATGTACAAGATCGAAATCAAGGTGAATGACAAGCTGTCTAAGCAGACAGTCGGGCCGACAGCGACCTTCGCTGTAGAGTAGACTGTTTGTCTCAGTAGATAGAGAAGGCGACATGCTGCGTAGGGTTAGCTTTTTCGCGCTCGTCTCTGCCATTGCCATCAGCATGGCTTTTCCGGCGTGGTGTGAAAACTCTCGTATATTGTCGGGAGCGATCAGCGGCTACGTCCGAGATGGTCGGGGCTCGCCGCAAATGGGCGCTGCTGTTGAAATCCTCGGGTCCGCCGCTCACGCGCTCAAAGTCTTTACCGACGATCGCGGATTTTATTCCGCAGCCAATATCATTCCCGGCACATATACGGTCAAAGTAAGCGCTCCATCTTTTCTGCCTTCGCTTCGTGAAAAAATTGATGTGCGAGGAGGCGCCAAAGCTTTCGTCAACGTCACATTAACCACGCTCTTCGAAGCGATTCAACTTGTGCCACTGCGAGGTCCCGTCGATGATGACGACTGGAAGTGGACCCTACGCTCCGTGTCTAATCGACCTATCCTGCGAGTGCTTGAAGACGGGTCAACCGTCGTTGCGACTGGAGAAGGGGCCAATCACAATCTGAAGGGCACGGTCACGTTGATCGCCGGTTCTCCTAGCCAGGGCTACGGCGGTTCGTCCGACATGAATGCCGGCTTTAACGTTGAGCGCTCAGTGCTTGCAAGCGGCACGCTGCGCTTGAACGGGAATGTTGGCTATGGAAGCGAACTCCAGGGAATGCCGGCTGCCGTTTTGCGAACCAGTTACACCAACCGCTTTAACGGCGTCTTCGAACCCACCGTGTCGATTACGGCCTTCCGACTGAATTCTCCCGATCACACCACGATGCCGGGCGCCTCGTTGCAAGCGCTTTCGCTGACGAGCACGGATCGCATCGTTCTGGGCGATCGTTTTGAGGTTAAGCTGGGGAGCGAACTGCAGACGATTCAGTTCATGGGCCGCGCCCACGCTTTCAAGCCCTTCGGATCGGCCGATTTTCACGTGACTCCAAACACCGTAATTGAGTACCAGTTCGCAAGTTCAGTTCCGAGCGCGGCTCTCGATGACGATTCAAGCGATCGCCTCGCATCCGGACTTTCGCAACTGAGCGAAACAGCACCGCGCATGAGCATTACAGGCTTCTCTCCGGCAGTTGAGCGTGGACGCCATCAGGAAGTCTCACTCTCACAACGCGTCGGTAAAAATAATTTGCAGGTCGCCTATTATTCCGATAGTTTTTCCGACCCGGTATTGGCTGGAGTTGGCGATATGACGACCGAATCCGGCGCAGTTCTGCCGGATTTAAACTCCGGCACATTCAGTTATCAGGGAAACAACTTTTCGACGAGTGGAATGAGAGTTGTACTGCAACGCAAACTTCTCTCTGACCTGACCGCTACCCTGGATTACGCTTACGGGGGTTCCTTGGACCTCCGGCAGGATGATATTCAACTGCTGGATGCGCGCAGCTACATGCGCCCCGATCGTCATCAATCAATCGCGGCTAAGTTCAGCGGAACGCTGCCCAAGTCGAAGACGCGCTGGACGGCTTCTTATCGCCACTCGAGTGGTCGTGCGTTGACTCCGGTGGACGAATTCAATAGCTCAGCCGGCCGCGCCGCACCTTATCTCAATATCTGTTTGCGCCAACCGATCCCTGCCAGTTTTCTAGCGGGTCATATGGAGATCCTTATGGACCTCCGTAATCTGCTGGCGCAGGGCTACGTGCCGGTCATTGGCGGCGACGGGCAGACCGTTTATCTCGTGCAATCCGCCCGCTCGGTGCGCGGCGGCGTGGCTTTTAACTTCTAAATATCGCCCTCTAATATCGCCCTCTAACGTCGGCACAAAACACTTCGTAGATTTTCATTCTTCGTAGCTGATCCCAGCTATTCACTCTTTGCATCATGTTCGGCGCTGTTTTTGAGCAAAGTCTCATATATAATTCCGCGAATCTCGATTAATAAACAATTTGGTGCCCGAGAAGTTTTGCGGTGTCCGCTCGCGTGATCGCTAAGGAGAATTAAAAATGAAACTTCGTCTACTGGTGCTGTGCTTCTGGTTCATGACCTTGGCCGCTTTTGGTCAAACTTTTCGTGGCACGGTCCTCGGCACAGTGACCGATTCTTCAGGCGCGGTAGTTGGCGGCGCAACCGTGAAAGTTCTCAATCTTGGAACCGGGCAGGAGCGCACCGCATCCACCAGCGGCGATGGAAGCTACGCGGTAGCGGAATTACCGATCGGAACCTATACCGTGACTGTCACGCAGTCCGGCTTCAAAACCTTTGCCGCCACAAACGTTACGGTCGATGTTGGCGCGGAGCGTCGTGTCGATGCCATGCTGAGCGCCGGGTCGGTAGCGACCCGAGTCGAGGTCGCTGGGGACGAACTGCCCTTAGTTGAATCAACCTCCGCCGAATTGGGCGGCACGCTGACAACGGAGCAGATCGAGAATGTTCCGGTAAACGGACGCGACTACACCAAACTGATCTACCTCAACCCTGGTGTCTCCGGATCACCTGACCAGATTTCTGATTCACCTGGCTCCTTTGGAACTTTCTCGATGAACGGCTCGCGCGGGCGCGCCAACAATTTCCTGCTCGACGGAACCGACATGAACGACGGTTTCCGTAACGACCCCGCCATTAACGAAGCCGGAGTCTTCGGCGACCCCGCCACGATCCTTCCGCTCGATGCAGTGGCTGAACTCCGCGTCATCTCGAACATGGAAGCCGAGTACGGCCGCAACAGCGGCGCCGTCATCAACATCGTCACCAAGAGCGGCACCAACAGGCTGCACGGCTCGCTGCTCGAATACAACCGCACCAGTGGCGTCGGCGGAGCCCGCAACTTCTTCAACACCCAAGGTTCACAAGATCCGTTTCACAACAATCAATTCGGCGGATCGCTCGGCGGCCCGATCATTAGAGACAAAACATTTTTTTATGTCGACTACGAAGGGCAGCGCGAATCAGGAACACAGTCAGGGACGAGTTGCGTGCCTGACCCGAGACAGATCGCCGCTGACGGCGCGCCGAATCCAGTGATCGCGGCGCTTTTAGCGCGCAACCCCTACCCCACCCCGAACATTGCTGTTCCTTACGATCCGTTGACCAGCGACTTTGAGACCGGTTGCCCGCACGGCGCTAATCTCGCTCTTTCGACCCTTTTTAAAAATCGCGTCGACAGCATGATTGCGAAGGTCGATCACAATTTCAACTCCAACAATCTCGTAACAGGTCGCTATTATTTCGGCGATAGCGACCAGAGCTTCCCTTTCGCGCAGTTGGCAGGTGGGCTGCTGCCCGGCTTTAACACAATCACCCCAACGAGGGTCCAGTTGGTCTCGCTCTCGTACGTCAAGGTCATGGGCGCTTCATTAAATGAAGCTCGCTTAGGCTGGAACCGATTTGTCGAAGGATTTTTCCCGGAAGATCACAGTTTCAATCCCGCCTCAATCGGGTTGGACACTGGAGTGACTTCGCCGTTCGACTTCGGTCTACCGAAAATTTCGGTTGCAGGATTTTCGGTCATTGGCGCCACAAATTCAGTGCCGCGTTCACGTGTTGATTCCAACTGGCATTTCATCGACAACTACGGGTGGAAATCAGGCCGTCACGACTACAAGGTCGGATACGAATTCAGGCGCACCACTATTTCGCTGATCCAGGACAACACGTTCCGGGGAAGGTTGAGTTTCGACACTCTCTCAGACTTCCTACAGGGAAACATCTCTAGTGGCAAAGAGACGCAAGGCAACAGCAAGCGCCACTCCTTTGAAAATAATCACGGATTGTATTTTCAGGACAGCTTCCGCTTTACCCCTCGACTGACGGTCAATTACGGCATGCGTTGGGATTACTTCGGCGTGGTCGGAGAGAAGAACCACCTCTTCTATCAGCTCGACCCGAGTTCCGCGACTAATCTTTCGCCGACAAATCAGCTCTACAATAAGGACTACAACAACTTCGCCCCGCGCATCGGTTTGGCCTACAATGTCGGTGGCAAGGGACACACCATCGTCCGCGCCGGCTGGGGCCTGTTCTACGATGCCTTCGCCCAGGATATTTTCCTGGGTCACGTCCCCTATAATTGCGCATTCTGTCCTGGTCCCGCCTACACTGGGATTGGCCCCGCCCCCATCCTGTCATCGACTTCGCCCGTGGCGACGATCGCTCCTGATTCCCCGGTCTTTTCGGGCTTCTCGGGCCTGCTCGATTTCTTCGGGACCGATAGAAATATTCGCACTCCCTACACGCAAAATTTCAATTTCAATCTTCAGCAGCAGTTCGGCAAGGCTGTCGTTGAAGTCGGCTACGTGGGTGCACGGGGCACGAAGCTGTTTCGCTTCCGCGACATCAATCAGCCAACGCAAGCGCAGATCACTGCCGCCGACCTGGCAAACGGCACCAGCGATTACGGTGTGCCGCGCATGGCCTATCCGGCGCTGTTCTACGTGAATCAGGAAGAGTCCACTGCCAGTTCCACCTATCACGCGTTCCAGGCAAGCATGCGAGCGAATAGCTGGCGCGGACTGACGACCGCCGTTAACTTTGTGTGGTCGCATTCGATTGATAACGCCAGCGACAGCGAAGACTTTATTCCAAACGCCGCGCAGCCGAACAACAGCTTTGCCCCGAATCTCGAACGTGGAAATTCCAACTTCGATATTCGCCGCCGTTTTAGCTGGAACTTTGGCTACCAGCTTCCAAAGATGGATGGCTCGCTCTCAATGCTGAAAAACGGTTGGGGAATCGATGGTGTTTTGAACTTACAAGACGGCCAGCCGTTCCAGCTCAACTACAATTTTGAAGGTGATTATTCAGGTGCTGGAGAGGGTTTTGATCGCCCCGATGTTGTGGGCCCTATCCAATACGGAAGCGCTCCATTTAACTTCCTCAACTTGGCTAATTTCTCGGTGCCTTGTACCTTTGACAAGTTCGGAACCTCCGACACAAACTGCATTGCCGGGACTCGGCATTTCGGTAATCTAGGTCGCAATTCGCTGCGCGGCCCGGCTTTCAAAGAGCTAAATTTTTCCATCTTCAAAGACACGCACCTGACCGAGCACGCAATCCTGCAATTCCGCGCGGAGTTCTTTAACATTTTCAATCACCCCAACTTCGCCAATCCGAACCTGCCGAACTTCATCACCGACCCCGCGAGCAACGGAATCGACGGAACAGGCCGGGGCATCGGTAACCTTAATCTTTCCGCCACAGGTGACGTGGGCATCGGCAACCCATTCCTCGGCGGCGGTGGTCCGAGAGGAACACAGTTTGCCTTGAAGATCACGTTCTAGGGCAGGCGCATCTCTACGGCTCCTCTCGCTTAGCGCCTCGTTCCAGGAGACGGCCACGCTCGGCCCCCGGCGAGTATGATTCTCGTTCCTGTGCGCCGCATTCTGCTACTTATGCAGCATTCTGGATGGGTTCAGTCGTTTTTTCGCATGGGGATCTGCGGAGTCCAGGCGAAAGCGGACATCGAAGTGACTCTGCAGCGAGCCAAAGGAAAAGTACCCGAGCCGGAGGCAATAGCACTACCTGGAAGTAATGTCCGGCGGAGACACATTTCGGTGTTTCAACCACTCCATACTGATGTTCTGGTTCGCCTTGCTCTTCGGAAGGGTATCCAGATCAGGCATGAATATCTGAAGACCGGCTTCGGGCGTCATTCGCGTGTATCCGTTAACCAATTGCTTTTGGTAGTTGTTGAGATCCAGATCAAACCAGGCGTCATCCGAAAGATCCACCATGATGAGATCCACATGATGCATAGTCAATTTCCCGAAGTCAATGGTGCCATCCTCTAGGCGCAAGAAATTTCTCCACTGCTCGATGCGTGCCACATCTTTTTCGGCATTTCCATAAACTTGTTCGATATCAGGACTGACGACCCGCACGGTTTTTAATTGTCCGTGGATATGAGGCGGTGGGAGTAGTTTGAGCGTGTCGAAAAATATGTCGTTGCCCGAAACTTCAACTCCCGGAATCCCCTTGGGGTGAAAAAGATCGGAGAGACTAATATTCAACCCACCCAGTAAACCCTTTAATGGAATTTTCACAACGGAGAGTTTTGTGACGTGTACTTGAACTCGGTTGTCCGCGGTGGCGGCGACAGTGCAGAGAAGTTCGATAGGCATCGATATGAACTTCTTTAACCTGGCGTTCAGCTTGATGTGGTCACCGTCAGCAAGTAGCTTTATATTTTTTAACGGCGACTGGGGAGCGCCTCCTTCATTAAGAAAGTTCCCAAGATCACCGATATTGGCGCGGATAACGCCTGTTTTGATCTCAAGAATAAAAGACTCGGGGTCATCGAAGGTGGGATTCGCATTGCGGTGAGTACGCACCATGTTCCCGTGTAGCCAGCGGACGTAGATGCGGAAGTATGGGCCTTTTCGCAGCATCAGATTGTGCGCATGGATGGAGGTGGGAGCGGTATCAGTGCGGTAGGCGGCCGTCGTTGCCGGGGACGACACAGTTTCAGAAACCTCCGGCGGGCTTGCGACTCTTGTGGACCGCAGATACAAGACGGCCAGAGTCAGCAAAAGAATCAGACCACCTATGACAATCGCAACACGCGCACGCATTAAGACCATTCTATCGGACGGTGCTAAGATGGACGGCACCTCCAAGCAAGTCAACTAGAATGGAAGAAACCTTCGTGGACATTCAGGATGAACAAACATTCGCAGTAAAGCAATATGAAGCGAGAAATGGAAATTAAATCTCGCCGGCCCGCCTCTTAGCGGACGAGAAGTAGTCGGCCTCATTGAAGCAACAGCGGCGGAGCAACAGCGGCAGCCTCGCTAGTTGGAGGCCCGAGCGAACAATCCGCCTCAACCGAACAGAAGAGTGCATCGACTGAGAAGACGAAAAGCGGGATTGCCAGAATCGGTGCCAAGCCTGAACCGACGCCGATTGAAGTCGCAATAGATCTTTTATCAAACTGGTTACCAAACTGGGAGAAACTTCATGTCCATTTTTGGACTCATCGAATACGCCGACGCCAGCTCCGAAGTTCGCGCCATTTACGACGACATAATGGCCACGCGCAAGACGGACTGGATCAACAATTTCTGGAAAGCCATCGCGCACGATCCCATCCTGCTCAAGCGCACATGGGAAGACATCAAGCAGATCATGGCTCCCGGCGCCCTTGACCCGCTCACCAAGGAGATGATTTACGTTGCTGTCTCCGTCACCAACCAGTGCGAGTACTGCATCGCATCGCACACGGCCTCGGCGATGAAAAAGGGCATGACCGATGCACAGTTCAAGGAATTGATGTCCGTCGTCGGCATGGCGAATGAGAGCAATCGGCTCGTCGCCGGATACCGAGTCGAAGTCGACGACCGCTTCAAACCTCAGAATTCGTAGAGGCGCGGCAGAAGCGTCTCTACACTCTCGCGAAGTTTTTATAATTATTCCACCAAGCTTGGCGGACGTGAGGCAGGGCTCAACTGACGGCGATCCTAGTCGCGCCCCTTCTTAACCACTGTGTCCTTGTCACGGAAAAACACCATGAAGCACACGGGACCGCAGGGAAAACCCGGCCTGCGCTACCGTAAGTAGACGTCGCTCCCACTCATCCAATCGGCGCGGGGCGGGTTAAAGACGTCGAAATCGACCGTGTCTTCGAGCGCTTCGGCCTTGTGGGGCATATTGGGCGGAATGGTCAGGAGTTCGCCCGCATTCACCACGATTTCTTTTCCGTCGATCCAAAACTTCAACGCACCTTCCGCGATATAAGTTAGTTGCTCATTGGGGTGGCTGTGTTCAGGCACGATGCACCCCTTCTTTAACAGTACGCGCGCTAGCATAATGTTCTGCCCTACTACGAAATGGCGGCCGAGCAGCGGATTCAACTGTTCGACTTTAATCGCGCTCCAGGGGATGTGGCGCACTTCGGCCTTGCGCCTGGCTTTTGAGACCGTGCCTTTGAGCGCGACCGTGCTCGCGGTGCTTTTCTTTGTGGTCTTCGCTCCGGATTTTCGTGCTGTCTTCTTTGATGTTTTCTTTTTCATGTCAGTGGGCTAATGAAGGATAGAGGCTGACGGCGGTGTCATGGAGATAGGCGTGGGCCATCTCGATGGCTTTGGCGTCGGTGATTTCTCCAGAGGAGACCATTTCGGCGAGCGCGGCGGCCAAGCCTTCACGAGCGGTCTGGGCTCCGAGCCAGTAACTCTCTTCGGCGCCGAGGACATCGTTGTAGGGAAAGCAATCGGTGCCGAAGGTAATCTTATCGGGAAAAGTTTCGAGCCACCGCTTGAGCGCATCCTTAAATGCTGCCGGATACATGACGATCTCCATCAGCGACGAATCCATGTACACGTTCTTCATGGCGGCGAGCCAGATCGCTTCTCGCTCCAGCGGATATCCGCCGTGGATCATGACAAATGTGGTGCCCGAGTAGCGCGGATCGCGCAGGACGTTTTCGAGCTGCATGATGTTGCTCTCGGAAATGTTGAAGTAGTCGCCGATACCGACGGCGGAGTGGATGTGTACGGGAAGCTTCAGGCGTCCACCTTCGGTGACCAAGTAGCGGAAGATGTAATCCTGGAACGTGCGGTATTCGGGCTCACTGGGCACGCCGCCTTTCGCGTATTTCTTGTAGAGAGCTTCGGCTTCTTCGCGAGTCGGGTCGCTGAAGTGCAGCGGGCGGAAATAGGCTACCTCAAACTTGATGGCGATGCCGCCCTTGTTCTTCTGATTGTCTTCCAGGACTTGGCTGATGAATTTGAGATAGTCGGCGAAGCTCGTGGGCAGCGCGTTCAGTTTTTCCTGTTGCATCCAGCGGTGAAACATTTTTTCCTGCAATGGAATGTAAACCTGCTGGTCGCCGTTGCGGGCACGCTCCTTCGAATTGTCAAAGGGCCACAGGAAAGAATCGACGAAGAAGACCCAGGGGAAGCGTTTCGGGTCCAGGTAGTCGGGCATCATGGCGCGGTTGGCAACACCGCGATCGAAGTTGAGTTTGTCGAGAAGCATGTTGAAGTAGGCAGTGCCAGGGTACTGCTTCTTCACCTCTGCTTTTTTCTGGATGAGCCATTTGGCGTGCTCGGCGGAAAAGTCATCGTAGGGATATCCCCAGAGGGCCTTCGCGGCAGCCGCGAGCTCGGGATTGGTCTCGCGCTCGCGAAAGGCGGCGCTGCCGGGAGGCGAGGCCATGGCGTCCACGTCGGGATCGCCGGCAAATCCCGGATGGGCATGGTGGTCAAACGCGGCAATTTTGCTGACTACGTCGAGATAGTGCTGGTAGAGTCTCTGCACGTCGGGACCCGGGTAAGGACGCGCCTGAGCGAGAACAACCGACGGTGCGCTACAGAGAATCGTGAAGAGGAAGAAGTTTCTTATCATAAATATTTTTCCTGCGACTGAAAGCGTTCACAATTCGCTTAGCGAGTTGCGGCCGCTCCCTGCCATGCAAGCGAAGCTTTCTGAATGCGGTCGACGGCTTCTTTCAGCGTGGCGGTCGACGATGCGAAGGAGAAGCGCACGAAATTCTTCCCCATTTCGCCGAAAGCCGCACCGGGGATTGCCGCGACTCCGGCTTCTTCGAGCATGATGCGGCAGACTTC
>JAYVCW010000073.1:0-2242 GCA_043749775.1 Acidobacteriaceae bacterium | reverse complement strand
CCCGAAGAACATCTCGATTGGAAGACGATCGGTTGCTCCATCGAAATTCAGGAACGCGAAGCGATACACGGCTTCGCCAAGACCTAGTGCAGCAAATATCACTCCCATCCCAATCAATCCGAGCGTCAAGCGATCACCCAGTCGAAGAGCCGCAGACGATTGCCCACTGCCATAGCTTTGCGCGAATGCCATTTGTCCCCCCCCGTGATGTCAAATAGGCCGAAATTATACTATTTTATGCCGAGTCATTTTCTTGTGAACAACTGGTGGACGGAGACCCCACTGAAAGGGTGCCAGCTTCTTTGACTTCAGAAGTGGACTTTCAGCATGCAGGTTTTCCGGGAACCCGACGTAGTTGAGCCGATAAGAACGACGGCTCTGGTCTCGCCCGGCTTTTGAGCCCGGCGCTGCGGAACCACTTGGGCCGTGAACTGATGCGTGGAGGGGTGGGCAGCATCGCCAGCGTAGGAACGACGATGGTACCAGACATCGTACCGTCATGGATGGTGGCTTTGCACTCCCTCGTGCCGCCCTGCTCGTCTCTGGCCAGAAAGTGTATGGAATTGCCGCTGAGAGATCCCTCCAGCTTGTCTCCATCAAAGTTGCCGGTGACTTTGTCTCCCTCCTGCTTCAGCTCCAAGGAAGGATTGATCGGAGTACCGTAAAAGTCAGCGCTGACGACCCATCGTTCGGAGAGAGCAGGGTTCACGGGACGCGCCTGGTTTTGCGCGTCCTGTGTCCGAGAGGTCTGTGCCAGCAGAAGTCCCGGAACAAGAAACAACAGGAATAGAACCTTGCGCATGAATCCCTCCTAGGTGACTCATTGTAGACGAGAGTGGATGCGGGAGGTTTACCTTTCAGGTAAAACCTGCTCACTGGATGGTCAGTTTGGCTTATCGTGTTTTATTTTGGCTTGTCGGAATTCGGTTGGGATTTCGAGGCTTCCAGTGCCGGCGTCTGCAGGGTTGAGGGAGTTCTCCACCTTGTCGGACTGCCCGAGGTACTGCTTGCCCTGTTTTGGCCCGAAGTTAGGTTGGGAATGTCACCGGATCGCGTAACCGCTATCAACACGAATCGTAGTACCGCACCGGCCGTACGGTTTCCGCGGTCAAATTTTTTAAAGGCAAGGCATGGAAGAGGACGGTGAAGTCAAGCGACTTTCCCTTAAGCTCCCGATTCGGTATCGCATTGCATTCGCCTGATGGAGTCGTCGAAACCGGACTGCTAGAGTGCCCTACGGAGAAGGCTGCAAAGCTAGCCTCGAGCATTCTGCGGTGCACTTTCTCCGGCCCCGTTTCAAAGCAATGATCGTGAAAATCCGCCCATTTCCCGCAATTTCCATATCAACCTTGCCAAAATTCTCTGCATTGCAGACTGTGTGGCGGAGAGAGTTGAATTCGAACCTATTTTACCCTTTTGCCGCGGTAAGCCCCGACGTTTGCGTAAGATGCAAAGCGTAAAGAAGCTGCAGAGAAAAATCGGACAGCTCCGCCCTAGTCAACATCTCGAACGTACGGTTCTCAACTGGGATTGAAGGCGAACAGGAAACGATTGTGTGGCTGAGAGTGGCCACTCAAAGTTACGAGTATCCTCCTGCCGCGGTTAGTGACTGACTGATTGCATAGCTTGCAGTCTGCACATACGAAGGTTCGCCACTAATCTGCATGAGCTCGACCGGAAAGTTAAGTCGATTACAGATTGGAAGGAACACTTCCGAAGCAACCCGATGAAGGCGGTAGGCGTGGCATTCGGCGGGGATATCCTGCTACCGACAATGTTGAGAGGCCGCGAGAGGGGACGTGCACAAGGACCGGTTTTTTTAACCGAGAAACTGGAACTGAACCCTACGCCGCGGTCGACCATCAGAAGCATAAAGCACTGGAGACCGGGGACAATTAAGGCAGCTCTCATCGGCGTTGCTGCTGCTTGTGTCAAGGAGTTTGTCGGTGAAGTCGTTCCTGGTTTTCAAGAGCAGTTTCAACGCACCGAAGAAAAGGCCAAGCCGTCGCCCCGCATGCACAATAAGAGTGGAGGGACCATAGAGTTCACGAGGGAGTTGCCCTTGATGAACAATGTGCCCGTCCTATCGACTGGACACGGATTCGACCTACGAATCTGATAGCTCGCGGATCGGCACCGGCGTCCGGGCTCCTGGGATGGCCAGATAACGGAATGGGGCGAAACGAAAAATGTGTCGTACGTATCTCTCATCCGGCGACCTACTCTCACCACGACACCGTCA
>JAYVCW010000072.1:0-13876 GCA_043749775.1 Acidobacteriaceae bacterium | reverse complement strand
AGTATAGAAATACGTAGCCATGCCGAGCGAAGAGGGGACCAAGTTTTTCGGCATTCTGTTCGTACGGTCCGAGGCGTTTCAGGTCTTCGGGGGTACGGCCACTACCGTGATTCAGCAGGACGCCGGGGAATGGGCCGCGTCCCTGCGGGCGCCAAAGTATCGCGTGCAGAGTAGCCGCCCCGCTGTGGATGACCACGGTTTCAGGCAACGTCTGGCCTAGGGCCGTCGCGAATG
This sequence comes from Acidobacteriaceae bacterium, assembly GCA_043749775.1. Lineage (GTDB taxonomy): Bacteria > Acidobacteriota > Terriglobia > Terriglobales > Acidobacteriaceae > Acidiflorens. Next base: position 13,642 of record JAYVCW010000072.1, on the reverse strand, counting down.
TGAGCGTTAGAACGAGCTGCGGAAGGGCGAACGCGCACCGCTTTGTCATTTGGCCTCCCTAAATCAATGGGTAGCACGGATGCGACCGACGATGGCGGAATCGGCCCAGTATATCTGAAGTTGCGAGCGCGGTAGGTTCTCAGGCAACGCCTGATTGGTTGGGTATTCGCGCTTCTCGAGACCTGGGATTCCACGACAATGTCAATCCGGGGCTTTCCACGGCCCAATCCGCCAGTCGTATGTGTGGAACGGACGCCCTCGTCCGCTGCCTCTGCTCTTGAGGTTGTTTGATTCAAGACCAAATGACATTGTCAGAGACGCGATATTACGACCGCCATCCTCTACGCTGACCAGCCTCAACCGGACACTCGGATCCTTCAATGCGTCGCGCTAGCATCATCGGCTGCTCCGTATGAGCAAGCAACCGCCGATGAATGAAAACACACCTGCCAGAGCGCCGAATGCGATTCCTGCCCACATGCTAGCGCCCGCACCATGCCGATTTGCGTGCCAGATGAAGTGGTAGACCAGGTGGGCATAGCCCAATGTCGTAAACAGCACGGCAATACCCGTCCAGAAACTCAGTTTGTTCATTGTCTCTCCGAATTTCGCCACAATTGTACGATTAAACCAAAGTCAACCGGCCGGTAATTCTCACTGTCATTTGGCTGTCAAATCAACTCATAAAATCTGATAATATGATTCTATGAGTGACAGCAAAGTTATCTCAGTCACCGAGGCGGCGCGCAACTTTGCGGATTGCGTGAATCGCGCCCACTACCAGAACGTCACCTTCGTCCTCCTAAAAAATGGAGTTCCTGTCGCCCGCCTCGTTCCCGAGACTCCTTTCGACGGCGTTTCGAAGGGCATTAACGACGGTAAGCTCTGCACGGGACGTGATCTGGCGAAGACCTTGCACGGCGCGACCCTCCCGCCAGGCGAAGCCAAAGCATGGCACCGTGACCTGCGTTCAGCCCGCAAAAAGCTAAAAGCCCCGCCTGATCGTTGGCGATAGTAGCCAAGGCACTAGTAGCTCACAAGCATTACGAACCACTATGGCGATCATTCTTGATGCCGATGTCATCATCCAAGGCGAGCGCGGCACATTCGATCTCGGGCGATGGGTGGCCGCGCACCCGGACGAGCAATTTGAGGTTGCCGCCATCACCGTTGCAGAATTATGGCACGGAGTGGAGCGCGCCACCGGCACTCACAAACCCAAACGCGAACGATACCTGCAATCTCTGCTAAACGTGCTGCCGATCATCCCCTACACCGCAACGACCGCTTTCGAGCACGCGCGCATCTGGGCTACTCTGGAGTCGAAAGGCAAAATGATGGGCTACTACGATCTGATCGTGGCCGCCACCGCCCTCGAACGCGGAAGCAAGCTCGCCACTTTCAATAAACGTCATTTTGCTCAAGTGCACGAGCTGGTGGTCATTGAGCCGGCTGCTGGTCATTGAGCCGAAAGAGAAAAGAGCGGAAAGAGAGAAATTCAGCGCTTCCGTGAGGCGATCTATCTGTATTTGACGGGCCGGACAAGTGGCTCATTACGAGCTGCTCTGGCCAGTCCCTCGCATCTAGGATTGATGTATGAACTGGGATATTGGGCCGAGGCGACTTCTTTGTCACCATCTGAACAAGAGGACGGTGTCAAAGACATTGAGAAAGAATTGCTAGGCAGGTTGGAACACGTGGAACAAAAAGATCCGCGAGTCTCTAGCTTTTTTAGACGATTTGATAAGGTCGTGGTCATCGACCGCGCCAATGACCCAGTCTTTTCGCAGGAGCGCCTCGCATCGTGGTTGAACTTCGATAAAGCAGAACAGGTGGGGAATTTGCGGATCCTGAGGTATTCTCCGCGATAACGGGACGTCATAGATCGACTTACTCGCGTTTGGAACTGTCACTCTCTAACACCGATAAAATCTCGAGAGGATCTGGACGTTCCATATAATCCTCGTTCGCGGACGCGAACAAAATCGTGCCGTCTCGATCGATGGCCAGGGTTGCGGGGATGGGCAACTCCCAGCTTTTGTCTCCGTTGATGAAGGGAAGGTTGACGAAGGTGCTGCGGTAGAGCGCCTGCTGTTCTTCGGAGACGCGGTAGAGCAGGCCGAACTGTTGGGCAAGATTATTGTTCGCGTCGACCAGCAACGGAAAAGACAGCTTGTGCTGGTCGCGCATGAAATACGACTGCTTCTCGGTCTGCGGAGAGACAGCAATGACTGAACCTCCGGCAGCCGCAATCGCGGGCGAAATGTAATTCATCGCCTCCATCTGGCCCACGCAGAACGGACACCAGCGCCCGCGAATAAAAGAGAGCACGAGACGTCCTTTGGCTAGAAGCGCAGCAGATGAAACTGTTTTGCCGTCTTGGTCCGGCAATTGAAATGACAGAGCTTTTGTGCCGACCGCAAAATTACGCAACGCCTTGGCGGCTAACTGCTGGGCTTTGAGCGCGTCGACAGCACGGGCGTGCACCGCCTGAACATGGGCCGGAACATATTTTGCAATCGATTCTTTACGCTCGGCAAAAATTTCTCGCAACGGCCGCACGTCGGAGTAATAACCGGATTCTTTGAGCGAGCGCCACTTCATGATCAGGTTTTCACTTTGGCTCTTTTAACCTTCAAGGGGCTTTTAGCATTATTGGCGAAAAAAATCTCTGGCGGCCAAGAGCCACGCGAGATCACATCCCCGGAAATTTCATTCCGGCCATGCGGCGCGCGAAGCTCGGTTTGCCCATCTGCTTAAACATTTTTCGCATCTGGGAGTACTGCCTAAGCAGATTGTTGACCTCTTGAACGCTGGTGCCAGAGCCTCGAGCAATGCGTTTGCGCCGGCTGCCATTGATGGATTCGTGGTGGTTGCGCTCGTATCCGGTCATCGAATTGATGATGGCCTCGACTCGATTGATCTGGCCTTCATCGACTTTGTCAGCGGCTTTTTGCAGCCCTTGAAATGCCCCGACGCTGGGCAGCATCCCGATGATGCTTTGCAGCGATCCCATCTTACGAACCTGCCGCAACTGGTCGCGAAAGTCCTCGAGCGAAAATCCGTCGCCGGTCAGCGCTTTATTGGCGAGTTCTTGGGCCTTCTTTTTGTCGATCTGCGATTCCGCCTTCTCGATGAGGGATAAGATGTCGCCCATGCCAAGAATGCGGCCCACGATGCGGTCGGGATGAAACGGCTCAAGAGCGTCGTATTTTTCACCGATGCCGATGAATTTGATCGGCTGACCCGTGACCTGACGAATCGACAGCGCCGCTCCGCCACGAGCATCGCCATCCATCTTGGTGAGCACGACGCCCGTCAGAGTGAGCTTCTTGTGGAACTCGTCGGCGGAATTGACCGCATCCTGCCCGGTCATTGCATCCGCGACAAACAAGATTTCCTGCGGATTAAGGAGCTTCTTGAGCGACTGCATTTCATCCATCAACTGTTCGTCGATGTGGAGACGACCGGCAGTATCGACGATGAGGACGTCGCATCCGGAATTGATCGCTTCACGCCGCGCCTCTTTTGCCAACCGCTCGACTGTCGCGGTATTTGCTTCCCCGACAGTGCCTTCGTAAATATTTGCTTTGATCGCGTTCGCCACAACTTTTAGTTGCTCGCGCGCGGCGGGACGATACACGTCAACTGAAACAAGCAGCGGCCGGTGCCCGCCATTTTTGAGCCAGTTAGCAAGCTTGCCAGAGGTCGTGGTTTTGCCAGAACCCTGGAGTCCAGCCATGAGCACGACCGTCGGGGGCTGCGACGCAAATTTCAGCTTGGCCGTATCCTGGCCGAGCGTAGTAACGAGTTCGTCGCGGACGATCTTAATGACCTGCTCGCCGGGTGAAAGCGCGGTTAAAACGTCTTGCCCCACGGCCTTGGCCTGAATGCGATCGATAAGATCTTTAACTACTTTGAAGTTAACATCGGCCTCGAGAAGGGCGAGGCGGATCTGCTTCATCGCCTCGGCGATGTTTTCTTCGGTAAGGACGGCTTGTCCGCGAAGGGACTTGAATGCGCGTTGCAGTTTTTCTTGAAGATTCTCAAACATGGCGTAGCAATTATCTTAGCAGCCGCGCGCTTTGACACCCCTATTGACTCTAGATCTTTGCAGGGACTTCGAAGATTTGTTTCGCTGCAATCACCGTATTGCAGTGGATCGTGACCGTGTCCTCAACTTTTTGCGCGTACCCTCCGGCATACGTAACCATCAGGGGGATGTTTCGCGCTTTCGCCACTTGAAAAACGAGCTCATCGCGCTTCTTCAATCCATCGATCGTGAGCGCGAGGCCACCGAGTTGGTCCTCGCAATAAGGGTCGGCCCCAGCGATATAACAGATAAGGTCGGGAGTAAATCGCCGCAGTCCCGAACTGAGTGCGTTGTCGAGCCAAGAAAGATACTCGCCATCTCCAATGCCATCGGGAAGGTCAATATCAATCGATGATCGCGGCTTGACAAACGGATAATTATTTTCCTGGTGAAGAGAAATCGTGAACACGTCTCCGGCATGAGCGCTGCGCGTAGTGGTACTCACGCCGCCACTCGCTTCCGAAGGCAGCGGCTCATGCGCGGCGCGAGTTCCAGCAAAAATAGCGGCGGTGCCATTGCCGTGGTGAACGTCGCAATCAACCGTCATTGCCGTCCGTATCCTATCGTCGCGCTGCATACGGCGGATCGCGATTGCCACGTCGTGGATCATGCAAAAGCCTTCGCCATGATCCGGGAAGGCATGATGAAAGCCTCCGCCAATGCTGAAAGCCACTCCATCTTTGAGCGCGGTCTCAGCAGCAAGGATTGAACCTCCGGCTGCCAGCCAGAATGCGCGAACCAAATCGTGAGAGTAAGGAACTTCCAACGCTGATTGTTCGCTTGGGCTGAGAGTTCCGGTCTTTAATTTCTCCACATATTGCGGAGTATGGACGAGGAGAACATCCCGGTCGCTGGCCGGATTGGGCGTAAGAAAATCGGAAGGCTCGGCTACACCGGAAGCCAGCAAACGCTCATGAATGCGCTTGTATTTTTCGGCAGGGAAGACGTGCGCACCAATCGGCAGGTAGTAATCATCGCTGTAGATGAGTTTGAATGGCAACATGCTGGTGCTTGAGCCCGAGCTGTCAAGAAACGTTGAAAGAGTCCGCCGAAAATTTCCATGATACGCGATTATCGCGAAGCGGTAATTGGCCGCAATCGGGTAGTCCAAGTCCTGCGGGGCAGCGGCGATGGGGTGAGCGCGACGACCAGGAATTGCGTAACTGCTAAAATTAAAGTGTTGCCTGCCAAAAAACAATCTTCGACCATCGCCGTAGTTTCTGGGCCGATCCCAGTGCCCGAGGTAAATGCCAAGAGCACGGACGCGATCTTCCTGATTGACACGATGTCGTTCATCTTCCGCGCCTATCACGCCATGTCGAGGCAGCGGCCAATGTCTACAAAGACGGGTCTCCCAACCGCCGCAACATTTGTCTTTGTTAATATGCTGCGGAAATTACGTGATGACTTTTCTCCGCTGTATCTGGCGGCAGTGTTCGACGTTGGCGCCCCGACCTTTCGCAACCAACAAGCAGAATCGATTACCACGATTCGCAAATTCGATATTAAAACTCAAACTTTCAAGGAATCGCAGTACGACGGCTACAAGGCGAATCGAAAAGAGATGCCAGGCGATCTTGTGCAGCAAATTCCTTATATCCGCAGAGCGCTTGAGGCGTACCGCATTCCGATTTTGCAGCTTGAGGGCTATGAGGCCGATGATGTGATTGGTACTCTGGCGCGCAAGGCGGCGGCGGATAGCTATTCGGTCTATGTCGTTTCGAGCGACAAAGACATGCTCCAGTTGGTAAACGAAAAAGTTTGCGTGCTCAATCCGCCAAAAGATAATCTGATTTGCGACGCCGCCAAGGTCGAGGAAATTCTAGGAGTTCCTCCGGCGCGGGTGGTCGATGTAATGGCGCTGCGAGGAGATTCGATCGACAACATACCCGGGGCGCCGGGGATAGGCGATAAGGGCTCGGTGGAGTTGATCCGACGCTTTGGCAGTCTGGAGCAGGCACTTGAGCGTGCAGCTGAAGTTGAAAAGAAGACCTATCGAGAATCGCTGCAAAATAATCGCGAGAACATTCTCTACAGCAAGCAACTCGTGACGATCGATACCGACGTCGCCGTCGACTTCCATGTGGATACGATGAAAGTTGGCGACCCGGACGTCGATGCTCTTCGCAGTCTGTTTTCCGAACTCGAATTCACTTCGCTCTTGAAAGAACTTCTTCCGGTAGTTGAGATTAGAGATAGCGATTATCGAGACATCACGAGCGTTGCCGAACTGGAAAACTACGTCGCAAACTTAAGGGGCGGCGCGTTGGCGCTTGCTGTCGAGATCGGATCTTCCTCCGGCATCACGGCGGAGTCGATCGCAGAAGACGAGGAACCTCGGCCCGCGCAATCGGGGTTTCTGGCTCTCGAGCCCGCGGAGGGCGCAGAAACTCAATCCTCCAGCGACAACACTGGCAGCAACAATGGACCGGCAAGAAAAACGTGCGGGATTGCCTTATCCATTGCACCCGGCTCTGGATCGATGATATCCGGTGAAGACGACTCTCTGGCGAAAGGGATCAAGATTCTTCTCGAGAGTCCTAATGTTCCAAAGACAATTCACGATTTCAAATCGGCGATTAGATATTTTGCGGAGCAGGGAATTGCCCTCCGCGGAGTGAAGCACGACCCCATGCTTTATTCCTATCTTCTCGATCCCACCTACTCTTCGCATGCGCTGTCTGAAATTGCTTTACGCCGATTCAATTTGAAGTTGAGCGGCAACCTTGCCGAGGCGGCGGATGTCACGGGTCGAATGGCGACGGTGCTGCGTAAAGAAATCGACGAACTCAATTTGACGTCGGTCTACGAAACGATCGACGAGCCCCTCGTGCCAGTTCTTGCTCGAATGGAGGAGGCGGGCGTCAAGATCGACTTGGCTGCGCTCGAGACAATGTCAGAGAAGTTACAGCATGCCGCGGCGTCGAAGGCGCGGGACATTTACGAGTGCTGCGGTGTCGAATTTAACATCAACTCGCCGAAACAATTAGGAGACGTTTTATTCAACAAGCTCGGCCTGCCCATTCCGGTGAAATATGGGAAAGGAAAAAAGATTTCGACCGCGGTTGACGTGCTTGAAGGGCTTGCCGCCGATCATCAAGTTCCGAAAATGGTGCTCGATTACCGTCAGCTGACGAAGCTAAAGTCAACCTATGTCGACGCGCTGCCTGCTCTCATTCGCAGCCACAGTGGCCGCGTTCACACCACCTTCGGTCAGGCAGGGACATCCACCGGCAGGCTTTCGTCGACTAATCCTAATCTCCAGAACATTCCGATACGCACCGAGCTTGGGCGCGAAATTCGGGCCGCATTCATTGCCGAGCCCGGGCATGTGTTGCTGGCCGCCGATTACTCGCAAGTTGAGTTGCGCCTCTTGGCGCATTTTTCAAAAGATAAGTTACTGGTTGAAGCGTTTCGGCGAGGCGATGACATTCACACTCTTACCGCCTCGCAGGTCTTTGGTGTTTCGCCGCTGATGGTAACGGGAGAAGACCGTCGCAGAGCAAAGGCAGTGAATTTTGGAATTGTCTATGGCCTCTCTCCATTTGGTCTTTCGCAGCAGTTGGGAATTGAGACCAGCCAGTCTAGAAAATTTATCGATGCATATTTTGAAAAATATTCGGGCGTGAGGACCTTCATCGACGCGACTCTCGAGCAGGCGCGCAGAGACCAGCGGGTGAGCACGTTATTTGGGAGAATCAGGCCGATTCCCGACATCAACAGCAAGAACGCCACGCAGCGCGGATTTGCCGAACGCACTGCCGTCAACACGCCGCTACAGGGAACAGCGGCCGACTTGATCAAAATCGCGATGATTAATATCGACGGTGAAATCCGCAAGTTGGGACTTAAGTCGCGCATGACCTTGCAGGTACACGACGAACTGGTCTTCGAAGTTCCTGAAGCAGAAGTGGACACGATGAAAACGTTGGTGCGGGAGCGGATGGAGACGGCGCACGAGCTCGAAGTTCCGCTGCTGGTTGAGCTCGCAGTAGGCAGAAACTGGCGGGATATGGAATAAAAGTTTGAACATCGCAGCGACCTGCGCGGGGATTGCTTCCAGTTGGCTCAATCATTCTCCCTTTGCGGTTAATCTCTGTATTGCTCAGTGCTTCTTCGATATACTCCGACAAAGGTTTTTGCCAGCCAACGCCAGCCACGTGCCAACAAACTTTAAATTCGCGGAGAAAGTTTGATGAGCAGCGCTTCTTCGTCGGCAATTCGCGAGCCTTCCCGACGCGTATTTCCCCGCTATGCGCTCAGCGTTCCGGTCGAGCTAAAAGCCCTCCGGTCGGGCATTCCGGAAGATCTTCCTGGGCGCTGCACGGACATTAGCGAGACTGGTCTCGGCGCAGTCATTGCCGGCGAGCTCTCTTCGGGGCAGCAGGTAGCTATCGAACTTCGCCTGCCAAGAGTGGGACTTCCGGTGCGGGCTCGCGCCATCGTTCGCTATCAAAAGAGACTTCATTGCGGCCTTGAGTTGGTGGGCTTGTCGCCAGATCAGCGCGACATGATTCGATATTGGATTCATCGATTAAATTCTGACGAGACTGAATCAGTGACGGGAAATTCAGAGGCCGATTTTGTTTTCCCGTCGGTTCCTCACGTCGAAGCACCCCCAGCCGCCATCGCGTTGTTAGCAGCACCGACAAACACACGCCGCGTGTGGGATCGATTTTGGAAAGTACGACTCAATCGTCGTGCTTATGCGATCGTCGCAATTAGTCTTGTTGTTTTCGCGGTGGGATGGTTCCGTTGGGAGATGTCGTGGCGTGAACTCGAACATCAATCTTCCTCCAGCAACTCGATAAGGCGAGTCTCGGAAGAAACCATGGCATCGCGAATTCTCACCAGAGTTGATCCGGTTTATCCTGAGGCGGCGAGAAAGCTTAAAGCAGACGGTCCAGTGGTACTGGACGCCATGATCAGTGCAAGTGGCGGCGTTCAAAAGCTTCGACCCATATCCGGTCCCGATTCCCTTGTATCGGCGGCAGAGACCGCCGTGATCGCGTGGAAATTTGAACCCTACCAGGCCAATGGGCAGGCGGTGCCGGTTGAAACTACGATCTCAGTTGAGTTCCACTCCAAATAATGTCGCTTCAACGGAACTTTTCCGCCTTCTCGAAAGTTATGCCACGCTGATCTTTGGCTGAGAGCTGAGCCGCGGCTAACTCCTCGTTTTCCATTTTCCAATCAATTTTTAATGCGGGGTCATTCCAAAGGACGGAACGCTCATGCTTGGGCGCATAAAACTCTGTGGACTTGTAGGCAACGTGCGCGGACGGGGAAACAACACGAAATCCGTGCGCGAATCCGCGCGGCACCCAGAGCATGCGCTTGTTCTCTCCCGTAAGCGTGAAAGTCTCCCACTTTCCAAATGTTGGGGAGCTGCGACGAAGATCGAGAGCAACATCGAGAATCTCGCCGACGATCACTCTAATAAGTTTTCCCTGGGGCTGCTGAACCTGATAATGCAATCCCCGGATGACGTTCCTCTCCGAATATGAATGATTGTCTTGAACGAAGACCTCGTCGATGCCGAGCTCCGCAAAGGTCCGCTGATTATAGCTTTCAAGAAAAAATCCGCGATGGTCTCCGAACACCTTCGGCTCGATTACAAAGACTCCAGGCAGAGTGGTTTCAATTTTCTTCATCGCAAATTTAACAATATCCCAACCGTGATTTTTGATGGTGCCTCTAGAACACGCGCTCCGTCAGCAACTGGAGCAGGTAGGCCCCATAGCTATTGTTGCGCATGGAGTGCGCCAACTTTTCCAACTCTTCAGCGGAGATGTATCCGGAACGAAAAGCGATTTCTTCCGGGCAGGCGACCATCAGCCCTTGCCGCTTTTGCAATGTCTGAATAAATACAGAAGCTTCGGTGAGTGCATCGTGAGTGCCGGTGTCTAACCATGCCGTGCCGCGACCCATCACACAGACGTTGAGCTGCTCGCGCCCTAGATAGACGCGATTGACGTCCGTAATTTCGAGTTCTCCGCGAGCCGATGGTTTGAGATTCTCTGCAATCTCGACAACCTGATGATCATAAAAATAAAGTCCGGTAACTGCGTAGCGAGACTTCGGCTTTTTGGGTTTTTCTTCAATGCTCAGTGCTTTGCCTTGCGGATCGAATTCGACTACGCCGTAGCGCTCCGGATCATGCACCGGATAAGCGAAAACGCGAGCTCCGCTTGGCTGGAGAGCAGCCATGCGCAATTCTTTGACGAAGTCGTGTCCGTAAAAAATGTTGTCCCCGAGCACGAGCGCGCAGTTACTCGAGCCGATGAACTGTTTGCCAAGAATGAACGCCTGGGCAATCCCTTCAGGCCTCGGCTGCGCGAGATATTCGATTTGAATGCCGTAACGAGAGCCGTCGCCGAGCAAATTCTCAAATCGGTGCAAATCTTCAGGCGTAGAAATCAGCAGAACGTCTCGAATACCCGACAACATCAAAGTTGACAGCGGGTAATAAACCATCGGCTTGTCGTAGACCGGCAGCAGACTTTTCGGCAGAACATGAGTGACCGGATAGAGGCGAGTGCCCGATCCGCCTGCGAGAATGATTCCTTTGTGATTTTGTTTTTCGGATGTGAGCATGTCAGATAAATAGTTCAGCTCTCACTGGCGTAGTGCTTCGCCATCCATTGGCGATAACTGCCGCTGGTAACGTCCTTCGTCCAGTCGGAGTGCTCAAGATACCACTGAACGGTTTTGCGAATGCCGCTTTCGAACGTCTCTGCCGGACGCCACTTCAACTCGCGCTCGATTTTCGTCGTATCCATAGCATAGCGGCGATCGTGTCCGGGGCGGTCTTTGATGAACGTAATTAAGTTGTTATGGGGGATGACCGGGTCGTTAGGCCGCAATTCATCCAGGAGATGGCAAATATATCCGACGATTTCCAAATTTGTCTTCTCGACAATTCCACCGACGTTATAGGTCTCGCCTGGCCTGCCCCCTTCTAGGACGATTCGTATGGCGCGGCAATGGTCCTCCACAAATAACCAATCGCGCACGTTTTTTCCGTCGCCATAAATCGGCAGCGGCTTACCGGCGCACGCGTTCAGGATCATCAACGGGATTAGTTTCTCCGGGAACTGAAAAGGTCCATAATTGTTCGAGCAATTCGTTGTCAGAACGGGGAGATGATAGGTGTGATGATAGGCACGAACTAGATGATCGGAAGCGGCTTTGGACGCCGAGTATGGGCTATTCGGGGCATAGGCTGTTTGCTCGGTAAATGCAGGATCTTCGGCGCCGAGCGAGCCGTAGACTTCGTCGGTCGAGACGTGAAGGAAGCGAAATCTTGCACGCTCACTTTCTGAAAGTGCGTCCCAGTACGCCCGAGTTTCCTCAAGCAAATGGAAGGTTCCGTTTATATTTGTGCGAATGAATGCATCGGGACCATGAATCGAGCGGTCGACGTGGCTTTCGGCTGCGAAATGCACGATCGCTCGAGGCTGCAACCGTTGCAGCAAGGCTCGAAGGAATTCGCGATCGAGCACGTCGCCGTGCTCAAAAGAATATTTCGGATGGTTTTCAACCGACCTTAGGTTGTGGAGGTTGCCTGCGTAGGTCAACTTATCAACGTTGATGACGCCACTATTTTCGGACGCGATCCAATGCAGAATGAAATTCGAGCCAATAAATCCAGCGCCGCCGGTGACCACAATTAAATCTTGCATTCGGTATTCGGCCAAAAAGGCCCGCCTCCGATTCTAATCGCAATTTCTGGCGGATGCGAAATCAAGGCTGCACGACAAGACCAGCGCTACCGGCGGACTTCTTCCCGCAACATTTCGCTCCAATGTAAATGATGAAGAACGATGCTCCGCGGTGAAAATGTTTATCCGATCTTCTATAGTTGGAAATTCTCTGCGCCTAGCGATCGCCAGGGACTAGCGCTATGGTTTGAGCCGCAACCGCTAGTGACTTGGCTGGGGCAGACAGGATGAACTCCAGCGGTATCGCAGGGGCGGATAGGGCTCGAATCTGAATCAGTTGACCGAGGCGCTTACTCTTTGGAACAGGCTTCGAGTCCCACCCCAATACTCCAAGGTACGTTTTCTCGATTGAGCGAGCAATCTCAGGCCAGCGATACTCGGTTTCGATGCGATCGCGACCGCGCTGTCCGAACTGCCGACGCACCTCTGGATTATGAATTAGAAAATCGAGCTCATGCTCAAGATCTTTTTGATTACCCTGGCTGAAGGTGAAGCCCGCCCCGCTAACAACCTCTTTGTTCTCCGGAATGTCGCTGGTCAAGACGCATACTCCAGCTGCCATCGCGTCCAGGAGGGCGAGAGATAAACCCTCGATCGAGGAAGGCAAAACGAACAATGCCGCATTCGAGAGCAAGTTTACGAGGTCCCTCCAAGAAGTCCAAGGGAGGATGCGAATGCAGTCGGACTCGTGCTTGCGCAACTGATCGGCATAAGCATCGGAGTGACTTGATCCGCCGGCCAGTACAAGCTTCATCTCTTGTGGAAAGCCTGCGGAATCGCGCAGCGTTTCGAAGGCGCGTATCAAAAGATCGCAATTCTTCTCTGGCGAGAAACGTCCCAAAAAAAGGACGTATGAATCAGGTAAGATCCCCCACTTCTCGACGCCTCCGAATCGGTGTCGCGAAGGGATGACTGCGCCATTCGGCACGTAAATGGTCTCGCGCCGATGCTCCCGGCGAAAGTGATCTTCGAGAGTCCGTGATACGACCATAGTGGCCGATGGCGCTTTTATCGATGCAATTTCACCCAAACGCAAAACTCGCGCCGCAAATTTGCCCCATTTCTTGCGTTTCCAGTCGAGGCCCTGGACAGTAACTACCGTCTTTTTGCCGACGAGGCGCGGAAGGAAAGAAAAGAGCGAGGGACCGAGGCAATGGAAGTGCACGATGTCGTAATCAGAAACCATTGCATGCACGGTGCTCAACAGAGTGTGGACCAGAGTTTCAAGATGTTTAGAGCGAATTGTTGGCAAACGCTTGATGTGCATCCCTTTGTGCGTTGTTAGCGGCGGTGTGAAGTAGGATCGGCAATAGACAGTGACGTCATGCCCCAACTCCACCAATTCGCTGCCCGCTTGCTCATAATACGATTCGACGCCGCTGTATTTGGAGACCAATCCTCGCCCACCGATAAAAGCAACCCGAACATTCTGCCGCTTTCCAGCATTCTTCTTCAGGCTGGCGAAGGGTTGATCGATGGGAACCGAGATTGCGTGAGCGGACAGCTTGCTCGCCTGCAATCTAGCGTACAAATTGAGCAGCTCTCCAAGGTAATGTTCAGGGTTATGTTGCGTTCTGATACGCTCCCGAGCGGCCGCCCCTATCTTCGCGATCAAATCAGGTCGATCAAACAAAAACGCGATCGAGTGGGCCAGTTGTTCGCGATCGCCGTCAGAATATAGGAGGCCGGTCACGCCGTGACTCACCAGTTCGCGTCTTGACCCAAGTCCGAAGCGATAACAGGACGGCCCCATGCATACGATTCAAGAATCGATTTACCCAACGTCTCGTAAGCGTGCGACGGAAAGACAGAGAAGCTGCAACCC
>JAYVCW010000071.1:0-11578 GCA_043749775.1 Acidobacteriaceae bacterium | reverse complement strand
GAGAGTGCAGTCGGAGGGTCGTGGGCACCAAGTTTGCGAGCTGTGTTAATTTCGTTCGCGGCGTGGTCGTAATCTTCCAAGGCGATTAGGGATTGGGCTAGGACATCCTCGGCGGCAGCTTCCTGATCGGCATTCTTTTCGCTTGCGAACTCTTTTGCTGCGTTGCGAGCTAAAAACTGCGCCTGCGCTGGCTGGCCATCTTCCAACGCAACGAGGCCAAGAGATATTTGAGAGTTCGCGATCCCGCCTTTCTCTCCCAACTCACTGCGCATGGCCAGCGATTGCTCATACAACTGCTGGGCACCACGGAGATCATCCTGAATCAATAGCACATCCCCCATGGCTGCAAGCGCCGCGGCCAATCGGCTCTTAAGCTGAAGTTGACGTGCCGAGGCGATTGCCGTTTCAAGATACAGCTTCGCTTCTTGCAAATCGCCTTGCAACGTACCGATGGAGCCCAAGTTTATGAGCGCCTCAACGATACCCGCCCGGTCCCCAATCTCCTGGGCAGTATGAAGAGAATCTTGAAATGATTTGCGAGCGCCTGCGTAATCGCCCTGCATCGAAAGATTAGCGCCAAGATTATTTTGCGCCAGAAGGGTATCCGCCTTGTCACCGATTGATATTGCGAGCGTCAAAGCCAGCTGATATTGCCGCGTGGATTCGCTGAGCTTTTGTTGATAGGCCTGAACATTACCAAGATTGATCAGCGCGCCGGCTAAATCTCGCTGTGCGCCAATCTTGCGCGCGAGCTCTAAAGCGCGTTCGTACATCGCTTGAGCAGAGGATAGCTCGCCTTGATCGGCGAGCACATCACCTACGCATGTCAAACTTCTGGCTTCGCCTCTAGTATCACCCAGGCGGTCGAGAATTTGGCCTGCTTGTTTACCGGCAACTTTCGCGCGTTCCGGGTCAGAGAGATTGCGAAGCGCCCAGCACTGTTGTAGCAGAGCTTCCGCACGTACTCCAACGGACCCTTGACGATTAGCGATCTGATTGGCCCGCTCTGTTGCATCGAAGGCGCGTTTGTAGTCGGACAAAGAGGCAGCGGCCTTGGCCTCTGCCAAATCAATTCGCGGATCGCTCGGATCAGCACTGCTCGGAGAAACACTTTTCTGAGATTCCGTCGGCGCACTTAGTTTCCGCAAGTTATTGATCGTCGATAAAGCGTTCACTCCTTGCCCTGCGGAAATTTGCGCATCGGCAAGGCGCAACCCGTATTCCGGATCGTCGGGAAAAACTGTTAGCAAAGAGTGATAAATGTCGACCGCCCGGATCCATTCGCGATTCTCTTCGCGAAATCGAGCTTCAATGCCTAAAGCGTCTCGTCGCGAAAGCCCTGCGGACAATTCGAACGCACGTTGCGCTTCCTCTTTAGCCTTGCCGTCGTATCCCAGCTGCGACCACACCTCCGCCAACGCGAAGTGAGACATGGCGTACGCCGGATCTTTGGCAATGGCCTGCGTGAGCAAATCACGAGCGGACGCCATATCGAAAGATCGAAGCTTGCCGAGCCCTTGAGCGTAGAGCTTGGCAGAGTCGGTAGTGTCGGGTTGCGACGCTCGTATCGAGGTTGCCTGCTGCGCAGTCACTTCCCCGGCGCCGCATTCACCTCGAAGGGTCTCGCCGAGACGACGCACCAGTTCGAAGAGCTGCGCTTCCGTTCCGGTTTGCGAAAACTTCGCAGTCGTCTCACCTGCGGAGGCATCCTGGACCCTTACATCAACACGAATCTGACCGTCTAGATCAAGATAGGAACCGAGAATGACGAGGTTAGTGCCGAGGATTTTTCCAAGCTTGGAAAGTGTCTCCCCCGCGAGACTTTCCGCATCGGGAATCGCGAGGTCAGCCTTGGCACGCGCGACATTCTCCCCAGGCACGGTGCGCAGTTTATCTCCGGCAGCCAGTTCTGTTGTGAGCATCTCGGATAGCACGGTGGATAGCCAACCCTGATTCTTGTCTGACCCTAGATTTTTGAAACCGAGAACGGCTACGGAGCGGCGCGATCGACTTCCCTTGCCTGCCGCGATGTTTCGTTGATAAATGAAATATCCAACGCCAAGCGCGATTCCTAAGACTGCGAAAACTGCGAGAGCAAGCGCAGGCCAAGTGAGTTGCCGCTTCGGTCTTGCGGACACCTGCGCACCAGCGGCAAGTCGTTCCAAATCTTGCCGTAATTCGGAAGCCGTTTGATAACGCTGCGAAGGATCCTTCTGGAGCGTCTTGAGGATGATATTGTCCATCCCGACGGGAATGGCGTGATTTGTCTTGCTCGGACGGTCGGGATCGCTATTCAGTATTGCGTCAATGAGGAGCGGCGTGCCCGATGCGGCGAAGGGACGTTTGCCCGTTGCCATCTCGTGGAGCACAACGCCGGCGGCCCAAATATCAGAACGAGCGTCAGCGATGCTACCTCGAAGTTGCTCCGGCGCCATGTAAGTCAGGGTGCCTGCGATTTCGTGAGTCTTGGTTAGAGTCGCCGTCAGACCCTCCTCGCTTGGCTTGGGCGCATGTTGCGCCAAACCGAAATCAAGGATTTTCAACACCCTGTCGGGTGTGACCCTCAAATTACTCGGTTTCAAATCGCGATGAATGATTCCCTGTTCGTGCGCAGCAGATAAACCCGTTGCCATGAGAATTCCCAGGCGGATGGCTTCATCAACGCCGAGCGCTCCGGTCGTCAATTTGGTATCCAGGGTTGTTCCAGGAATGTACTCGGTGACCAGATAATCAATCCCATCTTCAGTGCCAAACTCGAAGATAGTGGCAATGTTGGGATGGTTCAGTCGGGCGAGAGCCAGCGCCTCTTTGCGAAAGCGTTTCTGCGCACCCTCTTCCGCGAGAAGGCCACGTTGTAAAACTTTAAGCGCGACCTCGCGTTCGAGTTGTTCGTCGTAAGCTTTGTAGACAACGCCCATCCCCCCAGCGCCGATCTGGGCAAGGATACGGTAGTGGGATATTGTCTTTCCGACCATTTCAGCAGGTCCGAACGGGAGCAAGAAGTGTATGTTGCGCGCATTTCGAGGTCAACAGAGTACTCCACGAGCCAATATAGAAGACCGGATCTGCAGGCTTGGTAGCAGTTGGCGCTGGTGTTAAAATTCCTGATGTGCCGCAATTCGTAATTGAACGCGAAATTCCGGGCGCCGGGTCGCTGTCAGAGAATGAACTGCGAGAGGTGTCGCTTCGTTCCCTGGACACGCTGAGGAAAATGGGGCCGCAGATTCAGTGGCTCCACAGTTACGTCACCGAGGAGAAGGTCTACTGTGTTTATCTCGCTCCCGACGAGGAAACGGTGCGTGAACATGCCCGCAGAGTGGGCATTCCCGCCAACCGCGTTGCGGCAGTACGTCGAATGATCGATCCGGCTAATCTGAAGTAACGGAGCTTGGCTGCTCGAAAGAATATCGGATGGCATTTTCCAGGGTCATCGCTGAACCTTCCGCCCACGCTCGTTTTCCGTCCGTCTGACTGATTGCCTTCCAGGCCGGCTCCAGTATGTGATCGAGTTTCGATTGCTCGGCTTGCGGCAACGGAGCGCAGATCAACCGGCGCGAGTTTGCTGCGGCTGCCGCCAGTTTCAACGCGCGTGCTGCATGGCCTTGGGCTATGGCTAAATAAGCAAAGCCTTCCAGTACCCGTGACGTTCCGCGCCTGTGTCCTAATCGCTCGAATATTTCAAGTGCCTCGCGATATAAGGAGTGAGCTACCGCGTAGTCTCCCTGCTCGGCGGCAATGTAGCCGAGATCAGTTAAGGAACGTCCCGAGCCCCATTCATCGCCTGCATCCCGAAAAGCAGCAAGGGCGCGCTGATAAAGTTTTTGCGCTGCTGCGATTTCGCTTTGCTCACGCGCTATGTCGCCCTCCTGATTGATCGACCAGGCCGCGCCGCTGCGATCGCCTAACGCCTCGAAGATTTCGGCAGCTTCGCGCAGAGCCCATCGGGCTCTCGAATAGTCTCCACGAACTTTGACTACGTTAGAAAGATTGTGCAGGCAACGAGCGAGCGCCAACCGATCTGGCAACATGCGCCAGCACGCCACGCTGCGTTCGAAATTACTTTGAGCGGAAGCATAATCGCCCTTATCGCGTGCCGTGATTGCTATAGCATTCAGCGAGGCAGCGATGCCCCACTCATCGCCTAACTCTTCATAGATCGACAAGCTCTGCTGCAAAAAATCCTCAGCGGCGGTGTAATCTCCTTGGGTTGTTGAGAGCGCCCCGAGAAAATGCAATATGCGGCTACGTTCTTTTGGCCGTTTATCACCGGCCAGACCTAGCACCGCTTCCAGGCGGCTCCGTCCTTCTGTCATATGTTCGCGCATGTCCCAAAAACGAAACAAAGCTACGCAGAGACGTAGAGCCCAATCGATGTCTTTAGTTTGGAATAACCAGTCCAGTGCGAAACGGAAGTTATCGATCTCAAGGTCACAATCGGCGAGCCATTGCGACCGATCTTCCGCGCTCAGTGCCGGGTTCCCCTCCTCCGCCAGAACCAGGCAATACGCGGAGTGCGCTCGTCGCGTCGCTGTGAGTTCCCCACTTTTCGTAAGCCGATCGAGCGAGTACTCACCGATCGTTTCTAACATCGAGAAACGAGGGTGGGAGTCAATGCGATCTGCTTGCTGTACAAGATTCTTATCCACCAGCGACGAGAGGCCCTCGAAAACGTCGACGCCCAGATCGTTGCCTGTATTGCAGACAGCTTCCGCCGCCTCGACAGTACTTCCGCCGGCAAAAACGGAAAGCCGGCGAAACAATTTTCGTTCAGGTTCATTTAGAAGATCGTGGCTCCAATCAATTGTGCCGCGCAAAGTCTGTTGCCGCTCCGGGAGATCAAGCGCTCCTCCAGTCAGCAATTGAAGGCGGCTTTCCAGACGATCCAGCATGGCGCTCGGCGACAAAACCTTGGTTCGTGCGGCCGCCAGTTCGATGGCAAGCGGGAGTCCATCAAGCCTCGAACATACATCGCGAACGGCAGACTCGTTCTCTTCAGTGACTGAGAATCCGGGCCAAACCGCGGTCGCGCGCTGCGCGAATAACTCGATGGCGAAATCCTGCGCCAGCGGAGTCACTGGGAATTCCTGCTCTCCGTAGATAC
This sequence comes from Acidobacteriaceae bacterium, assembly GCA_043749775.1. Classification (GTDB taxonomy): domain Bacteria; phylum Acidobacteriota; class Terriglobia; order Terriglobales; family Acidobacteriaceae; genus Acidiflorens. The sequence continues at coordinate 6,477 of JAYVCW010000071.1, read as the reverse complement.
GCAAACCGGAGCGGCTTGTGACCAGGATTTTGATCGACGGGCAGATTTCTAAAATCTCGGCGACGGTTGCCGCCGCCGAGAGAACGTGCTCGAAGTTATCGAGGAGAAGTAAGAAGGGTCTCGAAGGCTGAAGCCAATCACTGATTAATTGCGGGACAGTGCGATTAGCGACTTGCTTAATCCCCAGCGCGTCTGCGATTGCCGTGACCACCAGATCAGGCTGCATGATCGAAGCCAAGCGGACGAATTGAACCCCGGCTTCGAATTTGTCTACCGTCGCTATAGCGATAGCAATTGCAAGCCGCGTTTTTCCGGCACCGCCTGGACCGGTTAAGGTCAGCAACCGAACATCCGCGCGTGACAGCAAATGACTGGCTTCCTGCACTTCTTGCTCGCGGCCGATGAGTGAAGTACGTGGGGTGGGTAATTCGTGGCGCCTGCGAGAAAGATTCGGCAGATTCGATCCGCGAGCGTCAGACGCGCCTGCGGGGTCTCTATCAGAAGGCGGATCTGACTTCAGCTCGACTCGTACTACTTCGGCGGAAAACAAATAGCCGCGTCTCGGAAGAGTTTTGATTAATTGCTGACTGCGATCACCGAGGGCGCGACGTAACTCGAGCGTGCATTGCACGAGCGAATCGTCAGTGACAAACGTGTCGGGCCATACTGCCTGCATCAATTCCTGTTTGCCGATTAGCCGGCCCGAGTGCTCGACCAAATACTTCAGCGTTTCGAAGACTTTAGGCCGAAGCTTGATCTCCACGCCGTCTTTAAAGAGGCATCCCCTTGCGAGGTCGAGCACGAACTCGCCGAATTTGTAGTTCAAGGGGCTCGTATCCAAGTGCACTCCGTTTTATTAAATGCGGCAGTTTGTTCGTCCGGGTCTCGGCCTTGCTTCGGCGTGCTTCGTTACTTCTGGTGCCTGTGATTGCTGCTTTTCACTTGCGAGGCGAGGCCCAGCAATGCGGCGCAGACAACTGCTTAAGGCGGATCTCGATGAATATTCGCAAAGCGGATTCTACCAAAGATGCACTTGCCTACGAGTTGGTATCACCCTCTGAATCGAGCTTCCGAGTTCGCTAAAAGCAAGGTAGATCACCGCGGGAGGCGCGACGTTGAGTTCGAAGAACCGCGGAGGGTGTAATTCAGCTTTCGTCGTTTCTTCGGCGTTGTTTCGTTACCTCGCACTGCGATCGGCGTTAACTTTCAATCGTTCCGTGAGAGACCGGCCATAAGGCGTATAGAGATTCAAAAACATTAGCAACGCACAACATCACAACATAACGACCACAACAGTTTTGAACAGGAGACACACAATGACAACAACGAAGAATTCAGCTAGCAGCACGACGGCTAAGCAAGTCGTAACACAATTCCAGTCTTCCCTGATCATTTTTGCCCTCATGGTCGTTCGCCCTGCATATGCGGCCGCCCAGGATATCCATTCACACCCAGCTAGCTCGCAGGAGCAGACGCAGGAACAGACCAGCCAGGCAAGCGCCCTGGTGCGAGTAGTGCGCGAGGCGACCGAACGCTTCAAGGATGTAAAGGTAGCCGAGCATGCGGGCTATCGCCTCGAATTCGGCTGCGTAAGCGGGCCCGATGTCGGTGCCATGGGTCTTCACTACGTAAACGACACTCTGGTTGGCGACGGCGTACTGGACGCCACAAAACCCCAGATCATTCTTTACGAAGCTCTTTCGGATGGTACGCTGAAACTGACGGGCGCCGACTATCTTGTACTGGCCGATGCCTGGAATGCAGCTCATAACGGCGCGCCTCCGCTACTGATGGGGCAAATTTTCCAATATTTTGACGCCCCCAATCGCTTCGGACTCCCTGCCTTCTACACGCTGCATGTCTGGGCATGGAAGCATAATCCGAGCGGCGCATTTGTAAACTGGCATCCCCACGTTTCGTGCCAGTCGTTCGTCGGTCAAACTACACCGTAGTCCAGTCGTTGAGGCAGCTAAAAAAGAGGCCTCTTCGATCGAATGCGCAGTAACGAAGAGGCCTCATCTACAAAAAGCGCGAACGTTAGGCATTTTTCTCAAGGAGATCGAGATATGAGCACGACACAAGTTCCAGCTATCGACATGAATAAGTTGAACGCTTTTGTAGGACAATTCGTCGCTGACCTCGGAGCCGCAGTTCACGCGGGCATGGTCGTAATTGGCGAAAAGTTAGGGCTGTACAAAGCTCTCGCCCAAGGACCGGCCACTTCTTCGCAACTAGCCGCTAAAACACAAACCGATGAGCGATACATCCGCGAATGGCTGTCTTCACAGGCTGCCGGAGGCTACGTCACCTACGACGAGAAAAGCGGCAAGTTCAGTCTGAGTGAAGAACAGGCTTTCACATTGGCAGATGAGAACAGTCCCGCGTATTTGCCGGGAGCCTTCGAACTGGCGTTGGGTTCTCTCGCTGCCGTTCCCCGCATTGCGGAAGCGTTCCGGACCGGCGCAGGTATGGGTTGGCACGAACACGTTGATGGCGTGTTTCATGGATGCGAGAAGTTTTTTCGTCCAAGCTACGCCGCGAACCTGATCAGTTCGTGGATTCCGGCCTTGAAGGACGTCCAGCGAAAACTCGAGAATGGAGCGCGAGTGGCCGACATCGGTTGCGGGAAAGGCGCTTCCACCATCCTGATGGCGAAGGCGTTTCCCAATTCTCATTTCTTCGGCTTCGACTATCACGACAAGTCGATTGAAGCGGCGCGCGAGTCAGCCCGGCTGAATGGAGTCGCCGACCGCATCACGTTTGCAGTGGCAAAAGCGAAAGAGTTTCCGGGCGCAAATTACGACTTCGTCGCGGTCTTCGATTGCCTGCATGACATGGGAGATCCTATCGGCACCTCCGCGCACGTCAGGCAGTCGCTCGCCAAGGATGGAACATGGATGATCGTCGAGCCGTTCGCCAACGATCAGTTGAAGGACAATCTGAATCCGGTAGGGCGCGTCTACTATTCTTTTTCAACCCTGCTCTGCACTCCATGCTCGCGATCTCAGGAAGTCGGACTATGCCTGGGCGCTCAGGCGGGCGAGGCAAAGATTCGAGATGTGGTGACGTCGGCCGGCTTCAACCGATTTAGACGGGCGGCTGAAACTCCTTTCAACATCGTTTACGAAGCTCGCGCGTGAATCGCTGGCGGGCAAGGCATTGGTTGTTCGAGGCGTCTCTAATGTGTGACCGTCAGACTTCTGTGCCGAGCGGTTTAGGCATAGATAGCTCTGGCAAGACCTCTAAAACGCTGTAAAATGTGCGGCTATCGTATGGAGCTAATCATATGCCGCTAATCGTATGGGGAGGAAAAGGTTATGAGCCGTGCTCACAACGCGGTAGTTTCTGGGCAGCGACCAAACAGCAATGACGCTGTAGATGAAGTGCGCGGCGAAAACACCGCTCTGCCCTCCGCTTCGACAGCGCTCACTGACGAGATGCTGGCGAGGTTTGATTCTCGCGCCCCCCTCTACGATAAGGAAAACCGATTCTTCGATGAAGACTTCGCAGAACTCAAAGCTGCGAAATATCTTTTGTTACCGGTTCCTAAAGAATTCGGCGGCGCAGGCATGACCCTTGCGGAAGTTTGCCGGGAGCAGCGCCGCTTGGCTTACTACGCGCCGGCGACGGCGCTTGCCATCAACATGCACCTTTACTGGGTGGGCATCGCGGCCGATCTTCTGCGGAGTGGAGATGCCTCGCTGGAATGGCTACTGCGCGAAGCCGCTGACGGCGAGGTCTTTGCCGCCGGCCACGCCGAAAGTGGCAACGACATACCAGTTCTTCTGTCGACGTCGAAAGCAGAGCGTGTAGAGGGCGGCTACAAATTCACCGGACGGAAGCACTTCGGCAGCCTGACACCGGTCTGGACACGCTTCGGCGTCCACGGTATGGACACGAGCGATCCCAATCAGCCGAAGATCGTCCACGCCTTCATGCCACGGTCTTCTTCTGGATACAAAATCAAGGAAACATGGGACGTGCTCGGAATGCGCGCGACTCGCAGCGATGACACTGTCTTGGAGAATGTATTTGTCCCGGACCGCTACGTCGCCCGCGTAGTGCCTGCCGGTGGAGTAGGAATCGATCACTTCGTGCTCGCCGTTTTCGCGTGGGCTCTGATGGGCTTTGCCAACGTCTATTACGGACTGGCAAAACGTGCGCTCGACCAAAGCGTCGCATCCGCAAAAAGCAAAAACTCACTGGCGCTCTCGCGTTCGATGGCATATCACCCGGAGGTTCAGCACGCGATTGCAGAAATGGTGATCGAGCTTGAATCGATCGGACCGCACCTGGAGAGTGTAGCGAGTGACTGGTCGAACGGCGTAAACCACGGAGCTCAATGGCCCGCAAAAATCTTCGCTGCTAAATATCGCGCCGTCGAAGGCGCATGGCGCGTCGTCGACCGCGGGTTAGAAGTAATGGGGGGCAACGGAATATTTTGCGCCGCCGGATACGAGCGATTGATTCGCGATGCGCGTCTAGGACGGATCCACCCATCGAATTCTTTTCTGACTCACGAAGTAGTGGCGAAGACCGCGCTGGGTATCAGTTTGGATGAACAACCGCGATGGGGCTAAAGAAGGCGCACGATCACTATCCCGTGTTGTGCAAGGCGGCGGCGATTCCATTGATGGTAGCGCCGAGAGCATAGTCCACGGCCGCCTGCGTGTTTCTGCTATAGCAGTTCCACTTGAATCAGGAAGGATGGCGTCCGTTTGTAACGCCCCAGATGTGGCCATTGCCCGCTGGCTTGAAGATATTTTCTTCAACGTATTTTTCGTAAGGAATGCAAGAAAGGCGTTCGACTATAGCACCCAGAACAATGTAGCAGCCGTTGCAGTACTGGTTGCGCGCCCCCTGCGCGAACGAAGGCTTCAAACCGGGAACGAATTGGTAGCAAGCGGCATTTCCCAGCGGTGTCTATCGGCCGATCTGCCCTGAATCGCCCGGTTGACGCTTACACCCGACTTCACAACTCGATCTCGACTGACTTTCCAACGCGACTTCTGAACCGGAATAATTCTCGGGTTGATATTTCGGGAGGATAACGAAAGACCGTGCCTCAGATTGTCTCTGCGAGCAGCGAGTCGCCAGGCGGAACGCGAAGTAGCGTTTCCTATGCGGTTAAGACTTGATCGAGCAGTTGACCGAGCGGCCGTTGCGCTTCCAGGATCGAATAGCGATGGTCCATCGCTCCGGCTAAAATCGGTGTTCGCAAATGCTACAACTTTCACGAATTAGAATTATTCTTTCTAACCTTGTCTGCGCAGCTGTGCGAATCTCTCCGAGAGGTTCGAGCCAACGTATTCCTTTAGGAGACCGCGATGTTATGTAAAACTGCGTTGTTAATAGCAATCCTATCTGCGGTCACAATTGCTTCAAATGCCCAACAGTCTGCTGAAAAACTTTGGCGTTTTGCAGTTTCGGGCGACTCGCGCAACTGCGGCGACGTTGTGATGCCCGCTATCGCCAAAAGCGCTCGTGCGCACGAGATTGCCTTTTACTGGCACCTTGGCGACTTTCGGGTTGGGTACGCGGTCGATGAAGACATGCAAGACAGAGCTGGCGGGAAGCTTCTGCTTGAAGAATATTACCGAACAGTTTGGGATGATTTCATCTCAAATCAGATGACGCCTTTTGGTAGCGTAAAAATCCATTTAGGCATCGGAAATCACGAACTCTACTTGCATGGGAACACTAAAGACGATCAGAATCTTAGCCACACGGAATTCGTGACGAAATTCAACAAGTGGCTCGGTGGATCGAATACAGCTTACTACCGCTGGAAAGAGAAGCAGATAGACTTCATCAATCTGGATAATTCTTTTAACGAGGGATTCGACGACAAGCAAATGGAATGGCTTGAGTGGGTGTTAAAAGAGGATCGAGCGGACGACACGGTTCGCGCTATCGTGGTTGGCATGCATCGCGCTCTCCCCAACAGTCTTGCATGCGGTCACAGCATGAACGGCGATTCCTCAACGTCGGGGGAAGACAATGCTAAGAGCCTCCGGAGTGGACGCTTAGTATATGAGTATCTGTGGAACTTCCAAAATACCACTGGAAAGCATGTGTATGTGCTCGCGAGTCACTCCCACCTTTACATGCAGGATATTTTTAATACTAATTATTGGAATTATAGGAACGAAAAAGATAGAGCGGTTCTCGGTGACAAGGGAATACGGCAGCGAACGCTTGACGGGTGGCTTATCGGCACGGCGGGCGCAGTCCGATATCGATTGCCGGAGGGACTCCTTGCGAACACTTTGGCGATCACTTACGCATATGGCTACCTATTGGGCACCGTGAACGCGGACGGGACCATTGCATTCGAATTCCAGCAAGTCACTGAAAATGACGTCCCGCCTGACGCAGCGAGTGCGTTCCACAAGACTTTCGTCGATGCTTGCTTTCTGGCGAACCGGGACGATAGTACCCATACGCCGGAACCATCGTGCGCTGAACGCTGAGCTT
>JAYVCW010000070.1:0-2197 GCA_043749775.1 Acidobacteriaceae bacterium | reverse complement strand
ACAGAGGCGATCGAGCTTTCGTGAAGGCCGACGAGCTCCCGGAATGCTGCTTCATCGCCTATAGAGGCGCGACGAATTAGCTCGACTTCGGAGAGCATTCAGGTATTTGACCTTGGAGAGGGGGAGTTCATTCCATCGTTCTCAACTACGGCAACCACGGAACTACGGAACCGCTTTGCCTGGAGAGACCGAAGAGACCGAAGAAACTACGGCAAAACGGGACGGCCAAAAACCCCAAAAAATGTAAACGACAGAATTTCGGGATCGCCGGTTCTTCTTCGGTCTCTTCGGTCTCTCTAGCCTGAGCCGTTGCGTAGTGATGGAACCCGCGAAGACGAAGGACCTATGGAATGAACTCTCCCCATCCACAGTCAAATGTGCAAATCACAGCCAACCGCAGGGGAGAACTCGCATGCGACAAGAACGAATTGCCGGGATAAGATCGGCGCTTTTGTGGGCTTCGCCGATCATTACGATTGCAGCCATCACTCTGATAGTTGCAATAGTCGCATGCTCAGCGGCGGCCACCGATGCAACGGCTAGCTCAGGCACGGGCTCAGCAGCGCCGGATTTCTACAAAAACTTCTCCAGCGCCGTGACGGCCTCGGTTGACGGTGCCTATGTCGTCCTCAAGTCGAACGGGCTTCCCGATCACAAGAGTCCGTATTTCTCCAAGTCGAGTTCCCAGTACGAGGCATACAACGGCAGCAACCCCAACTTCAATCTCGCGCCCAATACCATCGCCGAGCAGCAGCTCGTGATGAGGATTCCGATTACGCCGGTGAAGCAGTCCACTCCGTCCGCGACGCCGCTGGGCCCTATTGGAATTGCGCTGAATGGCGTCGCGATCTTCAATCAGTACGCAGGCGGCGGCCAACCGCTCACCGGCGAGATCGACACGTTCGATCAGTACGATGGTCATCCGCAGCAGACCGGTACCTATCACTATCATGCCGAGCCGTATTATCTGACCCGCGCGTCAAAAGAAGCGCTGGTTGGAGTGCTGCTCGACGGATATCCGGTTTACGGTCCGATGGAAAACGGGAAGACTATCACGAACGCGGATCTCGATGCAGCACACGGGCACACCACCGCGACAAAGGAATTTCCGAACGGCATCTACCATTATCACACGACGGCAGCTGCGCCGTACATCAACGGAAGTGGATTTGCCGGCGTTCCAGGCACCACGAGCCGCTGAAAATGTTGCGACTGTTTGCGGCACTTGCAGTCGTTGTGGGAATCGACGCGACAAGTCCGGCGCTGAACGAGTCGAACGGGATCATGTTTTACCGAAGCGCGGCTCTGACGGGCAGGCTAATCGAGCGTTACCCGAACGGGCGCACGAAGCGCGTCGCCGAATATCGGGGTGGAAAACTCGACGGCGTGGCGCGCGGATGGTACGATAGCGGCTCGCCTCAGTATTTCCGCACTTATCGCGACGGCCGCGAAGATGGAATCCATCGCGGATGGTGGGAGAACGGCACGCAGAAATTCATTTATCGCTACAAGAACGGCCTGGCCGAGGGGCTGTCGCGGGAGTGGTACTCGAATGGAGATGCGTATACCGAGTTTCACTTCGTCGCGGGCCATGAAGAGGGGCGCCAGCGTATGTGGACGGCGTATGGCAAACTGCGCGCGAACTATCTGGTGAAGAACGGGCGCCGCTACGGATTGATCGGCGCGATGGGTTGCGAAGGAAAGCCTCGATGAAGATCATGTGGCGAATAGCGCTGCTGATTGCAGTTGTCGCGTGCGAGAGCCGCGAGAGCAGTCTGCCGTATTATGTCAGCGAGCAGCTCACTCCCGAGTGGATGAGCGACGATGCGGTGAACGATTCGTCGATGCATCGCATTGCGGACTTCAAGCTGACCAATCAGCGGGGCGAAGGGGTCAGCAGCCGAACACTGAGAGGTAGAATCTCGATAGCGCATTTCTTTTTCACTCGATGCGCGGGGGTCTGCCCGAAGACTCAGCCGAATCTTGCGCGGGTTCTCAAGAAATTCCCCGACGACGCTCGTGTGCAGGTTCTCTCGCATAGCGTAAAGCCCGAGGATGATTCGGTGGCGCAGCTTGTTGCCTATGCTGCGGAGCATCATGTGAGTGACCAGCGGTGGAATTTCCTCACTGGCTCAAGAGGCGAGATCGAGCGGCTGGCGAAGGATTCCTATTTCGCGAATCTCAATGATGGGAGGTC
>JAYVCW010000069.1:0-4369 GCA_043749775.1 Acidobacteriaceae bacterium | reverse complement strand
TGTGAATTGCTATCAGAAGAAATGACTAGCCGAATGGCTTCGGATTGAGGAAGAAAGACCATAAAATTTTCAGGCTTTTCGACCTCGACTCCCATGCTATTGCCCACGACGTGATGCGAGATCTCGATTGCGTACCCGTCTAAATCCGGATTCTCTCGAAAATGACGAACAGCTGCCTTCAAAATTGGGAAGACAACCTTGAGGAAAGATTGTTGTACCCGTGATCGCCCGCTCATTTTGTCCTCGGAGTAAGCGGCAAAGTAGTTGCCTGTGATGGCAAGAACGGTTCGTCCCTCGTAGCTTTCGAAACGAAGGGAGCGCTGACCGTCCTTTTGCTGTTGGGCCAATTCGAGGTCGAGCTTGGAGCTCAGATAAAAAGGATAGTCGAACTGTAAACTGAGTATGTCTTGGCCTAAATCGATCAACTGACGGTTGTACTGCACTTGGAGCGAACGCAGGTGGGGATCCTTAATCTGGTTGGGAGATACCACCTGCGCTCGCGAAGAACCGACCGTGAATAGAACTAAACCGAAGCCGAGGATCAATATTTTGTTATTCAACATAAGATTTATTTCGTAAGACTGAAGTCTGCTTTCGCGTCACCGGCCACGTCGAGGGGTTTGGAATGTTTCTTCGTGCCCTCGTGCCAGGCCGAGAGGTTGTAACTTCCATCAGGAATATTCTCGATCTTGTATTCCCCGGCTTCACTAGTAAGGGCGAAATAGGGAGTCGGCACGACGACGATATAGCCGGTCATCTCGGGATGCACATTGCAGAACAGGGCGACGTCGCCGCTATTCACGAACTTAAACACACGCTTTTCGTTTTGCGGCCATGTGCCAAGATTGTGCCCCAGCTTCTTATTGCCACCGATGGAAACCCAGAACACGTTGTGCGCAACACTATCTTCATTGAGAAAGTCCACCGTCGTTCCTTGTTGCACCGGAAGAATGTGCGGCTGGAATGTTAACCGGCTTTGCGCCATCACCGGATTCTGGGCTGGGGCTGGAAATGTCTTGCCGGCGACCGCTTCCACATAAACCACTGATTGACCAGTAACGCCTGTGACCTTGCCACTAACGGTACCGGCTTGGGCCTTTAAGCTAAGGGTCACTGCCAGAACAACAAACAGCAAGAAAGTTTTACGCATTGTCTTAGATCTCCTCGGTGGTTAAAGTCAACTCAGTACACAAATTCCAGGGCCACCACAGCTGTGTTAGTCCGAAAAGGATTTGTCAGCTGCATCGGAACTCCATTCGCCAGGATGCCGGCTTGGTTGTACACGACCTGCCGTGGGCGGACCTGATATTCAAATGAGGCCTTGATGTTGGGGTGAATTAGAAATTGCAAGCCCGGGGTGAACCGGTTCCTCACCGAACTGAGTGGCGAAAAAAACGGTGTGCTAGGCGCGTTGGGAGTGCCAGACAGAAAGCCATTTGTCAGATCTGACGAGGAATTGACCCGATCCCATCGCATGATGGCCATCATCCACGGATAAACCAAATAATCGGCCTGAATGAAGCCACCAGAAAAGGTCGACGGGTCGCCATGGACAAACTCTGTTGGGCCCGGACTTCCTAGGGGAACGAAGGGCAGGACATTGTTGTCGTGTCCGTATAGAAAAAGTCCGTACACGTCTAGCTTTTCGTGAAGGTTAACTTCGAAGTCTGCACCGACGCGATAGAAGACTTCGCGCCCTGTTAGCACCGCTGGCAGAGATCCGCTCGAGGTGAATCCGGAAATTCTTTGGACGGATCGGCCATACAACAAGGTCGATCCGAAATTGATGTAGTTATGGGTTCGCGGCCCATTTTTTCCCGCCGCCTGAATGTCGTGACGGCTCGCCGGATTGCATTCTAAATTTTGACGGTACGAGAATCGGGCGTACAGATCTTTAAAATTCGAATCCGAGTTGAAACCCACGCCACCACTATTACCCCCAGTGGCGGACGGGACGTTTGGGGGAGATGGCGATGTGCCGCTGGTGTTCTGATCGATGATCGCCAGTGAATAATGATATCCGCCATAATGATGTCCTCCGCTGATCTCAACGCCTTTCCCTGGGCCTGCGAGAGTGAAGCCGTTATTTACAGACTGCTGCTTGAAATTTGGGTTCGCAGATCCGATATTGGCCTGCGTATAGATGTCGTAAGGGCTTATGTTGTAGGTCCGTGCCTGGGTAAAAGGCAGATCAAGTTCGAATTGTCCTACCCGCAACGACAAGGAGTCGGTTGGTAGTTTAAAGAAACGGCTCATGTTCACAAACTTAAGGTAGGCGTCCCCTAATGCTCCGTTGGCATTCGCGCCGGAGACGCTAATGTCGTCATCAACCCAGAAGGCGATCCCATCACCAAAGTTTCCGGCGGTAAAGATGCTGAAGAGGCCCGATTGAAAATCTGTGGCGGGAACGTAAGTGCCGACGGTGCCGGGCGGGAGTTGCGCATTGAAATTATTTGCATTCCTACTAGTTGCCTGAAAGAACTGGTTGTAGCGGAGGCCGATAGGAGGGACTCCGGGAATGGTTCCTGGCCAAACGGTTTTTGGCCACAATTCTTTTTGGGCGGGCGCTCCGAGGATTACGGGTGGAACCTTGATGAACGTTTCATCATCTTTAGGGAACTTAAACCCTGCATCTTTGAACGCTTTTCCGAAATCATTAAGTTTCGGAAAGTCAACGTGGCAAGTGGAACAAGATGTGCCGTATTGCCGGGCGAACGCTGGAATCGCATGGGCCGACCGAATAACGGATGAGAAAAGCAAAACTAGTGAACAGAGAACGATGGCCGGCTTACGCAATGCAGTCTCCTTTGTGCGCAGAATAATCTGCTAAGAAATTTTTCTTTCTAGAAAATCCCGTCGCGCTTTAACTGAGATCACGAGCGACTCACCATCTGACAATTTTGGCTGCGCGACTGGTCGTAAAGACTTATCAGCCGGTTGTCGTCTCGAAAGTTTCCTCAACTCGATGAACGTGATCCAGAACTCGAGTGCGACCAACATAGTCACAATCGAACCAAGGCCAAGCGGCCAGGCAAGACTTTCTTGTTGTTCTTGGGTTGCACGGTAGGGCTGCGCAACTGGCTGAGCTATTGGCGCTGCACTCAGACGGAGTGCCGGCTGATTTAATGCCAGCGACTCAGCGGCAACATCACCCTCCGCGAATTGGGTCGGCGGATATTGAATCAGATAGGTGTAAACATCTTCAGCTTCGTCAGGGGTTAAATAATCCAACACAGGCATTCGCCCGCGAGAAATCAATGCCAAAGGGCCCATAATCACAGGCGCGCCTTCCGTTACCTTCCTTATCAGTTGCGCTCGAGTCACGCGCTCGGGCACAGAGTTGAGCGGAGGAATTGCACCCTGAAGGAGCTCAACGGGTGTGGGATTACTTCCGGTCGCACTATGGCAAACGTGGCAGGTCGATTTGACTATGAGCTCGCCGATGCGAGCGTCTGATTCCTGAATTAGCGCTTGATTTTTTTCTGAATCAGGAACCCCTGCAAGTTGCTGGAGATAGGCGACAAGAGATCGGGTCTCTAACCTATTCAAATGTGCAAACGGAGGCATGCTCGTGCCGCCGTCATGCAAGCGTGTGAATAAAGCGTTTCTCGCCTCCCTTGTCATCTGCGCGGTCTGGCGCCGGCTTACCGCCATTCCGATCTTCTTCATTCTTTGTTCGACAAGTGCAGTGGAGGTTGCTCGCACCGGGTCGATAAGGGATGCGATTTCGGGAGAAGCCCCGAGACCAGACTTCCGGTGGCAGCCTTGGCAATTAAAGCGATACAAGTCGGAGCCACGGACAATCCGAAGATGCTGTGAGGCGGTTGACTTCAACCGGCTTGAAATGGTTGGACTCGCGTATTGGCTCGACGAGATATCAGCAGGACCGAGCTTCCACGTTTTGCCCATACTGGTTTCGTCAAAGGACCTGTGAAGATGATGAAGCCAGCTTTCACCCGAAACCGGCGCTATCGAAACAGTCGGAGGATTAGCGTTTGCGCCAAAAGCTGTTGTAATAAGTGCGGCAATTATCGACGTTGTGATTGCTGAAAGTAACTTCATACACAGTTCACAGGGGAGGACTGAAACGAGGTTAAAGAATTATCCGGAGGCGATTGTCAAGCAGTTGTAAAGTGATTGTTTGTTTTGGGACCGTGCTGATGACAACCAGGAGATAATTGATCCGCTTTGCAAGTTAGGCAGGCAACCCTCCAACTTGCGTAGGTGAAACTGACCCTACATCAGTGCCGAAGTCAGATCGCTTTTGGAATTTTCAGTTTTCAGAGAAAACATTGCTTTCACTTCCCAACGTTTTCTCTTTCTCATTTAATGGACAAATTTATAGCCCACAGAATGAACGCTTCGGAAA
>JAYVCW010000068.1:0-16648 GCA_043749775.1 Acidobacteriaceae bacterium | reverse complement strand
TGCGTTTTCGGGCGCACCTCCGAGTAGCGCCTCGATCAGCGATTGTGCACCGAGCCCTTCATAAAGCTGTTCCGACTGAAGCGCGAACGCGGCCTGGCGTGCGGGATCGAATTCCTCATCGGTACCCTCGCGGGCGGTCGTGCGTGTGTCGGCAGATTGAACTTGGGTCTTCGATGCCAAAGCGCGGATCAATACGCGTTCGGCGCCGGTAATTTGCGACTCCGTGGGAGTTTTCACCTTAGTCGCCGCGCGGTTGGTGGCCGCATGTTTAAGCTCCTGCCTAAGGACAGTAGAGTCGATGCCGAGCTTCTGAGAGATCTCGAGCGCCAGTTCGTCCCGAACAATCCGGCTAGGCACCCGCTGAATATGTGGCAGCAGATGATTGATCGCCTTCACCTTGCTGTCAGAATTGCGTGCCGGAAACTGGACGCGGGCCCGGTCGATCAGATAGTCGAAATACTTTTGTGAGCCCTTAAGGGCCGCGCCATAGGCATCTTTGCCTTTGCGCCGAATAAACAGATCCGGATCGAATCCGGCATCGAGCGAAAGCACGCGAATATTGAATTCTTCTTCGATGAGAAGACCGAGAGTTCGCTCAGTCGCTCGCGCACCAGCCGTGTCGGGATCAAAATTGACGATGACGTTCTTCGAAAAACGGCCCAGCAACTTCGCTTGGAGCTCAGTAAAGGCGGTGCCTGAACTGGCGATCACGTTATGAAAGCCGGCGGCGTAGACCGAAATGCAATCCATCTGCCCTTCAACGATGATCGAATATTCAAGTTTGCGAATTGCCTCTTTTGCGAGATCTAGATTGAACAGGATCCGGGACTTCGAATAGATGGCGGTCTCGGGCGAATTCAGATACTTCGGCCCGGCCTTGTCATCTGTGGCCAAGGTACGCCCGGTGAAACCGATCACCTTCCCCTGATCGTTGCGAATGGGAAACATAACGCGATTGCGAAACCTGGAATAAATCGCCGCTGAAGCCGCGGCGCCTGCCGTTCGGGCATCCTTCGAACCGCCCGCCACCGCCTGGCCGCCGTCCTTCCACGAAAACAGGCCACTCTCGCGCAGCACGTCCTCGCCAAACTCGCGCTTCAGCGCATCGCGCAGCAAAAAGCCAGAATCAGGCGCGTATCCAATCTGGAAACTCTCTATCGTCGACGCATCCAACCCGCGCCCGTTCAGATACTCGCGTGCATTCGCTCCTTCAGGGCGGCGCAAGCACTCCTGAAAAAACGCAGTCGCCGGCACATGCACATCGAGCAGGGCCATGCGCAACTGCGCGTCGCGAGCTTCGGCGGGACTGGAGAATGTAACCTTCGGCATGGCCACGCCAAGCTTCTGCGCAATGACCCGCACCGCCTCGGGGAAGGTCACGTTCTCGGCCTTCTGCACGAAGGTAAAAACGTCGCCCGATTCTCCGCAGCCGAAGCAATGAAAAAACTGGCGCGTGGCATGCACTGAGAACGAAGGCGTCTTCTCGCTGTGAAACGGGCAAAGCCCGGAAAAATTTTGCGCCCCAGCCTTGCGCAGCTTCACGTAGTCGCCAATGATGCGCACGATGTCCGCCTGCTGCTTAAGCGATTCTTTGAAATTGTCAGAAGAAGGCGAAGTCATCGTGAGCCCGAAAGAAGGTCTGATTGATTATGGGGTCGGAGGAGTGTCATTGTAAAAACAAATGCGGCCCGGGCCAGCCACCCAAGCCGCATTGTTATCGCGGATGTTCTGACTATTGTCTTTTGCCGAAGCAAAAAATCATCTTCGCGAACGCGCTCTCGACTCTCGCGAGTCGATAGCAAGACGCATCAATGACGAACCCAAAGCTTGCGCTTCGGGCTTTCGATCCAGCATCTCCACACTTCGTCAGAAGCATGGTTCGAGGAGGCCGCTAAGCCCGGGCGACAGCGCACTGGACATGCGCCGAATTTTCCCCCGATGACTCACTCTCGAGAAAGCCACCGGCAACGCTGAACCACTCGCAACCAGTCAAAAACAATCTCACGCTTTGACTGAATGAACTTTGCTTGAGCCGATAACTTTGCGCAATGCGAAACTGCACCGCGACTGTGTAAAAACTGTGGAGTCATGCAACTTCCTGTGGATGCGAAAGGAAAACCGGTGATTAAATCAGATTGCCGGACGCCCGCGGTAGAAAATTCGAATTCGAAACCCCACAACCCGCTCTCCCGGTGCGATCAAGATTCGAATCCCTCTACATTCGCTGCCGCACCATATCACGAACATAGCACGAACATAGCACGAACATAGCCCGTACATAGCTAGCACATAGCGCACGCAATTGCCCGTACAATAGCCCGATGATCGCGCACCTTCGGGGAATCGTTCTGTCGAAACGTCCCAACCAGGCGATTGTGGAGGCGCACGGCGTCGGCTACGACGTCGCGATCTCGGTCCCGACGTTTTCGGAAATGCCCGCCGCCGGCGTCGAAGCCGCGCTCCACATTCATACCCACGTCCGCGAAGACGCGCTCAGCCTTTACGGTTTTTTGCGTCTCTCAGAGAAACATCTTTTCGAAAAGCTGCTGACCGTAACCGGCATCGGCCCTAAACTCGCCATCACAATTCTTAGCGGAATGCCTGCGGATGAAATGATCGGCGCCATTCGAGGCGGAAACTTGGCACGCCTTACGCGCATTCCCGGGATCGGTAAGAAAACCGCCGAGCGCATGGTTCTCGAACTGCGCGACAAACTGCCGCCAACGACTGGAGCGGCGGAAACGACTACTCCTCTCGCAACTCCGGTCGAAGAAGATGTGATTTCAGCTTTGGTGAACCTAGGCTACCAACGCGTCAATGCCGAAAAAGCGCTGCAGACTGTGAAGACGAGCGGCCCGTCCCAGAATTTTGATTTGATGTTTCGCAACGCGCTAGCTGCGCTTTCGAAATGAGAATGCTTGGGCGGGAACGTAGTTCGATTTCTAGATGAAAACCTAAGCAATCGCGACTCAGTCGGTTTAATTTCCCACGAAGCGCAGATACAGGTCGCGGTCATCCCGACACTGCTCAGCCATGCTCTTCACCTTATTCCAAGCTTCGAGCTGGCTATCATCGTGCACGCGATCTTTAACAAGTTCCCATTCCTTTAAAAATACCGCCATTTGAAGACGGTTGAAAACGGTTTTGCCGAACGGATCAATTCCACTGAGCAGCACAAATTTTGCTTCATCGGCGGCAGGCACGATGCCATGCATCATCACCCACTCACTGCGTTCACCAAGATCGTCTTCCAGTTTCACCACCAGGGACATTTTCGTCGGCCTCGTGCTTGCTTCGATTCCACTGGACGCAATGTAACAGTCCCCGAGCGAGTTTGTCCAAGTACCGAACGGTATCGGTAGTAACTGGCGTTTGTGGCTCTGGTTTCGGCTTGCGGGCGACTCTAGATCACGCTTCGCCCATCTGGGCCCCATGCTGAAAGTGATATTGCAGAATCTTTGCAGCCAGCGCCGGGTTGAGGCCCTTCTCGCGCCCGACGAGCGTCCGCACCACCTCACCGCGGCACACGACCTCGGTCGAGCTGAGACCCGCAATTTCGGCTGGGAGCACAAGGCTGATTTCGAGCTGGGCGTTCGGATGCAGATACTCCTCGGCCTGAAACAGCAATCCCGAGCGGCTGATGTTTTCGGTCTTGCCGGCACGCCAGATCTGTTCTCCAAGCGGCCGGTAACGCAAAGGCACCTGCAGGTTGTAGCGCCGCGCTCGAAATGGCGGCAACTTGCGAGCAGTAGCGGCATCGGTTCCAGCAGCGGCGCGCGTCGCCAGATTCTTGGGGAACGCCTCGGAATCCAAAATCTCGCGAACGCGATTCTTTAGAGAAGGCAGGCTGAACGGCTTCTGCATCAAGTTAATGCCGGGATCAAGCATTCCGTCGTGCCCCACGGCATTTTCGGTGTAGCCGGACATATAGAGGACGCGGACGTCGGGCAGCAGTTTGGTAATGTGATTTGCAAGTTCCCGGCCATTCATGCCGGGCATAATCACGTCGGTTAGAAGAAGATCGATTGATCCCTTGTGACCGTCGACGATTTGCAAAGCGGCTGCTCCGTCTTCGGCTTCAAGAATTTTGTAGCCCTGATTTTCCAAATATTGTTTTGCGAGACGGCGAAGGTTGACTTCATCCTCCACCAGCAAAATCGTTTCGCGCCCGCGTTGCTCCCGTGGAAGGCCGCGATATTCCTGGGTAGAGGCTGCTTCTTCCCGCCCATCGACGCGTGGGAAGTAGGCGTGAAAGGCGGTACCGCGAAGTGGCTGGCTCTCCACAAAAATAAAGCCACCGCTCTGCTTTACCACCCCGTATACGGTCGAAAGCCCCAGTCCAGTACCCTTTGCGCCTTTGGTCGTGAAAAATGGCTCAAAGATTCGCGACTGCGTTTCCAAGTCCATCCCGACCCCGGTGTCACGGATCGCGAGCATGATGTAGTCGCCAGCTGTGATTGGTGCGTGCGTGCGCGCAAAATTTTCGTCGAGCGTGAAGTTGGCGGTTTCGATCGTCAGCTTGCCGCCTTGCGGCATGGCGTCGCGGGCGTTGACGGCGAGGTTCATGATCACTTGATCGATCTGGCCAGGGTCGGCACGTAGGGCCCCGAGTTCGGTGCCCGGAACCATGACGAGATCGATATCCTCGCCGATCATGCGCGTGAGCATTTTCAGATTTTCAGCAACCACTTCGTTCAGGTCCAGCAGCTTCGGGGTCAGCATCTGCTTGCGGCTGAAGGCCAAGAGTTGCCGCGTCAAAGAAGTGGCGCGCTGCGTGGCGTTGGCAATTTCTTGTGCCGGCCCTCTTAGAGAGAGATCAGGCCCGAGACGCTCGAGCAAAAACTCCGAGTAGCCGGAGATCACCATGAGCAGATTATTGAAGTCGTGGGCGATGCCTCCCGCCAGGCGCCCAATCGCCTCCATCTTCTGCGACTGACGAAGTTGCAGCTCGAGAAGGCGGGTTTCGGTGACGTCTTCAATAAAGATTTCGAAGCTGCCACCGGCTTTTCCGTTAGGAATCGACCTCCCTGAAATTCTTGCTACGATCGCGGTTCCGTCCTTCCGGATGCAGTCAGTCGTCAGGTCGTTGAACTCTTTGCGCGCATGAAAGTAATCCGCGGTTTGGAACCACTGCTGCGCGTCCGAATACAGACTTCCGAGGTGCTTACCCATCATCTCGGTTGCGCTGTCGTAGCCGAACATCGCTACCAGCGCCGGATTTGCCGTCTGCAGAATTCCGAGCGAATCGCAGCGGCAGATTCCGTAGGGCGAGTTCATGACCAGCGACCTGAAGTTCCGCTCGGAGCGACGCAAGCTTTCCTGCGTAGCCCTGAGGGCTGCGTTGAACCAACAAATCAAGAGAGCGACGGCAAAAAAGAGCGCGAGGTGCGCGATCGCCCGGTGAAATTCAGGACCACTCCGCTCGCCATTCAGCGAATAGTAGGCGCTGACGGTCATGGCAAAAGCGGTAGCCACCAGTCCGGGCTTCCAGCCTCCATACCAGGCGCTGACCATGACCGCAACGGCAAAGACCACCAGGCGGCTTTCGGCGATGTCAGAAAAAAATATTGTGGGAATCAGCGCCAGAACGGTACTGAGGAGAGCTACTCCATAACGCAGAATGGGCGCGCGCGACGGTGCCACGACCAGACTGCGGATGAGGGGGAGTTTCATTCGCATAGGTTCATGCTATGCGCAGACCTCACGCACGGCGAGTTACATCAGTGCATCGCAAGTACTTGACAGCGATGCGTCACAGGTACTACTCATCCGGGCAGGATGTTCAAGGTGGTAAAAAAACGGAAACTCGTGCCCACAGCCTAGTCTCAGTCGTCAGTTTGTGCAAAGTTTTGGCACAAAAATCGGCTCCCACGTACATACTCGTGCAATAGCGCTTGCGTCGCTGCGCCGAAGCCTTGAAACTGTCGGGTGCGTGCAGGGACAGCTGTTCAAACCGACTGCGATGGCGCTAACTTCGAAATAACAGGGTGTTAACCAGAAAAAGCATGAATATCGGGATTCTCGGTGGGACTTTCGATCCCATTCACAACGGACACCTGGCACTGGCGCGGGCCGCCTCTGCGCGCTTCTCGCTCAATCGAGTGCTCTTCGTGCCGGCAAATATCCCACCCCATAAACAAAAACATTCGCTCACCCCTTTCATTCAGCGCTATTCAATGGTGGCGCTTGCAACTCATGGGGAGAGGCGTTTTCAACCGTCCCTGCTCGAAGCTCCAGACTTTACCGTGCCTCGGACCTCGTCGTCGACCAAACGACAGGAGGCGAGGGTCAACTATTCTATCGATACGGTGCGGAGGCTTAAAGCATCGCTAAAAAAGTCGGACCTCCTCTTCTTTCTGGTCGGAATTGACGCCTTCATGGACATCGCGAAGTGGCACGAAGCAACCGCACTTCTTTCCGAGTGCGCGTTCGTTGTTGCCAGCCGACCCGGATACTCTCTGCGCGACGTGGCTGAGTCTCTTCCGGAAAGCCTGCGGCCGACGTCACCAGTCACGATTCCATTTCACAAGCAACCGGCAGCCGGCGACCTGATGCTTCCGGGAGTGAGCCTTCATTTGCTAGAAGACGTACACTATCGCGTTTCGGCTACTGCGATTCGTGCCGCGGCGGCTGCAGGCAAGCCCCTGGCACGGTGGGTCGATCCGCAGGTGGCGGAGTACATTCGCAAGCTGAGTCTCTATAGTGGAAAATGAGGCGGCTCGAAGCGCGCCACCACGCGAGCGGTTACAATCGATAAGGAATGAAGAAAAAAGATGACCTCAAGGTCCAGGTGAATGAAGCCATCCTGGCCTGCCAAGATAAGCAAGCGGAAGATGTCGCCATCCTCGAGCTGGAAAAAGATTCTGGAGCTTTCACCGATTACTTCGTGATGTGCAGCGGTACTAACCCGCGCCAGGTTCAGGCCATCGCCGACGCGGTCGACGAACGGCTCGAACGGCTGGGCCTTCGCGTCACGCACTCCGAGGGTTACAAGCAGGCGGAGTGGGTGCTCCTGGATTACATCGACTTTGTCGTTCACGTCTTCTCTGCGAAGGCGCGCCAATTCTACGATCTCGAGCGGCTGTGGAAATCGGCCAAGCGCCTGGAGCCCGGCGAATTGCTGGCCAAGCCGAAGCGCCGGCCAGTCGCCACGAAGGCTTCGTCGGAAAAGAAGTCTGTCTTAACCCTTCCACGGAAAAAGCGGGCTTAGATGCCTGTCGTTAAAGTTTCGGGATCTCGAGATCTGCTCAGTCTTAAAAATCGCGTGAAAATCAGAATCGCGTGAAGATCAAAGTCGCATGGATTGGGAAGACAAAAGAACCTGCCATCGATTCGCTCACGGAAGAATATCTAAAACGCATCTCACGATTCGCCGAGGTCGAAGCGCTCCCCCTGAAAGAAGAAGCGCAGCTCTCCGCGCTTGCGAGCGGCCCCACGAACAAGAAGACCAGCAGCAAAGATCGGCATAAATTAGTGCTGCTCGATTCCCGCGGAAAGCAGTTTTCGTCGGAAGAGTTGGCTGAGTTTATCGAACGCGAGCAGGTCGCGGCCGTTCCGCTGCTCTTCGCGATCGGCGGCAGTGACGGCTTCCGCGATGAGACCCGGCATCTGGCGCAAACTACGCTGTCGCTCGGCAAAATGACTTTGCCGCATGAACTGGCGCGGGTCGTGCTGCTCGAACAGCTCTATCGCGCCTTCACGATTCTGAAGAATCATCCCTATCATCTGGGGCATTAACTATTTGATAACGGGCAGGGGCCACTCGGCCCAACTTTCGGCGAGTTCAAACTTTTTTCTCGAATGTACCTCTGAGAGCTTCCATCTGGAGCGGATTTCTCATAACTTAGCTTCAGCATATGAAAACCGAACAAGCAGTGAGGCCCTCCCCCATGAAAAACCCGTTCGACGTTTTGCGAGTAAAAGAGCAGGAACTGTTAAGAGTCCGCAAGGAGATGGATGCATTGCGGATTGCGGCCCGTTTACTGGGCGCCGAAGATATCGGCGCAGAGAAGAACGCAGTACAACCCAAAATGCAGCGCGTAGTAGAGATGCCCTGATACACACCCTCCCCGGGAATAAAGCGGACGGTTACCCCAACCGTCCGCTTTATTGTTTTGAGAGGGTTCGTTGCAGAGTGGTTCGAGCCCCTGCTGGAAGAGAGCCCGCTACTCGCCGCCGACGGTGAGGCCGTCGATTCGAATCGTCGGAGCGGCGACGCTCCCTCGAAATTCCAGGTCGCTCCCAATCTCCGAAATGTTGCGGAACATCTCTTTCAGATTGCCGGCTACAGTGATCTCTTCGACCGGATAGGCAAGTTCGCCATTCACGATCCACATGCCAGAAGCTCCGCGAGAGTAGTCGCCGGTGACCAGGTTCGCGCCGTGCCCGAGAAACTCCGTGATGTAGAGCCCATCTTTAATTGCGCCAATCATCTCTTTGGGACTTTTCTGCCCGCGCTCCAAAAAATAATTCCCGGGCCCGATCCCTGGAGTTCCCGCCAGCCCGCGTGAGGCATTGGCGGTCGTCTCGAGCTTGAGCTTTTTGGCGGTGTAAGTATTCAGCAAATACGACTTCAAAATTCCGTTCTCGATGACGACCGTGCGGCGGGTTGGAATTCCCTCTCCGTCGAAGGGAGTCGTGCCGAAGCCCCCAATAATCGTACCGTCATCAATCACCGTGACATTCGTGGCGGCAATCTGCTCGCCCAGTTTGCCCGCGAGGAACGAAGCTCCGCGATAAACCGAATCCCCGTTGATTCCTTCAAAGATGTGCTCAAGCATTGAGCTAGAAACCATGGGATCGAGCACGACGGGAACCTGTGAAGTCTTCACCTTGCGCGCACCCAAACGTCGCAGGGTACGACGCGCCGCTTCCTTGCCAACTGATTCCGCCGACTCAAGCTTCGCCAGACTGCGCGCAACCGAATACCAGTAGTCGCGCTGCATGAGCCCGCTCTCGTCCTGCGCAATTGGAACCGCGGCCACTGAGCAATACGACCGGCGATATTCGCCTACGAAGCCGTGCGAGTTGGCCAGCACTTTTCGCCCGGAAGCCGCATCGAACGAGCCGCCTTCTGAGTTTTTGATGCGCGGGTCGCTGTCGAGCGCCGCCTTCTCCGCGCGGCGCGCGTAGTCGATGCGTTCGGCGCTCGGCAACGAATAGACATCCTGATGAAAAAGATTGAGGTCGCCCTTGAGTGACCCGAGCATGCCCGCTTCAGGAATTCCACCGAACGGGTCTTCGGAGGTGATCTTGGCCAGTTCGAGCGCCGACTTGAGCATGCGATCGAGGCCATCCGCCGAAAAATCGCTGGAATGAGTGCTCGCCGCGCGTTGTCCGAAAAAAACTCGCAACCCAATCGCACGCGATCCTGATTCTTTCAGCGTCTCGACCTGTCCCAGGCGCACGACTGCGGAAAATTCGTCGCCTTCGCGGACAACGCACTCCGCGGCGGACGCCCCCGCCTTCATCGCGCGGCTGACCACCTCGCTGGCAATTTCTTTCAGATCGAGTGCAGTCTTTGTTTCATTATTTTCTAGCGCTGTTGTCATGTGAAACTTTCCTTTGTGCACTCCCTGTACCCGGTGGTCAGTAAGAAACGCTTCAACCACTAAGAAAAAAGGCGCAATTACCCTAGTCGCGGCAAAACTATCGCGTAAAACTGTCCGGGAAAACTTCTTGCGAGCCGCGCAAGCTTGCGAAATATCCGGTAGATAAGTGTGCGAAGCTGTGAAGCTCGCCCAACCGCGCTGCCACCTTCGGACTCAACTTACTGCATGAACCCGCCGGGTTCCTTACGCGCCGTGCCACCGACTGTCATGCGGTCAATCTTGAGAGTCGGAATGCCGACGCCGACCGGAACCGCCTGCCCATCCTTGCCGCAAGTGCCGACGCCCTCGTCGAGTTTGAGATCGTTGCCGACCATCGAAACCCGCGTCAGCACGTCAGGTCCGTTGCCAATCAGGGTCGCACCTTTGATGGGAGCGGTGACCTTTCCATCCTCAATCAGATAGGCCTCCGACGCGGAGAAGACAAATTTGCCATTGGTGATGTCGACCTGCCCGCCGCCGAAATTCACAGCATAAATCCCATTCTTTACCGAGCGGATAATATCGCCGGGATCGTCTTCGCCCGCGAGCATGTAGGTATTCGTCATGCGCGGCATCGGAATGTGCTCGTAACTTTCGCGGCGTCCGTTACCGGTATCGGCGAGGCCCATTAGACGCGAAGAAAGCTTGTCGCTCAGATAACCTTTTAAAATTCCGTTCTCGATCAAGACCGTTTCTTGCGTGGGATGGCCCTCATCATCGACGTTCAACGACCCTCGACGCCAAGGCATGGTTCCGTTATCGACGACCGTGCACTTCTCGCTCGCCACGCGCTTGCCGATCAATCCGGCGAATGCCGAAGTTTTCTTGCGATTGAAGTCCGCTTCCAGACCGTGCCCGACAGCCTCATGCAGGAGCACCCCAGGCCAGCCCGGGCCGAGCACGACTTCCATATCCCCAACTGGAGCCTCGCGCGCGTCAAGTTGCAGTACCGCTTGGCGTGCCGCCTCTTTCGCAAAGAACTCTGGAGTTTTTTCTCCAAAAAAGAAATCGAGAGCCACTCTTCCGCCGCCGCCCGCACTGCCGCGACCGGAAGTGGTGTCAGTCTTAGCGATCGAAGAGACATTCATGCGGGCCATGGGCTGAGAATCCTCAGCGAACGTCCCGTCCGAGCCGACCACCAGGATGGTACGAAGTTCGTCGGCGTAGTTTGCCCGTACTTCGCGAATTCTCGGATCGTATCCGCGCGCGGTGCGATCGGCCCGCATCAGAAGTTCGACTTTAGCTGTCAATTCGGCATCGACCGAAGCCATGCTTATGGGATACAAACTGCGGGCGGGCTTTTGCTGGAATCCGGCCACGGTTGTCTTCGCGGGCGCGCTGGCGATCAAGGCCGCAGTTCGGGCCGCGTGCAAGATTCTCTGCGGAGAAAGATCGTCGGTATAGGCGTATCCGGTTCGCTCCCCGGAAACAACGCGCACCCCGCATCCTCCCGAGATTCCCTGGGATGCTGACTTGATGAGTGACTCATCCATGGTAAGCGACGTCGATGTTAGATATTCAAAGTAGAGGTCGGCATAGTCTCCCCCCGCGGAAAGCGCGGCCCCAAGATAGGTTTCAAGGGCGTTATTGGTCAGTCCGTAGTGCTCAAAGAAGAAGTGCTGTTGATTATTAGTCACCATAATTTTGATGCTTTCGACTGGTAAACGACTCGGTTGGTGTTTCTAGATTATCCCACGATCACTTGCCGACGATCGCTTTATGGCTATCAAATTATGCTTATCAGCGATACTCATATGGTCATTTAAAACCAAACAATTGCCGGGTGCTCTGACCACTGACAAGCCGTGACCGAGCCGTAACAAATCAGTTTAATGACCCCCGATTCGCTCAGCCAGATGCTGTCCGACTTTCTTATGACGGCACGAGCGGCGGTGGTGATTGAAGACGGCGGCATTGCGTTCGACCTGGCGGCGAAGTACTCCATCAGCGGAGAAACTCACCGATGCCTCATCCACTTGTGGTCGAATGATCGCAACGCGGTGCGCCGCGTGCTCGATGCAGAAATAAGAGGAACGACGCTGCGATTACAGGTCCAGAGAATGGGCCAGACCAAGCCGACCCGCCTCGATTTCTGCCGCGATCGCGACCATCGCTCTCTTGCATCGCGTCGGTCTGCCCGCGCCGCCTACGGGCCGCGGTTGCGCCGGGCCCTTGAAAAATATTTTCATGGGTGGACTGTTGTTCGCCTGACCACCAGCGTCGATCTCGAGCACTCCTTCGGTCCGGCTTACCTGAGGGGATGGCTGCGGCAGGGCCAGCGCGCCCTCGCCATTGTTGGCGTCAACAATCAGGAAAGTCAATCGACGATTGACGGTGCGCTGACCACCGGAATCCTTTGGCTCGACGCTTGCCGCCTGGCGCAACAGGCGCGGCAATCGATCGAAGGTTTGGTTATGGTCGTCCCCGAGGGCACCGGCACTTTGACTCAGCAGCGCATGGCGCAACTCCATACCTCGGCCGCCAAGTGGACGTTGTACGAATTCGATCAGAGTGAAAATGTAATGAACCAATCCGATCTGAGCGATCGCGGAAACCTGGCTACGCGGCTGGTTCATTCTGTCGACGCCGCAGCGAGCCGGGTTCGCTTCGCTCAATCTATAGCCCAAATTTGCCAAATCCTCCCGCTGGCCGAAGTGGTGGCGTTATCGACTACCGAGATATCGTTTCGTTGCCACGGACTGGAGTTTGCGCAAGCCCGCATGGCGCATGACCCAGTAACCTTCCAAAGTGGCGAAGAAATTATCTTTGGCGTGGGCGCGGAAGAGCGCATTTTAACCGTTGGTAATGAGCCGGAATTCGCTGACTTGATTCGCCTTGCGGCAGCCGTACGCAACAAAAACGGCCCCAAGAATCATCCTCTCTGGCGTATGCACCCGGAGCGCTGGCTGGAGTCATCAATCACGGCCAATCTAGCCGCGCTCGATGGGAGACTTCGAACCGAATTTGTTTATCCTCAGGTCCCGGCCTTCGCCGCCGCCGATCGCGCCATGATCGATATTCTGGGCGAGACGCAGGACGGACGGCTTGCGGTCATCGAGCTCAAAGCCGACGAGGATATTCACCTGCCGTTACAGGGCGTGGACTACTGGTCGCGGGTCAATTGGCATCAAGGCCGCGGAGAGCTGAGCAAGTTCGGCTACTTCCCGGGCCGACAGCTTTCGTCCGAAAAGCCAGTCCTGATGCTGGTCGCTCCCGCTCTCCACGTTCACCCGACGACCGACACCATCCTGCGCTACCTCTCGCCAGAGATCGACTGGGAAGTAATTGGGATCGGGGAAAGTTGGCGCGAAGAGATCAAAGTAATTGTTCGAAAAAAGCCTTTAAGAGGGAAAACGGCGCCGCCCCAGCTCGCCATATCCGCGTGAGACGCATAACTCCGACCGAAGCCCGTCCAGGCACTGCCGCATCCCCAACCACTAAAAGCCCAAGCTCTTCCGCAGCAGCATCATCTGGCCCACATGATACGAATTGTGATCAGCCATGATGATCGCTTCGCGCAAAATCGTTTGCCCGTCGCCCCACGGGATTTTCGCAAACAAATCCGTTTTCTGATCTTTAACTAGCCGCTGCATCGCCTTCAAATCTTTTTTGCAGGCTTCTATGCTCCTCGTCCAAGCTTGTTCGTTCGGAGGCGCCGCTGTTTGCGGCCAATACTCGTCCGGCCATTTCGGAGAAACATACTTGGAATTCCGGCTGAATTCGAGGAGGTCGAGCTGTGCCAGGCGAATATGCTCAAGCAGCATCCAGGCCGTGTGCGGAAATTTCGCGACTTTTATTCCCGCAAACTGGAGTGGCCAACCTTCTAAAGTCTGGTCGAAAGTGGCGTGAGCTCCTTCGCCCTCGAGCATGGAAATCAAATGCTCACGAAGGCCGGCGTCCGGCGCATTCGCGACAGGAGTCTTCACCGGAGGATTCTTAGCCGATTTGGTCAGCGTTGTTTTTATAGGCCGTAAGTTGGACTTCTTCGTCGCATCTTTCTGTGCCATGGCACCGATTGTATGAGATGGACCAGGCGTGAGAAATGCAGTGAATCGCGTAGCTTCCTCAATCGACTGGGGCAGTCGTGGGAGCAGTCGTCGAGGCAGCGGTTTCTTCCTCGTTCGGTTCCCTCTTATAAACTCGTCCAATGCCGCGCACCAGTCGCCGCATGGGCAATTGGCCGCGCGCGTCCGCATAAAAAATCTCGCCCTCACGGCTTCCGCGATAACACCAACGCTTCAGGATCGAGAGGTGCTCCATCCGTTCGATCGGGCTCGCTATCGCGGATTTGGGGAACGATGCCAGCGCCTCTTCAATGCGGGCCTCCATCGACTGCGATTTGGTGTGCTCGGCCGATGAGATCGGGAACAGCAGCGGACCGGCAATTGCTCCCGCATCAACCCGGAACAGCGCGACACTCGCTACAGGTTTGGCGGCGGAAGAATCTTCGCTTTCCGTTAACGCTGACCTCTGCACGATCACTGCATGCATCCGATCAATGCGGCCGACGAATTCAGGAAGGTGCTGCAAGATCGAAGAAAGTTTGCTATGGCGGAGGTGAAGGGCCGCGGCAGATTCAAATTCCATGCGGGCCGATGCCGCCTCGCGTTCCTGCGCAATCTGCCGTAATAATGACTCGCCCCGCGTATCCAAAAACTCGGCCACCCGTGCTACCTCTGAGCGGTATTCTTCGTCAGTGCAACCGCGGTAGCACGGCGCCAGGCACATCTTCATTTCGGAGTAAACACAGCCGGGAAACTTTGGGTCGGGGTGCAAATCGTCCACGCAACGGCGCATTTTGAAGAAATCGAGGGCGTCGTTCATGAACTTCTCGGCCGCGATCCTCGACGCGAAGGGCCCGTAATGTAGGTTTACGCCAGCGCGATCATCGTCGAAACGCTTGCCCAGACGCGTCGACACAGACGCGCGAGGAAACTCGTTCTCAAGATGTAGCCTAATCAGGGGGGCAGGACGAAAGCGCAGTCTTTTGGAGTAGGAGTCGGGAAAAATTGAGCGCAGAGCTTGATAGAGCACGAACCCCGATTCGAAATCGGAACCAGTAAAGGTGTATTCAATCCATCGTACGCGGTCGCGCAGGTTAAGCCGCTTAGTAAGGCCCTCGGGAGCTGCAAGCAATCGTTGCAGCCGTCGCCTGAGGTTCGCAGTCTTGCTGACGTAGGGCTCGGCTTGCAAGTCATGGCCACGAAGCGCAAACACAGCTGGTGCCGCGGCGACAGAAGAAAAGAGCGCCTGGTCCGCTTCCGGATGAAACTCAATGCGCTGGCTGAACACTTCCGCGATTCTAAAGCGGTTTCATCTCGCAGCCGAGGAAATTACGACACCGCTTTAACCACTCGCGCATTTAGCCGAAGCTAGCGCTCTTAAATTTCTGACGGAAGTCGGGGCCGTCCATCCTCACGATGCGGCACATCTCGTGCAACCGGGAGCGCATGCGCTCGCCTATTCGGTCGCCAAGCGTTTCTTCGCGGGCCGCCGCGCGGGCTACCGACATCGACCTCATTACACCGGCAGCCGGTTCGTCCGCAAAATTGGTCGTGATGATGGTGGTCCGATTGTCGTTATAGCGCGTGTTTAAGATGAGGCTCACCGTGTCCCAGACCCATTCACTGGGCTTTACGGCGCCGAGTTCGTCAAGAAGCAATATTTCGGCTTCGAATACCGGACGCAACACTTGCAGTTCGGTTGCCTTGACCGAATCGTTATAGGAATTTTGGATCTGCTTCAGCAATTCCCGATAATCGCAGAACATGCATGCACTGCCGCGAGCAGCCATCAGCTCTTTCAGGATTCCGACTGCGAGGTGAGTCTTGCCGGTGCCGATTCCGCCCACCAACAGTAGGCCTTTGCCATCCCGTGGATCGAACTCCTGTACCAAACGCGTCGCGCTGATCTGCGCTAATGAAACGGAACGGTCCGCTCCCGGAAAGTCTGTGGTGAAGTTCGATAATTCACAATGCTCGTACCTTTTAGGGATACAAGCCGCGGTCAGCAGAGCGCCTCCGCGCGCCCGCAACTGGCAGTCGCAGCGCATCACTCCGCGTTCCGGAGCCTGCGGGACCAACTTCCAGCCCGAGCCAGAACACTTTGGGCAAACCTCAACTTCAGTTTTCATAAGATGACTTCATCGGTCAGACACTCCGACGCAATGCTCAGCAATCATTGTTCGTCTCTCAACTCTGCACCCGAACCGGCAATCCCCGCAACTCGAAACGGTCATGCAACTGTGCACATCCTGTGGAGGGAACGATTCGAGTGTGGACAACGCGTGCCGTTTGACCCATTCGCATTTCGCTGCTCAGCAAGGTGTTTGATGGCACCCCGCTTTGCTTCGCCCGCCCCGCAACCATTTCAGGAACGCGAGGTGTCAAATGCGGCAACAGGCACCTGTTTGCCATTGACATTCCCTTGGCATCGACGAAAATTGCCATCGCCGGTGCTCGCGATTGAGCTACCCCTCCCCGGCTGACGCGCGAGAGCCGCACTTAAACTAGTGTCAGGAGAAAGTATGAATAAAGCTGATCTGGTTGACCGGATCGCCGAAGCTTGCAGCATTTCGAAGACACAAGCGTCGACCGCGATAGATACCACCGTGGACAGCGTTACTGCTGCCCTTCGCAAAGGGGACCGGGTCGCATTGATCGGTTTCGGCACATTTTCCGTCTCGCAGCGCAAGGCCCGCAATGGCCGGAATCCGCAGACAGGTGCCACGATCAAAATAGCCGCCCGAAAAGTTGCTAAATTTACTCCAGGTAACGAACTCAAAAAGGTAGTCAACCGAGGCAAGTAACGAATACAAGCAACGAATACAAGCAACGAATACAAGCAACGGCAGGGAGGTCGGCCCTGCCGTTTTCTCTTTTCTATAAAATCTATAAAGCTGCACCCGCGCTAGCCTTGCTGAATCTTTGGCCCCTCCTATAGAATCAAATGTCTGAATCGAGGTCAGGAACGTATGAAGGCAGCCATCCATCCCAATTACCACGAAATCCGCGTCCATTGCGCCTGCGGAAACGCGTTCGTTACGCGCTCGGCGCACA
>JAYVCW010000067.1:0-2906 GCA_043749775.1 Acidobacteriaceae bacterium | reverse complement strand
GCTCGGCGAAGAAGTTACGTGGATTCATCGCTCGGCCTCAGGAAAGAGCCTGGCCGAGAGCTGCTGGAAGCGAGGCTCGCTTCGAAGCGGATCGAACAGCGGGTCCACTTTGATCCACACCGTATCCCCGTTTTCGGCGTCTTGGTTTGCTTTCTCGAGATACTCGATTGCCGTCGCTTTCTCACCGAGCCCGATATAAGCGAGGGTGTAAAGATAGCTTCGGACATACTGATGTTGTCCGACGTCCTTTAATTTTTGCAAAAGCTTCAGGGCCTGTTCCTTCTGCCCACTCTCGGCATAGCTACGGGCGAGTAAGGCGAGGATTTGCGGATCGTTATCAAGCGTCCGCGCCTTCTCGTATTCCGCGATGGCTCCGCCAAGGTCTCCTTTAAAGTAGAGAGCTTCGCCGAGGTTCCAGCGGGCGTAAGCGAAATTACCATCGAGCGCGAGCGTGCGGCGCAGTTGCGTGATGGCTTCGTCGTAGCGCCGAGCAACCATAAAGGTGCTACCGAGATCGGCGTTCACGATAAGAGAAAGTGGATCAAGCTCGATCGCGCGTTCTCCTTCCCTGATCGCTTCGTCAAACCGCCCCAACGTGACCAGCAAACTGTTTCCATACCAGTGATGCGCGGTTGCGTAGTTAGGGTTGCACAGGTTGGCGCGCTTAAACTCCACTTCCGACTCCGGGAATTTGAATTGGAAACAGAGCAATAGGGCCAGCGCGGAGTGAGCCTCAGCCGAAGCTTCATCCAGCGCGATCGCCCGGCGAGCCTCGCCCAACGCCTTCGGCATGAAATCGCGTGGCGGGCCGGCACCGAAGACCGGGATCAATAAATCCGTCTGAGCAAGGCCGGCGTAGGCCCCGGCGTAATTCGGGTCCGCTGCGATCGCCAGCTCGAAGAATCCGCGCGCAGTCTTAAGGTCGTCCCCGGTGCGCTTGTTCCAGAAGAATCGGCCTTTCAGATAGAGCTCGTAGGCCTCGTGATTCGCCGTGGGGGCTTTCGCCATTTCCTTTCGCTCCGAGCCGGTTAGCCTCGCCTGCAGCGTGTCGGTAATGGTTTTCGCGATCTCGCTCTCGACCGCAAAGATGTCGGTTAACTTGCGATCGTAGATTTCGGCCCAGAGATGCGCGTCGTTAGTTGCATTGATCAACTGCACGTTTACGCGCATCTGGTCGTTCGATTTCTGCACGCTGCCTTCGAGGATATTGGCCACGCCTAACTGTTGTGCGATGGCGCGGAGGTTATCCGGCGCGCTCTTGTACTTCTGGGTCGAGGTGCGCGAAATCACTTTGAGATCGGCGACCTTTGCTAACCTCGTGAGGATTTCATCCTGGACGCCTTCGGCGAAGTAAGCATTCGCTTTGTCTTCGCTGAGATTATCAAAAGGCAGGACGGCAATCGATTTCGCCGGGATAGCGGCAACGGTAAAAGCCGGACTCGGGATAGGGGTGAGCTGCGGCGGCGCAGCTACCGCGCTAACGGCAGCCGTTTTAGTGCGTAGAAACTGAAACGCCAGGAGCCCCGCTGCAACGACGGCAGCAGCGATCGTCAGGTACACGATTTTGCTGCCGGTTCGGCGTGTAATGGACGTGCTTGGCGCGACATCTTCCGCGCGCTTGATGCCTTCCGGGGTCAACTCGAACGCCCAAGCCAGAATCAGCGCGATCGGAAAACCAAGCGCGACAACCGCGACCACCACCTTCATCACCCACGCCGGCGCTTCGAACGTCGGGAAGAGAATCGACGCCGCCTGGATCAGCAGCCACGCCACCACTGCGTACGCAACAGCGACCTTGTAGACGTTGCGCCGCTTCAGCTCGCTAACGAAGCTATTCAGCGTCGCGGCTCCTCGTAAAGTTTTCGGAACGTCGGATCACCACGCAACGGATCCCAGAGTGGATCCAGTCTCAAAAGCGCAGGGGTGACCGGGGTGAAATAAAGCCCGCCGTCATACGGCATGTCCAACAGCCGCGCGAGAGTTGAGACCGCTTCATTGTTCTCGCCTAGGATCATCTGAACCAGCGCGAGATTCTCTTCGTTGCCAGGGCGGTGCGAGACAACTTTCATAGTTGAGGCAAGCGCAACGGCCCGCTCTGCTTCCCTTAAAGCCGAGCTTTTGTCGCCGGCCAATGCGTAGAGATCGGAAAGACAGATCGATGCGGAATCGCTCTCTGGTTGATCTTTGCAGACCGCTTCCATTTTCTCGCGCGCTTGTTCAGCAACGGCTTTGGAGCCGGTGATGTCGCCAGCAGCGCGTTGCGCCAAAGCCAAATCGCGGGCGACGAACCCTTTTTCGATCTCAGAACCTGAAAAGTATTGAGGAGCTTCTGTCTGGAGCAATCGAATCGCCTCAACCAGATTTCGCTCGAGCCGTAACTCCCCAATTCTGGTTAGAAAAACGATGAACGAAGGAGTGGCGTTTTTCCCCGCACGCAACAACTTAGCCGCCTCGTCAAGATTACCCTGAGCTTGGAAGATGGTGGCTTTTCCGGCCACCAGAACGGGATCGTTCGGCTGGATATCGAGCGCTCGATCCAAGAGCTTGAGCGCAGCTTCGAATTTACGAACATCGCTATAATTCCACGCCGCACTGAGGAGGCGGTCCGTGTTCCGCGGATCGAGCGCGAGAGCTTGCTCGAATCCGGTCGTTGCTTCGTCCCAATTTCCCTGCCGCTGGGCAATGGTCGCGAGCGCAGCCGGAACCTCACTGCTGCCCGGCAACTGTTTGCCGACTGATTGGTAGGTCGCCTTGGCTGCTTCGTTATCATGCAGCACGTCAGCTTGGTAGACTGCCAGAGCGAGCTGGGTTTCGGGCGAGATGGGCTGGAGCTTCTGAGCCGCTTCTAGCGCGCGCTTTACGGCATCACGCCGGGTGGTGGTGGCATCGTGAAACGAATAGAGCCA
>JAYVCW010000066.1:0-18574 GCA_043749775.1 Acidobacteriaceae bacterium | reverse complement strand
CTCGCTGCCATTCGAGAACGGGCTCGCGAGTTTGGCGGCAAATTGACCCTGGAAACCGATCACAACGGAACTCTGTTGGCCATCTCGATACCGCTTTCGACGGACGAAAGAAAGCTGAAGCTACAGACAACTTGATTTACTGAGCAACATCCAATGAAAGGCGGAAGTGCCTCCCGGTAGATCGGTACTTTAACTACTGGCAGGACAAGCGAATTGACTTCCTTGGCAAACGCGATGTCTCTTAGAATTTTAGTGGTGGACGATCATGCGGTGGTGAGGCAGGGGCTGAAGAGCCTGCTTCGCTGTCACCATGGCTGGGAAGTAGTAGATGAGGCGGAGGACGGCGCAGAGGCGGTAGAGAAGGCCGAGTTGCTAAGGCCGGATGTGGTTGTGCTGGATTTGAGCATGCCCAGAATGAACGGACTTGAGGCATGCCGCAAGATCCATAAAAATTTGCCAGAATCCGAGATTTTAATAGTGACGCAACACGATTCTCCGCAGATGATGCACGAGGCGCTCAACGCTAACGCGAGCGGGTATGTTGTGAAATCAGATGTGGGTAGAGATTTAGTGGCGGCGGTTGACGCGGTCAGCCAACATAAGGTTTTTTGGCCGCGCGTGGCTTAAACGTTGCGATACGAACCCGAGTTGCGAACCAGGGCTCTCACTGTGCTTTCACGCACGGAGGTAAACCATGAAGCTTCGGATCTTGATTGCTGATGATCACGAATTGGTTCGCCGTGGACTGGTTGCGTTGCTGCAATCGCACGAGGGCTGGGAGATCTGTGCGGAAGCGAAAGACGGACGCGAAGCGGTAGAGAAATCGCGCCAGCATAAACCTGACGTCGTCATTCTCGATGTAGGCATGCCAAATTTGAACGGTTTGGCTGCGACTCGCCAGTTAATGCAGCAAGACACCGAACTCAAAGTAATTGTCCTTACCATTACGGATTCTGACCAGGTGATCCGGGAGGCACTTGATGCGGGAGCCCGGGGCTTCGTCCTGAAATCTGATGCCGCCCGCGATTTAGTGACTGCGGTTGAAGCGGTGCAGCGCAATCGCATGTTCTTTACTCCGCGAGTCAACGACATGGTTCTTGCCGGCTTTCTCGATCGTCGCGAAAATGGAGCGGCCTTTGAGTCTCCCAAACTGCCGAAACTAACTCCACGCGAGCGCGAGGTGATTCAACTGCTCGCCGAAGGTAAGAGTTCGAAGGAAGTGGCTAGCTTGCTGAACCTGAGTACGAAGACGGCGGAGACGCATCGCAGTAATATCATGCGGAAGCTCGGCATCCACTCTATTCGCGATCTGGTGGTGTATGCGGTCAAGAACGACATTATTCAGGTGCAGGTGCCGCATCGAGGCGGGCCTGCTGAAGGTCCGTCCGCGTAGTGTTGCCTTCCCCTGAATAACACTCCGTTTGATTTCCCCATAAAAAGAAGGGAGGCATATATTGCCTCCCTTCCTTAATTTACCCCTTGTTTACGGTTAGCTGGCCCGTCGGATGTCACGATCTCGCGCGGCACGATCATCCTCTACTTCACCATCCTTCGACTTGGCTTCACCCGCCGAAGAGACGTCTTGAGCGCCAGTCGACTCGAGAATTTCCTTCGCTCGCTTGGTCCAGTCCGAGCTATCAGTGTGGACAGAAAGTAAAATCCCTCCATCTTTCACGCGACCTTCGTAGCGTTTCGCTTCATACTCGGGGATGCCCATACCCACGAGCGCGCCGGCAATGCCGCCTACGGTGCCGCCTACGCCCGCTCCAGCCAACGCCGCCATAATGGGGCCAGCGGCAATAAATGGTCCAAGGCCGGGAATTGCCAGCGCACCGATACCCAGGAGCCATCCCATGGCGCCGCCAACTACGGCCCCCGTTCCAGCACCCGCTGTAGCTCCCTCAGGAGCTTTGGTCGCTTTCGCTACCGCAAAATCTTTCGTTCCCGCACTTTCCGGGAACAGAACAGAAATGTCGCGGTTACTGAATCCAGCCGCTTTGAGACCATCGACGCCATTTTCGACGTTCGCATAAGTCATATAAATTCCAAACACCGAAGTATTTTTACCTGCCATGTTGATCTCCTTGAATTACGGAATTAGGGTTCGTACCCAAAAGCTCTTCTGGGAGAACCAAGTCAATTATTGCTTCTCTTTAACGTCGAGTTCGTTCGTCACTTTATTTTCGCCGGCGATTGCAGTCGCCTTTGCTTCTACTGCCTTCTTTTCATCTTCAGAACGCACCGGGCCTTTCAAAGTGACTTGGCCGTTCTGAGTGACGATCTTCAGATTGTGAGCGTAGGTCGAGAGTGAGCTGTCTTTCGCCAGTGATTGGCGAATCTGCTTCGTGATATCGCGGTCCGACATGTTGTTCTTTTGATTATCCGCAGTGGCTTCGCTGGTGCTTCGATCTCGCGTGTTGACGCGGGTATTGTCGGCAGCGTTTCCGCTTGGCGCGGCGTTTCCGGTTTGCGCGGAAGGCTCTTGCGCCAGCAGCGGCGCGGTCAGCAATGCTCCTGCAAGTGCGATGGTGCTCATGCTTTGTTTAACGGTCATTACAGCTCCTATTCTGTGGATGGTAAGGCCGGTTCTGCTGGCTCTTATCCGCTTCGCGCTTGATTCAGTTATGAGTTGAACTCACATTTAGATTAGGGGAGAGGGATGGGGGTAACAATCCAGTCAACGCCGTAGGTTATTGATATGAAGTAGGTAGGTCGGGCTCGAAGCTTAATTTAAGTGTCGAGCCGGATAAGGACGTTATTGAATCGCGGCCGAGGAGCACGCTGCGACGAAGACCATTACTAAAGCCACCAGAATCAATACGCCACTTCCCAGCAAGACGATTTCGCTGAGCAGATCGGGCCGCATCAATTGATCTGGAGTAATGATTTCTTCCTTGCGCATCGTCCTCACCCGTCTTTCCTGGCCCTTAGGCTGTCTGAACACCGCGTCGCCGTAATGTTCTTAACACGCGATGTGCGAATCATTAGAGGCGGGAAAGCGGGAATGGGTAGCGGACTACAACAAAATTGATCACGAGGTAGAGAGTTTACCCTAGCTCGTAAGGGGCTTATTGCGGGCCGGTTAGAGCTTCCTCAGTTTTTTCCCGGTCCTGATTTGCATCTTTTTTTCGGCGGAAATCGAGGGCGAAATGAGGGGACGATTTCGTTCCCGTGATTTTGATTGGAACTTCTGTACCGGCACCGTTCTTGCTGAAGAAAGGGTCTACAGGCTTTAGAAGAATCGACTTCCACCCCGTCATCATGCGTGAGATCGTGGCGTCCATACGCGCCGTGCCGTGAAAGTCAAACTGGGTTCCGTCCATGCTGTATTTACCAGTTAACGCCACCAGTGTCCCCGGAACCTGGAACTGAAGGTCGGGAAACGTCATCAGCCCCTTATTCAGACTGAAAGTGCCGTTCAAATCTGACAAAGAATCTGTTTGCGTTGCGGTTTTGGCCAGCTTCGCTTTCCCGCGGCTTCTCAGGCTTAGCGTATTGATCTTGTCTTGAATCTTCTCATCGTTGAAGCCCGCGTCGGACACCATGAAATCACCCGCAAGCCGCAGTCGATCGGCGACATCCGCCTCTCCCGGGGTTAAATCAAAGCTGGTCTTGAGGTGAATTGCACCGCTCATTAAAGGCAGATCCGATTTGCTGGCAAGCTTCATCAAGTCGTCGATTTTGCCATTCTCAACAATGACATCGAGTTTGATGCGATGCCCCTGAGGATTCTTCTGCTTCATAATCGATCCCCGTGCTATCACCCAGGAACTAAGAATGCGCGCCCTGACGGGTTGAAGAAATGTGTCGCCGCTGGTGCCATCTACGACGGCATGAAACTCGGTGTGAAGAGGGATGCGGCGCTTACCGATGTTCAGATGGAAGTCGGGAGTATCCGTTGTTCCATCAACCTTTATCTCTTCGAGAACGCCGTCGTATTTTCCGTTCGAAGAAAGCATGCCGCCAATCCCTTTGATCGTGCTCAGGTCGGCATGAGTAAACGAATAAGAGCCGATCAACGGCGTTTCCCGAGGGTTGTCGGGCTGCCATGGGCCAAAGTATCCGGTGCTGAATATCTGCCCTTCGGGCTTCGGATTGGTCAGCTTTGCTTCGAAGCGAAGCGGCCTCCCCTCCCCGGTGCGCGCCATTCTCAAGCTGGCAATGTCAAATTCGAGCGGCAGTTTGCCCGGGCGAAGCGTGTTGATGATGAGATGGGCGTCGTCGGCCACGAAATTTTCGACGATGATCTTTACTTTTCCACCTTGCGATCGCATTCTGCGCAGGTCGGCGCGCTGCTCTCTCGGCGGCAGGTTTAGGCGCAGCCCTCCGAGATACACCGTGTGGACCTTCATGGGACTGCGCAGAAACTCGCCGATCTTCATACTGAAGCGGAACTGTGCGACCTCGATAATCGGCTGAATTCCCGCTTCATGGTTATTGGGATCAATTTCGCCGAATATTCTCAGGCCCTCCCCGGTAACTTGCAGGCCCTTAAACATGGAGACGTGAAACCCATCAAGCTCGACTTTGCTTTTGAACCGAGCCGAGAGGGTTTGTATGACGGTGGAGCGCAGAATTGGTTCGGCGTGATAGAGGGCAAAAGCGATCGCGGAACCAACGATCAACAGAAAAAAACCTATAGCGAAAAGCCACAGCTTTCGACGCGCCCACACCCTTCGCCGTGTTGAGTTCTTGCCTGGTGCCATGGATGGCTCGGTTGGGGCCACTCGCGAAACAACCCACTTGTTTGACACAAATTTAGAGAAAAGGTTGCTCAGAGACGCTCGTGAGGAACAAAAGGGTTACGTGGGCTGCCCGACTACCCGCAAGTAGGGCTTCAAGGTCTTGAATCCTCCCGGATACTTCTGTTTCGCCTGCTCCTCGGATACCGAGGTTGGAATGATCACGTCCTGACCAGGCTTCCAGTTTACCGGAGTCGCTACATTGTGCTTCGCCGATAGCTGAATCGAATCCAGCACCCGCATCACCTCGTCGAAATTCCTCCCACTGCTCATGGGATAAACCAGCATCAGCTTGATCTTCTTATCGGGGCCAATCAGGAATACGGTACGAACCGTGGCATTGTCGGCGGCGGTTCGACCTTCACTGCTTGTGCCGGATTGCTCGGGCAGCATGTCGTAAAGCTTAGCGATCTTGAGCTGGGGGTCCCCTATCATCGGGTAGTTAACCTTATGGCCTTGTGTTTCTTCGATGTCGGCTGCCCATTTTCCGTGACTGCTGACCGGGTCGACGCTAAGGCCGATGATCTTCGTGTTGCGCTTGGCGAATTCCGGTTGCAGTCCGGCCATATATCCCAATTCCGTTGTGCACACGGGGGTGAAATCTTTCGGGTGCGAGAATAGAATGGCCCAGCCGTCGCCGATCCACTCATGAAAGTTGATCTCGCCTTGCGTTGTTTCAGCAGTAAAATTTGGCGCTTCTGAATTTATGCGCAGGGACATTTTCTTCTCCGATTGCTTTCAAAGTTTCGAAATCTGGCTCGTTTGCGTGTCTTCTGTGCTGCTTGTTTTGGCAGACCTGCAACATGGTAAATCATTCTTCGACGATTGTGCTTGCTGAGAGTGCTTTCGAGCCGGAGTGATCGCGCTGAAAGGCCATGGGGCGTCAAAGAATCGTGTCACGCGTCTTTCTATTGCATTTCTGTTGCATTCCTGTTGCACATTTGCGCACTCAAAAAGCTCGGATTACCAATTGGTCAATGTGCGGATCGGTGGAAATTGTGTCGACGTTTTTCTGAAGCAACACCTCAACAAAATTCGGCCATCGAAAATCTGCGGCACGAGCGGTCGCGAGGGATGATACTCGGGGCTGCCTACCACCATAGTGCCATTGGCGATGACGATACTTTTGTTGCGGATCAAATCTGTTTAGGATTCACCCTCGCTCGCAATTCAAAAACAAATCAAACAACAAAATTTTTAGATAAACATTTAAGAGTTAACGATCCCCCCGGAAAAATCATGAAGCCAAAAAAAACTATTCTGTGTGTCGACGACAATGAACAGTCTCTCTCCATCCGCAAGGTTCTTCTCGAAACCCGCGGCTATCGCGTGATTTCGTGCAACAACGGACAGCTCGCGTTCGAAATGTTTCGCCAAGGCGGAATCGATCTGGTGATCACCGACCTGATCATGCCCGGGCTTGACGGTTCGAAGCTGATCGAACAGATCAAGAGTATCTCGCCTCAGACTCCCACTGTTTTAATCTCGGGGCGGGTAAAGATTTATGAGCAGGAAACCGTCGCCGACATTTTTCTTCCCAAGGGCATGTACGAACCAGCGGAGTTGCTCGAACGAATTCGTTTGTTGTTAGTACGCAAGCGCGGACCGAAGCTTCCTTTCAATTTCGCGTCGCGAACGCCGCAGCAGCCCGCGGT
Source organism: Acidobacteriaceae bacterium (assembly GCA_043749775.1). Taxonomy (GTDB): domain Bacteria; phylum Acidobacteriota; class Terriglobia; order Terriglobales; family Acidobacteriaceae; genus Acidiflorens. Next base: position 12,177 of record JAYVCW010000066.1, on the reverse strand, counting down.
TGCCTGAACCTCTTTCGAGACGACAATAGGCAAAGTTCTTCCTGTGATATCTTTTTCACTGGGATGCCGTCCTTTATTGAAGCGCGAGAATTGCGCAAAACCTACCGCGTCGGAAAAGTAGAGGTTCCAGCGTTGCGCGGTATCTCATTCAGCGTAGAAAAGGGAGAGTTCGTTTCCGTAGTCGGCCCGTCCGGCAGCGGCAAGTCCACGCTTTTTTATCTGTTGGGAGGACTCACGCGCGCTGATGCGGGGAGCGTGACCATCGATGGAGTCGATTTTGCTACGCTCAGCGATGGCGAGCGCACCCGGCTGCGCAAGAGCAAGATCGGTTTTGTGTTTCAGAAATTTAATTTGCTCCCGACACTGAGCGCACGATCGAATATAGAAATTGCCGCCGACATTGCTGGCAAGGGAGCGCCCGATCAGGCGTTTCTCAGCAAGATTACCGAGATGCTCGGCGTGGCTAAGCGACTGGAGCATCGCCCTAACGAGTTATCAGGTGGGGAGCAACAGAGAGTGGCATTGGCCAGGGCTTTGATTAATCGCCCGGCAATTGTGCTGGCAGACGAGCCGACAGGCAATCTGGATTCAAAAAGTTCGGCCATCGTACTCAACATGCTTCGGCAATCGAACAGAGATCTGGGCCAGACCGTGCTCATGATCACTCACAATCCGGAAGCCGCAGCCTATGGAGATCGCGTCGTCCACATGCGTGACGGTGAGATCGTCAGCGCGAATGAGGATCCGCAGTGGGCGCCCCATTTGCCCAAGGATTTTTCACGGCAACAAGGGTTATAAGTCGTTCATGACGAAACGCGACGAGACTACAAAACCGATTCTTCCCGGCAAGGGAGCTTCCGACTACGAGCGCTATCTGCGCACTGACGAACTGCTTGCGCTGCAAAAGCTTCCCGAAAATCTTTCGCATAAAGATGAGATGACATTTCTGGTGGTGCACCAGAGTTCAGAGTTACTCATGAAGGGAGCGGCATTTGAGTTAGGGCGCGCGCTCGAGTTTTTGGAAAACTCCGATCTTGGGAATGCGGCTCGCCTCATACGGCGCGCAATCTCGATGATCGAGCCTCCCATCGGGCTCCTGCACATTCTGGAAACGATCACGCCGTACGATTACCACGTAATCCGCGCCGGACTTGGGCACGGAAGCGGCTTGGATTCGCCCGGCTTTCTTGCTTTGCTGCATATTGGTCCCCGCCTCGGCAAAGCCTTCCACGATCAACTGAATGCCGCCGGTGTATCGCTCGTCGAAATCTATCGTCGCCACGAACAGTTTTTTGGATTGCACGATGTAGCCGAGCGCCTTCTCGATTTCGATGAGCGCATGCAATTATTTCGCTTCCATCATCTGAAACTCGCCGAACGCATTATCGGAGGTCGGGTCGTCGGCACTATGGGCACCCCAGTTGAAGTGCTTCAGCAGCGTATGGAAAGCTGGCTTTACAAAGACCTGTGGGAGGTTCGGAATCAGATCACCGCGGCAGCCAATCAATCGGACGTAAGCAAAAAAAGCTAGGGTCCACTTCCCACTTTCCACTTTCCAGTTTCCGACGATCACCTTGAGACGATCAGCCTTGAATAGAACACCTTTGAGAAGATCAGCATTGCCTTTTGGAGGCCTGCTCCATTGGGGGGCCGGGGAAGCGGAGTTTGCCCCTCCGGGACGCGGTCATTTATACTCGTTCTGTTGAGCGGGAGTAACTCAGTGGTAGAGTGCGACCTTGCCAATTCTCTCCTATTCAATACTTAGAACAACTTAACAGGCTAGCGGGGATTGCCAAGTACCTGATAATACGTGTAGCCAAAAACTTCGACGGGTGCGAGTGCGGGTGCTACGAAAAAGTGTGGAGTCGCACTCAGAGGGTGCACACTTGACCGGCCAAGGCTCTAGTCACTGTTTCTTAATTCCAAGCTCCTCAGCCACGACGCAACCGCTACTATTGCTTGGATACCCTTCCGTCTTGGTCAGCGTTACTTCTACAATGCAACTTCAGTGTTCGCTACTTCCGCGATGCAGTAGGAAATGGAATCGACCGCGCGCTCATGTTTAATCTATCGACCGTTAGCTTGACCGAAACTGTGAAACACTAGCGCACGGATCCGTCTCGACCCCGATGCGCCGAAGTTTTTACCAAAGCAAGCTGAGATATTCAAGACATTTTCACAAGCTTTATCTGGAATGGGCAGTGACAACGGATGCATTGAAGAACGATTCCAATAACGAAGTAGGGCGGAGATTGAACGAATGAATCTCATCGCCCAACTGTCGGGCTAGACTTTGGACAGCTTTTGAACTCTTGCAAGGCGTGCAAAGTCTTTTACCTGATCCTCTAGTTCAGCGATACGCTTTTGAGCTTCAGCTATTTCTTTCTCTCTCTTGTCACTCACCGCCATGTCTTTGACGGCATCCAAGATCAGTTGAGCGGAATTTATCGAGGAGTCTCCGGCGACAAACTTTTTCCTGATGACTTCGACTTTTTCCCCTGCTTTATCGGCCTCCTGCCGAAGTTTGCTATTAAGGTGTTCTTCAAGGGTTCCTCTTGTTGCCCATGGAATATCGTATAGGCCGGACGACTTAAGCACCTTCAGCGCTAGCCGTTGCGTATCGGCTAGTCGCCCCGAGTCTCGAAAGTCGAACAAAGCTCTTCTGTGGGTGCTAAGGCCGAGGTTTATGCCGGGCACCAGAGACAAGAGGTAGGAGAGTGCTCCGGGAGAAATGACTGCATTAGGTGCGGCCAGCCGCGCTCGAAATTCACTGTCCGCCCGGCGTAACCGATTAGAGGAGCTTAAAAGGACCACGGTGTCCTCCGACCCTTGCTGACGCAAATTTTCTCTCGCCGCGCAGATTGAACCCAAGACTTTACCGTCTGTCTCTGCCTTGCCTGCTTCATCTCGTCCCAGTTGACCCACGCTCAAATTTCGTGAGCGGGCGGCCGATTCTTTCATAAACTGCGTCACATCTTTCCGAAGAGATTCGTCAATAAGGTCTGGCAGTCTTTCGGCTAACAAGTTCGTTTGCAGTACTTTCAGAAGCTTTGAATGATCGTGCGATTCATTTCCTCGATATTGATTAATATACAGTTCCCACTGCTCGACTTTTGCTTCTTGCTTCCACCCGAGCAGAAAGAACGCTTTCACAAAAGTATTGCGAAGATACTTTCTCAGGTCTTCCGGCCCGAGCTTGGCGAACAGCGGAATGCTATCCCGGAATTCTCTATCTGCGATCCAGGCGTGATACGCTACTTCCCCAAGAACTTGCGATGAAAGAACAACTTTTCCACCGATCTGCCTGAATCTAGAAACGAGCTCGCGCGCGGCCTGATAATCAGGCTCACTCTCGCATAAGCTTGTCAAAATAATGTCGGTATCTAGGACGAGTCTGTGGCGCAAAAGGACGGTGCGTACAACATCCGATGACGTTCCTTCTAGGCCCAAGGCGCATAGGATGACGAATCTTTCACAAAGCTTTGAAAGCCATTCGAAAACCTCCCCGGTTCTTTCTGTGAAAATATCTCTTATCGCTTGTTCTATTTGATCTGCGAGTTCGGGGGTGTTGACATGTGCGCGAACTTTCTTTGCCCCCTCCTCTATTACTTTGTCGAGAGGCGCCCTTGTCGTTTGGCCTTGAGAAGTGTCACCGAGGAACGAGTTGACCGCAGAGATGACCGCTAGGCCGCTCGTGTAGAAATATTCACTCAGGAAGTCCAGTAGCGCAGACCAGATCAGGTCATATTGACTATCCACAATTTGCTTGCCGATCAGACGTTGCAGCGCTTTTCTAACGATTGTGCGGCCTGCCAATACATCCTGGGCCGCCTCCGGTGGGACAGACTCTGCCACCTTCTTTCCTTGTTCGGTGAGCCTCCATCTTGCTTTTCCATCGGCTTCAGTAAGTCCTTGTAAAGTGGTTGTTTGGAGCGTGAACTTGATGTACGAATCGCTCACCGTCCCCGGAAGCCCCAGATCAGTCGACAACTTCTGGGCAATATTCTCTGATGTGCACCAATCGCAGGTCGCCATTACGTCCAAGACGGCCCTTTTCGTGATCTCCTCTCTGAGTTCCTGAGCCTCGTCTGATCCGAATGATAATAGAGCAAGGCGGAGTCCTCTTGTTTCGGTCGTAGGCTGGCCAGCGTGAAAAGCTTGTAATGTTGCTTCGGCTGACCTGACTTCGGAATAGTAAAGCTCCCGAAACACTTCGGGAAATCGTTCCGCAATGTCCGACAGCTGTCGTGCACCTAAAAAAGTGATGCCAGCGTGTTTCGGCAATTGAGCCCGAAAATCTGCGGACAGTTCATTGATCTTGTGTTCAGTTAACGTAAGAGAGCAGCAGTAATAGACGTGCTCTGGAACCGTTGTAACCGCTAATCTTGTCGCGTCCCGAATCACCTTACTTTCGATATCTTTATCGATGGTGCAGCATAAAACCTCTGCATGTGTGCCCTTCGTAGGTCTAATCGAAAGACCGTCTCGGCCAAGGTCATACGACGCCGAAGTTGACACCAACGTTATACCTTCGCTTTTCTGCAACAGTGCGCGGCAGAACTTCTCGAATCTCGAATCATTAGTCTCTCCCTTGATAATGGCTTCAAACGGAAGCATAGGTAGCCCTCCATGGACTAGTAATAAGCGCACGCGACTGCAACGGGTAGCTGTGCTTGCCTTCGCGATACGGGTATGTAAATAAGATTCGAAGACGCGTGCCGCTTACCGGGAGCAATCGATCACGTTGCGCTGCTGGTTTGAACTTTTGCATTTTAGGACCCTTACTAGTGCTGGGCCAATTCTACTCAAGATTTCTTTCGGAGGGGCGCTCGCAATCGCGGAGCCGGGCATGCGCAAATAATGCGGCATTCGCTACTTCGATGCCCTGATCACGGTTGTCTTCGACACGCGGCAACAGCCCGCGATGTCGCGCCAGGTCAGCCCTTGCGCACGCAGCTCCTGACTCGTCGTCGCAGAAACTGAAACCTTCGGTCGACCTAATCGCTTGCCTTTTGCACGAGCATTGCGCAGACCCGCTTTCACTCCGTCACAAACGATCGCGAGCGTTAAAGACTCCGGGACTGCTCTTAAACTGACCGAATTGCCGACGTTCTGTCGCAAAAACGAACCTTTCTGATACAATGAACATATTCCTTATTTTTATTGTAAAGAAAGAACTTACTAGCATCGTAAGGGATGACCTTTATGAAACAAAACATGCGCGTCGCGCTCTATGCCAGGGTCTCCACCGATGACAAGGGCCAAGACCCGCTCAACCAGCTTTTGCAACTCCGCGAGTTCGCGCTGCGTCTGGGTTGGAAAGTGGTCGCAGAGCACACCGACGAACTAAGCGCAAAGAACGGGAATCGGGCGGGCTTCAAGGCCATGTGGAAGGAAGCCGAGGCGCACCGCTTTGACTGTCTGCTCTTCTGGAGCCTGGATCGGCTTACGCGCGAGGGAACTTTCGCCACACTCCAATATCTGCGCCGGTTGAGCGATCTGGGGATTAAGTTTAAGAGCTATACCGAGCAGTACGTAGACAGTCTGGGCGTTTTCGGCGAGGCGATCATTGGAATTCTCGCGGCGGTCGCACAGCAGGAGCGGATCAGGATTAGCGAGCGAACTAAGGCTGGCCTGGAGCGCGTTCGAAGTAGAGGCCAGCGCCTAGGACGGCCCCGGCTGATCGATTTGTCGAGTGCATCCCGCGCAACTCTCTGGCGTCGCAAGAAAGCAGCGGCATCGTAACGGGCTCCGCGAATCAACCCGCTTTACCACCGCGATTGATATGACGATTTCGCGGTTGCGAACCCAGTTCCAATTTGGCTGCGCAGCCTGATACGGACAGCGAGATGTGGCCAACTGGCCAGCGAACCATAAGCCATCAGGAATTTCAGGGAAGGATTCGGTCTTTTATGTCACAAGAATTTGAAAGCTGGCTCGGCGCAGTGGATCATGAGCTTAAGTCGATCAAAATGCGCGTGGAAGACTGGCAAGACCTTCTGCCATTCGACTTCGGAGAAGAGTTCAGGAAGGACACGTTGGCAAAAGATGCAGCCCTCAAAGCGGCGCGCTACTGGCGTCGTGAGAATTTGATCGTTGATCTCGGATGCTCGACGGATAACAGGCGGGGTCACTTATTGAGAACTGGTCCAACCATGGTCAATTAGTGTAATCGCGATTTTTCGCCATTTATCAGGCAAAGGATCGGTTTTCCGATGATGGGGACGATTAAAATGCGCCCACAGGAACCGGCGGGTCTTTGGGTACTTTGGATGGCGAACGATGCAACTCCATGGGCAAATCGCCAAGGTGACGCACATCACGGACCTCTCCGCTTCGGTCGGTGGTCGTCACACTGAACAGCGATGGAGCGCCGAATACCCCTTTCTCGAATGTCCCGATCGAGATTAGGACAGTTGCACTACGTTTGTCTTTGAAGTCAATCTCAGCCGCGACGCACATGGGAAAGTCGTGCCCGCTATCAACGGTCGCATTTCCGGTTTGTTCGCCGCAGTCGTTTACTTCCCATTTGATCAGAGCGCCTTCACCTTCGCTCTTCAGAAAAAACTCCAGAGTCACCTTCGGTAGACTGCGATCAAATGATGACACCATGAGGTTCTTCACGCGCTGAATGGCAGCCTTTTCCGTCTTGGCAGACGGCAGTTGGCCCCAAAGGCTGGCGGTGAGCAGCTGGAAACTTAGGCTTAGGATCGTCCATCGCATCTTTACTATTACACACCCCGTTGGCGCCCAAAAAAAGAGGGGGTTTCTTGAAGTGATCACCGAGGCATCACAGGCTCTGCTGACTTTGGCTGTCGCAAACAGGCCATTACACTAACTGAGGACTGACTGACTCACGGTTGATTAGTGTAATTGATTCCATGACAACGTCGGCTCCGACGCCCGAGTAAAGTTGGTGGTTGCTAATGCCAACCAACGAGGCTAGGGAGAAAGGAGCCGAACGGTGATCATTATCGGAGCAGATTTCCACCGCGAGTTTCCCCGCTTCATTGCAGCTTTGAGTACTCTGTCTTGGCTTGCTTCAGGGCCGGGATGGTGGAGTCGGCGTCCTTCCAAACAGTAAGGAAGTCCCTATAGGCGGTTTCGGCTTTTAAAGTGTCGCCATGCAGACTATACGCGCGGGCCAAACCCAATCGTGCCATCACACTTACCGGGGACAGTAACACAAGGCCTGGATGGTCGAGAATTTCTTGAAACTTTGCGGCAGATTCTCCGGCACGCCCTGCCATAAGGTATGCCTCACCGGCAACATACAAAGGGATCATGGAAGGGTCTGCCATTTCATAGTCGTGGGTGCGTTGGAGAAATGTTATCGCTTTTTGGGGGTTGCTCTGCTTAAGCTCCACTTCGGCGTGGAGGCTGGGTAGCCAATAATTCTGAACCAATGTATCCAGTGGGAATTGATTCGCAAGGTTGCGTTCAAGTTCCTGAACTTGAGCGGTTTCCCCCGCTCGCGCTAGTATCCACGCACCACGTTGCATCACGTATCGCTCCGGAGCCAGTTTTAGCGCGAAATTAACGTCTAACACTGCTTGCCTTGGATTGCCAGCTTCTACCTCCCATTCAGCTTTCTCCAGCGTCCGAACGGCAACGGCACCGTTGTTACCATTCTGCTGATACGCCAGAATTGCTCGTCGATACAGCTCGCGAGCGGTGCGGATATGTCCATGATAAGCGGCGGACTCCGCTTGCGGAGTAAGCATAGTACCTTGGGTAAGAGGTTTGCCTAGAGCCCAAGAGACCTGCTGCTGCATGAGATCCTTGTCATCCTGAAGAAATCCAATGTAGTAGAAAGCTCTGTGAATTGCCGGAAAATCTGGACTTTGTTGTGATGCATCTTTAAGAACATCTCTCGCTGCTCCTGTACGGTTCAGAGCTAAATATGCGAAGGCTAGGTTTAGCGACAGAATAACGTTGGTTGGGTCTGCGTTCAGAGCTTCCTTTCCTTGGGCAACCGCATTCTCATGCTGCCCCAAAGCGAAATAATAGGTCGCTAAATTGTTGTGAGCTTCTGCGTCATGCGGATAATCGTGAATCAAAAGCTCGGTTTCTTGCTTGGCCTTGTCGATTTGCCCGGTAACCGAGGAGTAGTAGTCAGCGGTGATGGACAGTCTCTCTCTCTCGCTTGCACGATCGCGCAGATCGAAGGCTTTTTTTATGTTTTCGACTTCCTCTTTCTCGTTACTCATGTTTTCATTGCAATGCGCTAATAGCTGATAAGCACTGGCAAAGTTCGGGTCAAGTTCTACCGCATGCTGTACAAACGGGATGGCTTCCATTGCTCCCTTTTGTATCTGATTTTTCTTTCCTTCGGAGTAAGCTTGTAGGGCCGGTAACGAAGCGGTAGTGACTTCCTTGAGCGGCCGGCTAAACGTCCGGAGGGATGCGAGCGATTCGCCCAACTCGCCGCGCAGCTTGGACGCCGCCTCGCCTAGCGTGTCGAGTACCTTCTCCTTAGACGGCGCCGTCACCTGCTCCTCGGTAAGCGTGTCTCCGCTCTGGCAGTTCACCACCTTCAATGCCAACACATATTCGCTGCCCAACCCAGCAATCGTGCCAGCAATAAAAGCCTTGCTGCCACCCCGAAGGCATAGCTCGCGAGCCACCCCAGGCGTGAGTTTCGTATCAACCGGACGAGTCATTTGTTGCAAGGTCTTCGCGACTTCGCTATCGGAGAGCACGTTTAGGAAAGGCGACTGCCGAAGAGCAATGCTCAGCGCTGTCTTCAGCGTCTCATCGAAGACAACATCGCCCGTACTGTTGGCAAAATCGGCGAGAACAATCGTGTCTTTAGAAGTTAAGAGCTTGCTTCGATGCAGACGATAGTAAGCTCCGGCTGCTATCAGCATGATCAGCGCTAGAATCGCGGCAAGCTTCTGGAGTTTGTAGGGTTTAGGGTCGTTCTTAAGAGCGGCCTCGCCCGAACTCTCAGAGCGTCGACTCTCGGAGTCGCGCTTCAGCCGTTGCAGGTCCGTTCGCACCTCGGCCGCGCTCTGATATCGAAGGTTTCGATCTTTCTCCAAAGCCTTATTGATTATGTCTTCTAGTTTGGGCAGCAGGGCGGGGTTCAGTCGGACAGGAGAAACAGGGGCCCGGTTCAGGATTGAATCGAAAATGACTCCCGAGCTTTCCCCCCGGAAGGGCAACATTCCTGTCGCCATCTCATATAGGACGACTCCATATGAGAACAAATCCGTCCTCGTATCCAACTCTTTGGCGCGGACTTGCTCGGGGGACATATAGGCCACGGTGCCGAGCATAAAACCGGGGCTGGTGACGTTGGACTGCTCGTCAATCGTTGTAGCTTTGCCGTCCGCATCAGCGTCCCGTCTCGCGGACAATTTTGCAAGCCCGAAGTCCAGAATCTTGGCATGTCCGCGCTTGGTGTTGAAGATGTTCGCGGGCTTAATATCGCGGTGGATGATCCCCTCGGTATGTGCAGCCTCAAGCGCATCAGCGATCTCTATCGCGAGATCAAGTAAGATATCGTTTTCGATGGGCTTTCCCGCAATGCGGTGCTTTAGCGTCAACCCGTCTAGAAACTCCATCGCAATGAAGCGTCTTCCGTCGTGGTCACCTATCTCGTATACTGTGCAAATACCTGGATGATTCAGGGCGGACGCAGCCCGCGCCTCCCTCCGAAATCGTTCCAAAGCCTGCGGGTCTTGCCCTAGCTCTTCAGAAAGAAACTTTAGAGCTACGAACCGTCCTAACTGGGTATCCTCAGCCTTGAAAACTATACCCATCCCACCGCCGCCTAACTTTTCGACGATACGATAATGGGAGACGGCTTCACCGATGAAATGGGATGGGTTCATCATTGGACGGAATGGTAAGGCGGGATACCCGATCAGTCAACGGGAACGGGCACAGATACAACGATGACTCGAGCCATCAGCTTCCAAAACTGGTTCCGCTGATTCCAGTGCATCCAAACGCAGACCGGATCCATAGCGGTTCGCATGCTCTCGACTTCCGCCGCAGTGGCTATGCGTGTATAAGGGTTCGAACAACAAAGGACAAATTCTAGGATTTAAAGTCTCCGAAAGGAAAAGTACGAATAAATGTAAAGGTTATCGGTTCATTGCGTGGGTGTTTATTTCGCTGGTAGCGCCAATCTTCGGCCACACCCAGAATTTTGAACCCACCATCACTCTTATCGACATCCCGGCGGCCAGCGGGGGCACTTACCCCATGGCAATCAACTCGGAGGGAGACATTACGGGCTTTGATTTCGGTATCCCAAGCTCGGGCTTCCTGCGCATTTGTAATGAGGATTGCGATAAGGACAACTACAATCCGATCGTTAAAATTAATGTTCCAGGCGCAAAGTTCACAACGCCTACCAGCATCAACGACAAACGAACCATCACCGGCAGTTACGACGGATTTCGAGGCTTTGTGCGGGAATGCTTCCGGGCGGACGGCGAAGGAAAGTGCAATGGCGACGACAGTTCTTACACCACATTTGCTCCACCCCATGCAGCTTCCACCTTTCCGCAATCCATCAATTCGAAGGGTGATATCACCGGATGGTATCTGAAAGTTGGGGCTGTGAGTCACGGATTCCTTCGTGTCTGCGGCAGAAGCACGCTCGGATATTGCAGGTACACAACTTTTGATCCTGCTCCCTTTCCAAGTGTAACGATGCCTTGGAGCATAAATTCAAATGGAGTCATAACAGGCGAGTACGGCGTCCCGGGCGAAGCACTTCATGGTTTTGTCCGACAAGCGGACGGTACATTCCAACATATCGACATCCCCGGGTACGTTCAAACCGAGTCCTTTTCTATCAATGTCAAAGGGGAGATCACAGGAATCTCTTACGACGTTGCCTTCGAAAACGTAAGTGCGTTTCTTCGCGAGCCCGACGGACGCCTAACTACTTTTCAAGTTCCGGGCGCTTCCATCACGTATGCTAGTTCTATCAATGATTTTGGTACGATCGCAGGATTTTATTACTGCCCTTACCCAAGTTCGATCGCGGGTGGCTTCACCCGAGCAGCCGACGGCACAATCACACTATTCAGAATTCCTGACAACAGCCCTTATTTGGTTAGGATTAACAATTCTGGGGCAATCGCGGGAATGTATAGGGATATTAATTCTAAGGGTCACGGCTTCCTTCGCGTGCCGCAAAGCGACTCAATTAGCGGCGCCTACGAAAAATAGCGCATTTAGCGTCGCTACGTTATATCTGTGGCGGGTTGTGCAGGTGCATTTTTAGAGCAGAGATTTCACGAAAAGCTTGTTAATGCATCGGCGTATCTTGCGCGGAATCGTGTCCACCCTAGCCGCGTCGATCCGGGATTTGTGGTTTTTTCAAGGCCAGTTACTTCGCGAACCCTCGCCTGATTTCTTCTTTGATTTTTCCAGCTGCAGCCGGTTAGGGTGGATGATGGCGCGCTATCACCTCAGCGCCGGAATCGAAATCACATGGCGCGTACCTGCACGATCTGCACTCATCATCGCCACGACAGCATGGATAAGCTTTTGCTGCGCGGCGAGCAACTCAACGCCGTAGCCCGGCGCTACTCTGTCTCGGAAGACGCTCTGGGACGCCACAAACGACACATGCAGCTTGTTATCGCAAAGGCCGCTGCTCTCGGCGATCAAAAGGATGTAGCGTATGGATCGACCCTCATCTCTGAAATCGGACGCATTCGGGCCGATGCCGAGCGCTTGCAGCTTGAATCAGAGCGCCGCCAGGACGTGCGTGGCGCGTTGCGAGCCATCCATGAACGCCTGGCCATCGTTGAACTGGAAGCCAAGCTAAGCGGCCAGATCGAGACGGGCCAGCGGAACGTCACGATTAACGTTCAGTCGATTACGCCGGATGAAGCGATTGGCTATGCCCGCGACATCTTGGATTTATTCGTACCTGCGGTCCTGCCGCAACCGGGAACACCGCCGGCTCTATTGGAAGGGGAATCGGACATCCCGTCCGAGTTTACTGATGGCAACTGACTTAAACAAACTCTCGAATCCATTGCCGCTAGAGCACGCGGCTGCTCTGCGCCTTTTACTTGCCGACCAAATGGCTGGCGATCTGGCAAGTTTTGCAAAGAAAGCATGGACGGTTCTCAATCCGACTCGACCACTCATCTGGTCGTGGCATTATGACTATTTGTGCGAGACGCTCACATTAGTGAAGCA
>JAYVCW010000065.1:0-2216 GCA_043749775.1 Acidobacteriaceae bacterium | reverse complement strand
CTTTCCTCCAGTGCTCCTTCATTTTAGACCTTCCGATAGGCAAACCCAGAACCTCTGTTGAATTCGGGTGTTAAAGATTTGGAGCGTGGTGCGGTTGGTTTTGCACTCAGAATGAACCCCGTAGTGTGCCACGAAGTTGTTCAAGCGATGGGGGCGGGCCCCCCGGAGCCGGATTCGAGAATCTGGCTTCAAACGGGCTAGAGCTGCTGTGCTTAAGAGGCATGGTGGTGAGCGTCTAGGAAAAGGCAGGGATACCTGTCACGTGAGAATGAAGGAGACGAACGAAAGTGAACCTTTCGATGAACTGCCGAAATTCTAAGATGATGTCAGAACGGGAACGCAACGGGCGTGCTCGGAAAAGCACAGAGGGAATCTCGTTACCGATTGTGCGGCATCCGGCAGAGAGGAGGCGTGACCTTGATTCAGGCGCTTGAATGGAACGTGGGAACCTGTTGCCGTGATGTGAAGCGAAAAGCAGGAGTGAAAGGACTTCACCACTGCGAAAGTAGCGAAGCACAGCGCAGGGACGGAGCAGCTCGTAGTAGTGACGAAGTTTCTGTAATGGGAACGGAGCGAAGGGGCTGCCCAATTTGGCTTAAAAGGAGAGCGTAGCGACATTCGAAGCGAATCTCTCACGAAATCTCTACAAGCTCTGGAATCGTATGTCGTCAGGGAGTTACTATCCGCAGGCGGTGCGAAGAGTGGAAATCCCGAAGAAGGATGGAAGCACGAGGCCGCTTGGAATTCCGACGATATATGACCGTGTGGCCCAGGAAGTAGTTCGAGTCCGCCTCGAAGGGGAGCTTGAACCGCTGTTCCATGAAGACTCGTATGGGTATCGACCAGGAAAGTCTGCGCTAGACGCGATAGCGACCTGTCGCAAACGGAGCTGGAAGTATGACTGGATATTGGATGTTGATATCCGGAAATTTTTTGACACGATTGACCACGAGTTGTTGCTCAAAGCCGTGCGAAAGCACTGCCGGGAGCGATGGATGGTGCTCTATATTGAGCGATGGCTCAAATCTCCTGTGCAGCATGGAGACGGAAGATTAGAGGAGAGCAAAAGTGGGACCCCGCAAGGTGGGGTTATCAGTCCGCTTCTTGCAAACCTCTATCTGCATTATGCGTTCGATGCCTGGATAGAACGGACGTTTCCAAGCATGAAGTTTGAACGATATGCCGATGATCTTGTGATCCACTGTAGAAGCAAGAAGGAGTCGGAGCAAGTAAAAGACGCGCTCAAACAACGACTTGCTGACTGTGGGCTACAGTTACACCCAGAGAAGACAAGGACGGTATATTGCAAGGATAATTCTCGAAAGGGAGAACATGATTGCATAAGCTGTACCTTTCTTGGGTATACGTTTCGACCGCGGTCGGCGCTGAATAGACACTCGAAAGAATTCTTCACGAGCTTTCTCCCGGCGGTAGGCAGAGAAGCGCGGAAGCACTTTCGAGATACGCTACGCGCGAAGCAGCTGAGACGCTGCGTAACGCTAAGCATTGGGGAAGTTGCCAAACTACTGAACCCCTTCATCCGAGGATGGTTCAACTATTTTTGCCGCTACTATCGCAGCGAAACAAGCAGGGTGTATTATCAAATCGACCGTCAGCTGACTCGATGGGCAAGGAATAAGTTCCGTTGGAACTATCACCGGTCGGTGGAGTGGTTAGCTCGCATCAAGCGTCAGCAGCCGACACTCTTTGCCCATTGGAACGCGCTCTCACGAAAATGACGGCTGAATTGGAAGAGCCGGATGATGCGAGAGTATCACGTCCGGTTCTGTGAGAAACTCGGGGTGAAATTCCCCGGGTTTACTCGACACAGGAGATCTACCAGGAGATCACGCCCCGTGTCTTTGTCGAAGACAATTTTCCGGGCAGCAACATTCGATTATTTCGTCAGTCGCAAGGTCAAGCCCGGTGGTCTCAACATCGCAGATTATAGCAATGCGTTGCGATTCAGAAAGGCGTGGCATCGCCGCGCCTTCCCCGTAACCGTCAAATTTCTCGGCAGTAAACTTCCGGCTGTCTGATGATAGTCCAAAACGAAACATGGGTCCGTCATATCGCTTTTGCGGAGCGAGGTAAACCAGTCCCAGCTTTCGGCCACTGAAATCTCTTCGTTGCGGAAAATTGCTGTGATGCTCATTTGCCATCAGCAAACTCCGCTTCTTGCAATTTCCGACGCCTCGATCTCTCAGCGGCTGAAA
>JAYVCW010000064.1:0-2755 GCA_043749775.1 Acidobacteriaceae bacterium | reverse complement strand
CAACTTCTTCGCCGAACTGAAGCGGCGCAATGTTTACAGGGTCGCGGTTGCCTACGCAGTCGTAGCGTGGTTGCTCATTCAAGCCGCTTCAATTGTTCTGCCAACCTTTGAAGCACCGACATGGACGATGAAGGTATTGATTGCCGCGGTCGTGATCGGATTTCCTATCGCGGTGATCCTAGCTTGGGCATTCGAGATTACGCCGGAAGGTATTGTGCGTGCGGAGGACGTAATACCTAACAAGTCGATCGAAAGTAGGAAAGGAAGGAAGACGACCGCGATCATTGTCGTAATAGCGTTGGTCGCGGCGGGCTTATTAGCTTACCAAACAACCAGAAGTAACCGGCCTTTGCCGAAGGTTAGTTTGCCGGAGGCTATGTCGCCCGAGGCAAATAGTAAGTCGATCGCTGTGCTCCCGTTCGTTAACATGAGCAGCGACAAGGAGAACGAATACTTCGTCGATGGGCTGACTGAAGAAATTCTGAATCGTCTGGCGCAGATCAGTTCGTTAAAGGTGCCGGGGCGTACCTCCTCTTTTGCCTTTAAGGAGAAGAATACGGATCTCCGACAGGTAGGGGCCGTGCTAGGAGTGGCGAATGTGCTGGAGGGTAGTGTCCGGAAGGCAGGGGAGCGGCTCCGGATCACTGCGCAGTTAGTTCGCACTTCTGATGGTTATCATCTCTGGTCGCAGGCTTACGATCGTAAGCTGGATGATGTCTTTGCGATCCAGGAAGAGATAGCGCGCGCGATAGCCGATGCCCTTTCCGTCCAATTAAAGCTTAGTGACGGAGGTAAGAGTGAGCCTCCGACGCAGGACATGGCCGCATATGGCAACTACCTCGAGGCGCGCGCGCTTATTACCCAGCGCAATCAGGAGAACTTACGCCACGCCGCGGCGCTACTGGAAACGGCAGTGCAGAAGGATCCCGTGTTCGGGAAAGCGTGGGCGGCTCTGGCTCAGGCTCGCGCGCTCGGGATGTACTATGGGGTAGCATCGATCAAGGATTCGCTCGAAGGCGCCGAGAGCGCCGCTCGCAAGGCGCTGGCGATTGATGATTCGATCGGACTGGCGCACTCCGCTCTCGCCGATGTATTGCGCGATCGACGCGAATGGGTCGTAGCAGAAAGTGAGTTTCTTCGGGCGCTCGAGCTAAACCCCAGCGAAGCCGAAACTCACAACCAGTATGCACAAATGCTACTCAAGGTGGGACACCTCGATCGAGCCTTGGAGCATGCAAAGCGGGCCTGCGAACTCGATCCCCTGGCATGGGTTCCTCCTTCCATCGTGACTCTCGTGCAGCTATCGCAGAACGACCTTGAGCAAACCAGGTTGTGGCTCGATCGAACGGAGAAGGTGCGCGGCAAGACCGATGGGTTCGCCCTTCGGCTTGCACTGATCTACGCACTTTCGCGCCGCGATGTGGCTGAGGCGCGCCGCGTATTGGCGACAGCGCGGTTATCAGCCGCTCCAGAGTGGTTCACCCAATCTAACAAGCGATTCATCGATCTGATGGACGAGGCGTTGGCTTCCAGTGTTAACGCGTCGCAGTCGCCGCCGGACTTCCGCGGTGCGCTTCGGGAAGCAGCTGCTGCGGGTCAACCCGATCTGCCTAACGAAATCGCCACCGTCTTTGCCTTCGTGAACCAACCGCAGATCGCGCTTGATATCCTTTCGACGGAAATGGACGAGCCCGGTGGTGACACAGCCTGGATCTGGACACCGCCTTTGCAGCCGCTCCGGAACGACCCGCGCTTCCTCAAGCTACTAATCGCGCTGAAGCTACCGGATTATTGGCGTGTAGCCGGTTGGCCAAACTTTTGCCGACCGAAGGGCGACAAAGACTTCGAGTGTTTTGCGCAATGAATTCGACGAACTTCTTCGCCGAACTGAAGCGGCGTAATGTTTACAAAGTGGCCGTCGCTTATGCGGTGGTGGCGTGGCTCCTTTTGCAAGGTGCGTCGATCGTCCTTCCTTCGTTTGAAGCGCCCTCCTGGACGATGAAAGTGTTGATTGCTGCGCTCGCGATCGGATTCCCGATCGCGGTTGTGCTGGCATGGGCATTTGAGATCACGCCCGAAGGAATCGTGCGCGCGGAGGATGTCATACCTAACAAGTCGGTCACCAAGCGCACCGGCCGCAAGCTTGTTGGCACCACGGTGGCGCTGGCGGTAGTCGCAGCGGGATTGCTGTTGTTTCAATTCCTGCGTTCGCGAGGTTCAGCAAGTGCCGATGTGCCGGCTAAATCCATCGCGGTTTTGCCGTTCGAAAATTTAAGCGACGAGAAAGCGAATGCGTATTTCGCGGAAGGCGTGCAGGACGAGATCCTCACGCGTCTCGCCAAAGTAGCGGACTTGAAGGTGATCTCGCGCACTTCAACGCAACGCTTCAAAAGTTCGCCCGGTGATCTGCCCCAGATCGCGAAGCAACTGGGGGTATTGCACATTCTGGAAGGTAGCGTGCAAAAGTCGGGCGACTCGGTGCGCGTGAATGTGCAGCTGATCAATGCACTAACCGATGCGCATCTCTGGGCTGAGATTTACGATCGCAAGCTGGTCGATATTTTTTCAGTCGAAAGCGACATTGCGAAAACGATCGCTGACACACTGCAGGCCCGGCTGACCGGCACCGAAAAAACTGCGATCGCAAAACGGCCAACCGTAAATGCCGCGGCCTACGAGCTCTATCTCAAAGGCCGTTACTTCTGGAACAAGCGAACGGGTAATGATCTCAAAACTGCGCTGGACTACTTCACGC
>JAYVCW010000063.1:0-7261 GCA_043749775.1 Acidobacteriaceae bacterium | reverse complement strand
GATTGGAAACAAATTCTTCCTCGAATCTCGCTTCCTTAATTCCCGTAGCATACGAAAATCGCAGTCGTGTTCCAGAAAATATTTCTCCACCCTTGAGCGCTAGTAAAGAGAGTGCAACCCGAGGCACGACTTTACTTCCAAAATTTTCGTTGTGGATGTAGCGAGCTCCCGCGACCACCGAGAGCTTCTTCCAGGTGACACGCTGCTGAAGAAAGGCAGCATGATTCAGCCTCAATCCACTCACGGTCTGGCTAAAAACGAACGGATTATCGGGAGTTGTCGAGTCCAGGGTGGTCGACTGCGTAAAAAAGCTGCCGTTTTCGTCTTCAAATTCATAACCAACTGTCGTCTGGGCCCAACTGAGTGGAGTGTAGTCACCCTGATATAAAAGTCCGGCGCGATTGATATGAGCCGTGGCAGTAAAGGGGCAGTCGGTGTATAGAAAAATCGAGTTATCGCAACCTCGGTCCGGAATCTCGTCCTCGTTCAGTCGTCGCGTGTTGTATTCGTAACCGGTTAAATGATGTTGCCAACGCGCTGGAGATGAGATCGTAATCTCCGCGCTCGCCAAAAAATTGTTTGCGCGAGCGCGCCCATCAATATCCGGAGCAAGCAGTCTTGCCCCATTAAAGTCCCACTCTCCCGGCACGTCCGTCCCGCTGTTCGAATGTCGCGCACGTAAGCGAATCGCAACGCGCTCGTTAAGCTGCGCTCCGACATTTCCGCCCTGCAATGCGTTGCTGTAATTGCCGTTCGGCCCTTGCCCGTTGGTACCAAATTGGTCAGCAAACACGTTGTAGTCTAAGCGCGATCTCACCCCGGAAAGGGATGCAAACCCATGCGCCGTCCCAAACGTCCCTCCATCAGCACCAAACCGAAGCTCAGGAGTTCGCGTGGCGCCATTCCGCGTAAATATCTGCACCACGCTAGTCATCGCATCCGATCCATACAGTGTGCTCTGCGCGCCCCGGAAAAATTCCAACCGATCCGTTTCTGCCATGGGCACTGTGCTCGCATTGAAAGTGCCCCCGGGATCATCGACCGGAGCGCCGTCAATCAGCACCTTGTTGTAGCGGGAGTCGCCGCCGCGCACGAATAGAGATCCAAGACCGCCCCGCTGTCCGGCCACATCGACAACCGCTCCCGGCAAAAATCGCAGAGTATCGGCCTGCGAAACTGGCTGCATCGCCGAAATCTCCGCCGCACCCACTTCTGAAACGCTGCTGGCCGTCTCTTCCGTTGGAGTCGGCGTCCGCGTCGCGCTTACCACCACCATCTCCACCGCACTAGCCAACCTAAGCTTCACCAACACAATTGACGAAGACGCAGACGCAGATGGAGACGACGACGAAATAGGATTCTCCACCCTGGCCCAAGCCGCATCAAAACCAGCTCGCAAAACGCGGACCCGCAGCCCTGGCGCCGTTTCCTGATGGAACGCCACCTCACCCGCGCCGCCAGTGTTCAGAATCTGCAGAGGACGATCATCGCCATCGCGATACAGCGATACCTGCGCCGATTCAACCGCGGCATCCCGCGGATCTACCACTCGGATTCTTATTTCAGCGGAAGCATACGAAAAAAGCAGAAAGAGCAGAAAACTACTACCGACAGACCAACGCATGCACGTCTCCTTTATCTCGCGAAAGGGTTAGTGTGGAAGGTTCACGCCGGTCTCCTGGCTTCGCGAGTAAGAATGACAGCACGAGCTGCACATCCGTCTAACACAATCGGCCTTCCCAGGCTTCCCTAGTGACCGCTTGCATTGTCCTCGCTTACAGTTGCGCGGCAGCGCGGGATTTACACCCGCTTCCCGTAGCCACGGCACGTCGCCGTTCTACGATTGCGCGAACCAAAGATTGAGAAAGATCAAAAGCAGCTCCGCAAATCTACAGCGGCGGAACAACATAAGTCAATCGCGCCCCTCAGCACGCAACAGTTCGCCAAAAAATCTGTGAATGACGTGTGGACGACTGGGTCAATAAATTTAGCCCGGGAGACCTCACCGCTTGCTAACAACTTTTCCGCGCTTCTGCTAGCCTATCTTTATGCCTTTGTCGGTGAGTGAGCGGGTGGGGAAGCTCCGTGAAGAAATCGCGGAGTTAAGCGAGGCTAACCGCCAGTACATTTTGGGTGGGAAAAAATTGATCGGAGCTTCAGATCAAGAGCGCCGCATTCAAAGACTGCAAGAAATCATGGACGAACTAAAATCCCTGACGGACTGGAAAAAAACTTAGCCCGCCTGCCGACTCAAAATCGAATGCCCCGCCGCAAAACCAGTCGCCTGTATTCGTGAAGGCGTGTAGCAAACGCCGCAGAATTTCCCAAACGAAAACTTTCCGCGACGCCCATCTAGTCCGATGCCTGAACCTGCATTGTTTCCGTAATCCAAAGTTGGGCCGGAGCTCCCTTAATCGTCCGCGTGGCGGAAGCCTTAAAACCTTGTCCCGTCATCTCGACATCGTAAACATATGGCGGACGGTCCGCTCTCACACTAAGATATTTCCCCGCAATCAATTCATCGAGCGAAGCGTACTTGCCCTCCGAAGCCTGATATCCGCGCTCTGCATTCGCAATGGCGATAAGATCATTCTTGATACCTGCGATGAGAGGCGCCTCAATCCCATTCGCAGCTGGCGCCGTCCCCGGCTCGATCGCCTTCACCTGCAGTGAGTAGATATACATCCCGATCGCCATAGTGATGACGACTCCCAAGAATCCAAATACGCGTCCCATAAATCTTGCCCCTCCACAAAGCAGCGAAATCACTCTGTCATCTTGAGCACAGCCAAGCCAATCGCGAGCTCACCTGGTGCTGCCGAGAGGCTCAAAAGTTAGGCTTTAAGCCGCCAAGGCACGAATGCCGCGCAAGAGACAATTGCACCGCCAATCCTTCTGTTCGGCAAGTAACTTCAGTGTAAGTGCGGCAGCGAAAACCGACGCAAGAGGTAAGGAATAAAAGGGTACGAATCTAGAGGGCGTCTCATAACCAGCGCTCCCCGCGGAACGCCCGACAAAAAATACAAAGTGGCTCTGGAGAGGCTCGAACTCCCAACCCTCGGTTCCGAAGACCGATGCTCTATCCAATTGAGCTACAGAGCCAGACCGCCAGTATAACGCCGCTCCCCAAATTCACCACCCGTTGTACCATCGAAAAGCATGTCCACCATCCTGGAGCCGCTCAACCACAATAGCTCCCGATTGCTCGAATTCGAGTCGTTGCGATCGCTCTTGTCCGGATACTCTCCGTCACCGTTAGGCCAGCGCCGCATCGCCGAGCTGGCTCCTTCAGGCAACCGCGACTGGATTTCGACACAACAACAGCTCACCTCAGAAATTCGCGACTACCGCCGAGTCGGCGGGCGCTTCGAATTCGCAGGCCTTCTGGAAATCCGCCAGCTTCTCGACCAATCCAAAATCTCCGGAGCCGCTCTCGAAACCACAAACATTCGCGACGTAATCCTCGTTGCGGATCGCGCCTCGGAGTGGCGTGAAATTGTGCGCCAACCCCCGGCCGCCATGCGCTCCGATTGGAAGGCGGTTGCCACCCTCTCTGTCGGCATCCAGGACTTCACTCCGTTCCTGCGCGCCTTCCACAACAAGATCCTCCCCGACGGTACCCTGGACGACCGCGCCTCGCCCGAATTAAACCGAGTCCGTCGCGAGATCGAAAAACAGAAGCGCCAAATCCAGGAATCGCTCCAAGGGCACCTCCGCCGCCTAGCCGAAGGAGGCACCGTTCAGGACGAACTCATCACCATCCGGGGCGAACGTTTCGTCATCCCGGTAAAAGTCGAGCAGAAGCGACGTGTACAGGGAGTAGTCCACGGAGCCAGCTCCAGCGGACAGACCGTCTTCATCGAGCCCCTCGAAACCATCGAGCAAAATAACGATCTAGTCCGACTCCTCGATGAAGAGCAGTCGGAAATTCACCGCATCCTCATCGAAATGACACGCCAGATCGGCGAGAACGCAACCGCCATCCATGCTGCCACCGAAATCCTGGCCGAACTGGAACTCCAGTTCGCCAAAGCAAGATTCGCCGAAGATTACAACTGCGTAGAAGTAATCCTGACGACTTCAAAGCCTGCGGCCTGCGGTCCCGAGTCGGGGGACGCGGATTCAAAGCGTGGAGACGACCGACCGCGCCCATCGGCTCTCAGCCCGGCAGCGTCTCCCACTGTTACCGAAGCTACCGAAGCTACCGCTCGCATGGCCCTCCAGAAAGCTCGCCATCCGTTACTGGAGCGAAACCTGCGACTCAAGAATCTAAAGCTGATCCCCATCACCATCGAGCTCGATCCCGACCACCACCAGCTCGTAATCACCGGCCCCAACACCGGAGGCAAAACCGTCTCCCTCAAAACCTTGGGCCTGCTCTCTCTCATGGCCCAGTCCGGAATCCCCGTACCCGCCGACCGCGCCGAGATGCCCGTCTTCGACGCCATCCTTGCCGACATTGGAGACTACCAATCCATCGAGCAGAACCTCTCTACCTTCTCCGCCCACGTCACGAACATCGACTTCATCTCACGCACTGCCACAGCGAGCTCGCTTGTCCTGCTAGACGAATTAGGCTCGGCCACCGACCCCGAAGAAGGAGCAGCCCTGGCTGTTGCCATTGCCGACCACTTCCGCACCACCGGATGCATGAGCGTCATCTCCACCCATCACACCTCGCTCAAGGTCTACGGCGCTAATACTCCCGGAGTCATTAACGCCTCCGTCGGCTTCGACGAGGCCACGCTGCAACCGACGTATGAACTGAAAATCGGCGTTCCCGGAGCCTCCGCCGGGATCAACATCGCTCAGCGCCTCGGACTGAATCCAGCCATCATTGCCGCATCGCGTGCTCGTTTGGGCTCGCAAGCCCGAGACGTCGGAAGCTTTCTCGAGCGACTGCACTCCGATCTGCGCGACCTCGAATCCGAACGCGCCCGCCTGGCGACCCGCGGGCAGGAACTCGACAGAGAAAAATCGCGCCTCGCCACCGAAGGCCGCAAAGAGCAGCAAGCTAAAGTTCGCGAGATGGAAACCAAACTGGAAGCACTCTTCCGCGACTTCGAATATCACGCCCGCGAAAACGTGAACGCGCTCCAAGATCGAGCCGCGGCGCAGAAATTATCTAAAGAAGCCGAGCGCCGGATCTCCAAAATGCGTCGCGAATTCCGCGAGCAATTCGATTCCACGGTAGTAGCCCACGCCACCGGCGCTGATCGCGGAGACCCCAACGCCCAGCCCAACTTGGTCAAGCACGTCTCCGAAGGAGACACCGTCAAACTCAAGTCGCTAGGCCGAGCCGCCGTAGTGAAAAAGAAAATAGGAGACAGCCATTTCGACGTAGAAATCGGCTCGATGAAAATGCGCGTGCCCCGCGAAGACATCGCCGAACTGCTCTCGAGCCCTCAGAACATAGCCCAGGCATCTCCGCTAGAAGCCGCACGGTCCCGCGGAATCACGGTGAAGTTACAAAACGAAACCAGCGACCTCACTCCCGCGACCGAGATCAACGTAATCGGCAAAACCGTCGACGAAGCTACCAGCGAAGTGGAAAAATTCGTTGACCGCGCCTTCCTCGCCGGAATGCCCCGAGTCCGCATCGTCCACGGCAGCGGCATGGGCATCCTCCGCAAAGCGCTGCGGCAATACCTGCAACGCCATCCGCACGTCGACTCCGTTACCGAGCCGCCCTCAAACGAAGGCGGAGGTGGCGCGACGATGGTCGAATTGAAAACCTAGCTCGTTTTTCTCGCAGCGCATGCCGAGACGTCGCGTGCGGAGCGTGTTTCTAACGCCTACTGATGCGCCTTCTGATACTCCGACGGCACTTTGCTGTATCCAGCCGGGACGTTGAATAGCATCGTATCAATCGCCCCGGAAGAAAATCCCGTCATCTCAGTGGTCGATTCAATCAGCACTGCGCTCTGCGGCGCTGCGGGTGGTGTCGCCGACGCCGGCGTCGGTTCTTCGGTTTTTTGCTTCTTCTTGTGAAAGCCTCCAAAACCACCGAGGCCGGTAGCGATCCCGCCAAAGTTCCCCATGCGGCTCGCAGCTTTGTTTTCAGCGGTCGCCGCGGCCGTGTCTGAAGCTGACGTTGCGGCTCCCACCGCGGCTTTGTTCGCAATTGACCCGGCGGTCGGAGTATTCGATTCCGGCAAGGGCGCTTCTGAAGCCGCCGGAAGCGGACTGCCGTCAGCGGTCGTTCCCACTCGCATCGTCTGCGACACAGGCACACCTTTCAGTTTCGACATTTCCTTGACCATATCCCCCATTCCCGAGAACATATCGGGTTGTGCCGCCAATTGAGGAGCTAGCAAGGCAGGGAGGACCCCGCTAAATACTGTGCCCATTCGGCTTGCCATTCGAACGTAAAAGTCGCGAATTTCACCGTAGCCGGGTATTTCCGGCGCCATCCACATGTCGTTGGTCATCGCGAGACTGCCAGTCTGCCCAGTGGTCTGGCTTTTATCTTTAGGCTCGACATCTTTAGCCTCGACCGACATCTTCAAAATTGTCTCCGAAGCTGCCAATCCGGCCACATCTTTGCTGGCACCTGTATTCGTGACATTCACTTTAAATTTCAGTTGCGGAGGGGGCGGATTATTCGTCGTCGGCGCCGTCGTTGGAGGAGGTGGCTGGCTCGCTTGCTGCTGAGCTTTTTGGATCGCCTCTTCTTGGGCCGCCTTCATCTCCTGAAAAGTGATGATGGAGTATTGCTTCTTGGCGTGATCCAGGTTCGTGACGGTCTCTTTGTCGAGGTCGATGATCTCCGTCGAGTCCTTGTTCACGTGAGCCATGCGGTTGCCTTTCACCAAGATCGTTGAGTTAATCGGATCGGTGATCTGCCGGGCCTGTTTGCTGAAGGCCCCGGCGAACTTGGCCATACTTACCGCGGCTCCGCCGGTAATCCTGGTTGATTCGTCATAACGGAAGTCAGCGAAGCTCGATGCGGGCAGGGCAACACAAAGTGTAAAGAGACAGCAGGTACGTTTGTACAAGAAGACCTCCTCGGAGTTGTAAAGCTCATCAACTCGATGGCTAGCATCAATGTGCCCCAGTCGCGAGCCGACCTTCGACGATCGAGCAGGGCATTGCGCGCTTTATGGAACAACAGCGCTGAGCGACTCGGCAGTGCTCAGCGGTTCGGTTAAATGTGGGCAAAGCCCCCGAAAGGAATGTTCATACAAGCCTGGCAAGCTGACGCGATCACTTTACACCAGTTTCAGCATAGGAAGCTATGGAAAACGATGCGCGAGGCGGT
>JAYVCW010000062.1:0-9535 GCA_043749775.1 Acidobacteriaceae bacterium | reverse complement strand
GTGGCTCCAGCCGACTATCACCGGCGGCGGCCCACGGCACGTCAACTGGACGAAGTGTTCTGGCTGGAGGAGGAACGAGTGGTGAGTGAGGACTGGGTGGTGCGCTACAACAATCGGCTGCTGCAACTGGAACGGAAGAGTCAACGCTGGGCGCCGGCCAGGAGTCGCGTGCTGGTGCGGGAAAACGAAGCGGGAGAAGTTGCGATTCACTATCGCGGTCAGCGTATGGTGTTCCGCGAACTGAAGGCCTCTACAGCGCTGAGCGAGGGAAGCGGCGCTGCCCCTTCCCCCGCGCCCCCATCCCCGATCCTACGTCGCAGTCTTCCTCCAGCTCCGAATCATCCCTGGAGAAAAGGCTTTTCAGCAAAGGCACACGCCCGCTTCTCCAGGGCAGCGTGAAACCAAAACCAGGGGACATTTCTATTGTGGATAAGACGGGGACATTTCTAATGTGGTATGACAGTACGCCCAGTGCGTGCTTGACACTAGCTCGTACACACGGCTACGCTACGGCGCTGTTCATACGGAAATTTTTTCAGGTGGCACGGGCTGGAGCGGGAAGGGCCCGGCATTGCGGTTTCGATTGCCAACGTCTGTATTTGCGCACAGAGAGGTCGCGCGACCCGAACCATGCTGGACGAGGGGGTCGCCCCTGGCCCCACACTTTATCAACCCAGTCTCCCGCAGGAGCATGCCCATGATCTGTCAATTCGGCGCGGTTCGAAAGTTGTTCGTTTCCGCAGCGCTTGCCGCCGCCGTTTGTTTCCCGCTCGCCCAGGCGGCCTTCGCGGCCGGGAAGAAAGTCATCATCGACACCGACCCTGGGACGGACGATGCGATGGCGATCATGCTCGCCCTCAACTCCCCAGAGTTGGACGTTCGGGCGCTGACGGTTGTGCCGGGAAACGTAACTGCCAAACAAGGTTTGGAAAACGCTCTGCGCATGATTTCGCTGGCAAACCGATGCGACATTCCGGTCGCAGCGGGAGCGCAACATCCGCTCTTTCAAAAGCTGATCACGGCCGAGTTCTGGCATGGGAAAAATGGTCTTGCCAATATTGAGTTGCCTGCGAGCAAATGCAAAGTCGACGCCCGCTATGGTCCTGACCTGATTATCGAGATGGTGCACGCCGCTCCGCATGAAATCACGCTCGTTCCGGTAGGGCCGCTCACGAATATCGCACTCGCCGTAGAAAAAGATCCGTCAATCGTTCCGCTGGTCAAAGAAGTGATCATCATGGGCGGATCGATTACCGGCGGGAATTCCACGGCGGCTGCCGAAGCCAATATTTACAACGACCCGGAAGCGGCACAAATCGTGTTTCAAGCGGGATGGCCGTTGACGATGGTTGGCCTAGACGTCGGCGATAAGGCGTTATTTTCAAAAAAATATCTCGACCAGCTTGGGCAAACGCACGGTCCGGTGAATGACTTCATTCATAAGGTGGCTACTTATCTCGTCGAGCTGTCAGCACAATTTGGTTCCGATGGGACGCCGATGTATGATCCGCTGGCAGTCGGTGTGGCGATTGACGCGAGCTTGGTAAAAGCTCCTACAATGCACGTCGATGTTGAAACGCGTGGCGAGTTTTCTCGCGGAGAAACGGTGCCCAATCGGCGTAATGCCGTCGAGCGTAATGTGCTGCATGGAGATCGCTACATAATCGAAGGCCTCGACAAAGTCGAGCCCAACGCGAAGGTCTGCGTTGAAGTTGACGCCGACCGCTTTCTGCAGATGTTCGTGTCGAGACTTCGCGGAAAGTAAGCCGCAATCGATAGCACCGAAAAGTGAGTTTCGCAGGCAGATCGCGTAGCAACTGGTCGTTTCGTGCCTCGTTTCGTACCCTTAGGAGGACTAATGTTCACGCCGCATAGTCTCGGCATTGCACTCTTCATGATGATCACGAGCGCCATCTGCTGGGGCTCGTGGGCCAATACCTATAAAGGCGTGAAAAATTACCGCTTCGAACTGTTTTATTGGGACTACGCCGTCGGCATCTTTCTCATCTCCCTCATTCTCGCTCTAACCATGGGGAGTACAGGTCACGACGCCTCAAGCTTCCTGAACAATGTGCACTCCGCCGACACAAAAAATATCGTCTCGACTATGGTTGGAGGCGCGATCTTCAATCTCGCGAATCTCCTGCTGGTCGCGGCCATCGACATGGCTGGGCTCGCGGTCGCATTCCCCGTTTCGATCGGCATAGCCCTCGTGGTTGGAACTGTCTCAAGCTATGTGCTTCAACCGAAAGGAAGCATCGCGCTGATCGCCGCGGGGGTGGTGTGCGCGATCATTGCCGTCATCATGGACGGCAAAGCCTACGGCAGCCTAGCCATCGCTGGACGCGAGGTGTCGAAAAAGAGCATCGTCGTTTGCGTTGTTTCCGGTGTACTGATGGGACTCTGGGCGCCGTTTGTCGCGCATGCCATGACCAACGGCAATACGCTTGGCCCTTATAGCATTGCGGTCTTTCTGACATTGGGCGCGCTGCTCTCGTGCTTCATCTGGAACATTTATTTCATGAAGCACCCGCTCGTCGGCGACCCCGTCGGCTTCGCCGGATTCTTCAGCGGTCCCGCATCTGGCCATGCACTAGGACTGCTCGGGGGCGTTATTTGGGGCACTGGCATGGTCTTCAATTTGGTCGCTGCCAGCTTCACAGGGGTCGCGATCTCATATGCAATAGGACAGTCCGCGCCGATGGTCGCCGCGCTCTGGGGCGTGATCGCCTGGAAGGAATTCGCCGGCGCTCCGCAAAAAGCGAAGATGTATCTCGGCTTGATGTTTGTTTTTTACTGCCTCGGAATTTTGCTGGTGGCGCGAGCCAACGGCTAACACGGGGACGAAAAACTCTGCCTTGATACGCGACGATACGCGACTCTTCCCAGTCTTTTTCTGCCGATCATCAAACGTACTTTGGAATCATCTCGAGCTGACAATTGCGCAGCGACCAACGCAGGGACAAACAGCGACCGCTCAATCGTCCATAATCCGCGAAAGCGTAGCGGTTATGAAAAACTGAATTCCAAAAGTGCTTCTCGCATTCCTCCACCCCCTGCCACAAATCTCTTGACTTTGCTTTTCCAATCTATTTATATGGCGCATCGCTACATTTGGGCCGATCCTCGTTCGATCCGCGAGGAAGTCGTGCCCAAACCGCCATTTTCTGACATCACAATTAGTCGAATGCAGAGTGGCCCAAGGTGAAAATTGATGCTACGTAGAAAAGCGCTGCTCGTCGCAGTTTTGTGCTTTATTGTTTGCTCCTGTTTGCTTGCATTCGGCCAGGCCAACGGCAGTTTCTCGGGAACGGTCAGCGACAAGAGCGGATCCGTCATCTCTGGAGCTTCGGTGGAAATCACGTCGCAGAGCACCGGCGTGACGCGCGAAGTCAGAACCGATGATTCAGGACATTACCTTGCCCCGCTGCTCCCCGTCGCATTTTATTCAATTCTGGTGAAGTCCCAGGGTTTCCGGACCACGGAGCAAAAAGACGTCCGCTTGCAGATCGATGAACAGCGGGAGATCAACTTCTCGCTCGCCCCGGCATCGGTATCTTCCACCGTCGAAGTCTCAGCGACAGAAGTCACCGTTGAGACCTCAAATCCTACTCTTGGTCAAGTCATTACGTCAGAACAAGTCGCCGACCTGCCTTTGAATGGACGCGACTTTGTACAGTTGGCCACCTTAACCCCGGGAGTGACCCAAGAGACTAATCCCAACAGCTTTTTCAATGGAGGCCCGAGCAGCGAAGTTTCAACTCGAGGAACGTTTTCGTTGTCAGTGGGTGGATCGCGCGCACAGAGTACCGACTGGCTACTCGACGGAAACGACAACAATGAGTTAACCGCCGGGGGCATTGCGATTCTTTCGTCAATAGATTCGATTCAGGAATTCAAGGTTCTGACATATAACTACTCGGCGGAGTATGGAACTCGGGCGGGTCCGGCTGTGCTTGTGACTACCAAATCCGGAGCGAACAAGTTACACGGTTCGGTATTCGAATACTTCCGCAACACATCACTCGACGCGAAAAGCTTTTTCGCCACTTCAAAGGAAAAGTTTAACCTGAACCAATTTGGCGGAGCTTTGGGCGGGCCGATACGTAAGGACAAAACTTTCTTCTTCATCGACTACGAAGCAAAGAAGCAACGGCACGGCACTCCATTTATCGGCTTGGTTCCAACCCAAGCCATGCTTACTGGAGACTACTCGCTTGATCCTTTGGGCGTAGCTCGTCCCGGTACCTTCGACGGAACAAAGAACCAGAATGGCTTTCCGGACATTAATAGTCCGTATACTTTCGGTCCTTTCCAATGTGATGGCGCAGGCAATCCTCTCCCTGCCGGAACGGGCGGAGTTCAACTCCCAGGGGTGAGTTGCAACAAGATACCGACGAATATGTTCGACCCAACCATCAACCCGTCGGTCGACCCAACCGGGTTAGCCATGATGAAGCTCTATCCGCTGCCCAACGCGATCAATACACAGGCAATCACGAATTACGCGAATGTTCCGGTACGAAGCCTGAACGAAGGGAAATTCGACATTCGTCTGGACCATAACTTTTCTGGTAAAGATACGGCATTTGCTCGCTTCAGCTACGACCAGGCAAATTCTTTTGTCCCTGGAGGCACACCTGGATTCGCTGAAGCGAATGCATTCGCCAGCACGCAAAACATAGCCAACCACGGCAGAAACGCCGCTGTCTCCGAAACCCACATTTTCAATTCCAACAATTTCAATCAAGTCAGCTTTGGCTTTAACCGGATTTTTAATCACATCTTGTCTTTCGGTAACGGCACTTGCGAAGCCGCCAAGATCGGGATTCTGGGAGCCGATTTGAATACGACTTGTCCAAATTCACCGGCCGGGTTTACCAATCAATCGACGAAGGACTGCATGAGTTGCGGTCTTTCATCTACGTTGATGAATAATTATTTTGCTCTCGGCGACCGCGGATTTGCGCCCTTTCAAGGCGGAACCAACGTCTATTCGGTTTCAGATACTTTCTCTTTGATTCGAGGCAAACACGAAATACGAGTTGGTTTAGGCTTCCGCGCTAATCAAATGAATGTCGAGACCAACGGCTTTCAGGATGGATTCTTTATCAACTTCGGCCTGACGGGCGACGCGACTTCCGATCTCCTGCTCGGGCAGTTGGGCGGCGGCATTCACGACCAAACCTTTTTGGGCGCCACAACCGGCCGCCGCTGGAAGCTCATCCGTCCCTTTGTGCAAGACGATTGGCGGGTGACGCCAAATTTGACCTTAAATTTAGGCGTTGCGTGGGCGATTGTGACGCCAATTACCGAAGCTCACGGTCGTCAGGCTAATTTTGACTTTGGCAGCGGCAAGTTTTTCGTAGCGGGTCCAACGGTAGTTAGCAATTGTGATTATTGTGTTCGCTCTGACGGGCGCGTCGGAATTCAGCTCGACAAAACCGCATTTGAGCCGCGAATTGGACTGGCATGGAAGCCCTTCGGATCCCAAAACACAGCGATTAGGGCGGGCTATTCGATCTTCCACGACTCTTCTTGGAATCAAGGGGCACAGGGATTGTGGCAGAATCCGCCTTATTACGCGGAGTCCGACAATTTCGTTGGGCCGTGTCCGTTCGATAATGCGGGTGCAGTCGCTCCTGCGACTCCTGCGAATTGCGGCAATCAGCGGCTTTTCTTACCCACGATCACCGCGCCTTTGAGTCCGAGTTCATTTCCCGGAACAATTCAGTCACAGAACTTAAACTTTAAGCAAGGCAAAGTTCAACAGTTTAATTTGAATATTGAACGCCAACTGGCGGGAAATATTGTTTTAACTGCCGGGTATGCAGGGTCTCGTAGTTCGCACATCTTGACCGATGGTTTAAATCTAAACGTGGGATCTCCAAGCGCATGTGATTCAACTAACTCGAATTTTGACCCGGGCTACTCTCTGGGCTGTGCGCCCGGAGGAGGAGCTTTCGCTCCAAAGTGGGGAGCTCCAACATTCTTGTTCCCGCTCGTCATCGCCAATAACAGCGATTACGGCCGCGCCCATTACGACTCATTCCAACTCAAAGCCGAAACCAAAAGCATGCGGCATGGAATCTATGCGCTTCTCGGGTACACATACTCCCGCACTTTCGACAACGGCTTGCCTGATGGCGTCGGGACTTTTCCGGGCGCTACCTACTTCCCGCTTCCGGGGACAAAAAACGCGGATTGGGGCTTATCTCAATTGAACTTGAATAACAGTTTCACGGCCAGCGTTCTTTATGACCTGCCTTTTGGCAAGGGGAAAAGATTTGGCAGCGATTGGAATGGCGTAGTCAACGGCGTGCTCGGTGGCTGGGAGGTCGATGTAATCGAACGGGCACAGTCGGGCTTCCCGCTATTTGTCGTGAATAGCGCTAACGCTTCCGGGGTTAGCTTCATGTGGAATGGCAACAGCTTGAATCGCCCCGATCAGATTAGTGACCCTAATCGCGCCGGAATTGTCGCCGCCAATCCAGATCCTGAGTGCCAAATTTTACAGTCAGCCGGTGGGCGGGCGCCCAATCAGGTGCACACACTCACGGCATTCTTTAATCCGTGCGCGTTCACGCCCGCGGCTCCGGGGAAGCTTGGAAACGCAAGTCGGACTCCAGTTTACGGTCCGCGCTTCGTCAACACAGACCTTTCTTTCATTAAACACATCCCACTGCCTTACGAAGAAATGCGGGTTGACTTCCGGGCTGAATTTTTCAACGTTTGGAATCACGCCCAGTTCTTTTTGGGAGGGGGTGCGACCGGGATGCAAGACATTAATGCACAATCCAGTTTCGGGGTTGTAAACGGAACCGTAGGAAATCCCAGAGTCATGCAATTCGCGCTCAGACTTAATTTTTAGCGACAAACGTTTGAGACTGTGACGCGAGATACTTTGACTTCCTTGAACTCCGGAGGAAGAACCGGTCTCTCGTTTCATTTGGTTGACCCGAACCGCATCAATCTGGTTAACAATCGCCGATCTCAAAATGTACAAGAACTGGCATCCTGGGCGAAGCGTCGTTTCACTCAGAATCACTAGGAGGAGGCGATGCTTTGGCTGGTGGATCGTCCCGAGCTTTGGTCTTGTGATCGCAATCTCAAGCCGGATCGCTGCCGACGAGTGGAAGCCTCGACACGACCTGGTCTCTCATACCGGCGTCATGAACCTTACCGAACCGCCCGCGCCGAGCGAAGTATTTTTCTCGGGGCCAGCTTCCTCGGCGGATCAGCCCGGATGGCTCGAAGGGTTAAAGGCCTGGCGCCGCGACCGCCGGACTCTCTTGCGTTACGATGGCGCGCAATATGAGCGGCCTGAGCTGCAATGGACGCAGCGCGTGTTCTCTCAGGTGCAGCTACTGATTTGGGACCGCAGTCTTTACGATCCGGACAAAGGCGAATACACCGTCGATCGCTTCTTGTCGGAGACCGAAAACCGCATCGGTCCCATTGACGCCGTGTTGATCTGGCATGTCTATCCCAATCTCGGGGTCGACGATCGCAACCAGTTCGACATGATGCGCGACTTGCCAGGCGGTATTCCGGGTGTGCGCAGAATGGTTGAGCAATTCCATCGGCGCGGCGTAAAAGTATTTTTTCCTCTCCTGATGTGGGACGCCGGGACACGGAGCGAAAGTGGCTCGTTGGCCGGCGTTATGGCGCAGCTACTCAAAGATGTGGAAGCCGACGGCATCAACTTCGATACGCTGGAGGGCGTGCCTCTGGGATTTCGTGAGGCGTCGGATGCGATCGGGCATCCTTTGGCGCTTGAGCCGCAATTTCAGCCGCGTGACGCCTCTCTTGCGTGGACCAACCTGAGTTGGAATGACTGGGTAACCTGGGAAGGGAAGCCCTATCCGTTTGCTCCGATGGTCAACAAAAACAAATGGATGGAGCCGCGCCACACCGCCAATATTACCGATCGATTTACCCGCGATAAGACGGACAGCCTGCAGCACGCGTTTTTTAACGGCGAAGGCTACGCGTCGCTCGAAAACTTGTGGGGCTTCTGGTACGAGAATAATCCGCGCGATGCGGAGGCCCTGCTGCGCCTTACTCGCATCGAGCGGGCCATCGCGGACTATCTGGTCAGCGCTGACTGGGAGCCACACGCGCCGATGCTGCAGAGCGGAGTCTTTGCCAGCCGCTTTCCAACCGCGAAGGGGACGGTTTGGACGATCGTCAATCGTAACGAATACGATGTCGATGGCGCGCAGATGGAAATACCCGTCGACCGCGGCATGCGTTACTTCGATTTGTGGCATGGCGTTGAGTTAAAGCCAGAATCCTTGCCAGGCGGCGATTCTAAGGCTTCTCTTGTTTTCGCTCTTGAGGGTCTCGGCTACGGCGCCGTGCTTGCGCTGAAAGAATCGCCGGATGAAAATCTGCAGAAGTTGCTTGCCTACATGGCGGACCGCTCAAGGCGTCCGCTCTCCAGTTTTTCGCAAGAGTGGAAAGCGGTGCCGCAGACCCTGATTGAAATTCCAGCAACCGCAAAAGTTGCCGCAGCCCCAGACGGAATGGTGCGCGTTCCTGAAGGCGAATATACGTTTCAAGTGAGTGGAATTGAAATCGAAGGTGGAAACGATCCCGGGGCTGACGTGCAGTATCCGTGGGAGACGAGCGCCCGGCGCTTCCATCGGCGCCGCATGCACATGCGATCCTTTTTTATCGATCGAACCCCAGTTACAAACGCGGAGTTTAAGAAGTTTCTGGATGGGAGCCACTATCGCCCAAAAGATGATCACAACTTTTTGCGTGCCTGGCAGAACGACAGCTTCCCACAAGGATGGGACAACAAGCCGGTGACGTGGGTATCAATCGAAGATGCTCGCGCCTATGCTTCGTGGGCCAACAAGAGACTGCCGCACGAATGGGAATGGCAGTATGCGGCGCAATCTGGCTCTGGGCGCGCGTTTCCATGGGGAAATGAATGGGACTCGAAGAATATGCCAGCGGCCGATTCTGGGCCGGCGATGAGGCCGCTTGCAAATGTGACCTCCTATCCTCAAGGCGCGAGCGCGTTCGGCGTGTTGGATTTAGTCGGGAATATCTCGCAATGGACGGACGAATACCGAGATCCACATACGCGTGCCGCTATCGTGCGGGGCGGTGCAGCGTATCAGCCATCAGGATCAATCTGGTATTTTCCGCAGACGTATCGCCTCGATGAGCACCAGAAATATCTGCTCATGTCTCCTGGACACGACCGCGCCGGTACCATCGGATTTCGTTGCGTAGTTGACGCGCAATAGAAATCACTTCGGAATTTACATTCTCATCGAAGCGGTGATCGATCTCATTGCTAGCCGATAAATTGCATCACTCATTCGCTTTGCTCATAGAGATTTTCTAGCCGCTAAGCTAGTGGCCGGGTCGCGTCTGTCGATCGCTTCCTTGGAGCGAGATAACAAATTGTTGCAAGTTTCGTTGTCGCAGCGCAGACTCAGCTTCGTTTCTCTTTGCTAATTGGCGGTGAACTTCAAACTCCCGATCAGCTTGAGCCTTTTCACCCATCCGCGAATAG
>JAYVCW010000061.1:0-9100 GCA_043749775.1 Acidobacteriaceae bacterium | reverse complement strand
CAGCGCCTTGGGTGCACCGAGGCGCTCTTCAGTCTGGGCGACAAGCCAGAAGCATTTTTTCCGCAGATGCAAGAAACTTTGCGACATCTGGGATATAAGTCAACCCTTCATTACCTGGAAGCGATGTGTGAGAAAGTTTTGCGTGAGTCAACCCTGCTGCCGCATCCAAATCCCGGATTAATGAGTGCGGAGTGGCTGAAGCGTTTGGCGCGAGTGGCTCCCAGCGTCGGCCTGATGCTTGAAACCACGAGCACCCGCTTGCTTGAGAAGAACGCGGCGCACGACAATGCGCCTGATAAAGATCCCTCAAAACGGTTGCGGGTCATCGAAGACGCAGGGCGGCAAGGCATACCGTTCACCACGGGTATTTTGATTGGGATTGGCGAAACGTTGGAAGAACGCGTCGACACACTGATCGCAATTCGCGATCTGCATGCGAAGTACGGACACATTCAAGAGGTGATCGTCCAAAACTTCCGTGCGAAGTCTGGAACTCCCATGGCCCGTTCATCTGAGCCCACCCGAGAAGATATGTTGCGCACGCTGGCGGTGGCCCGCCTGATAATGCCGGCGATGAATATTCAGGCCCCACCGAATTTGTCGGACCCTCATTATGCCGACCTTCTCGACGGCGGCATCAACGATTGGGGAGGAATTTCCCCGCTGACGCCAGATTATATTAATCCGGAGAAGCCGTGGCCGCATCTGGATGAGTTGAAGAAGAAAACGGAAGCAAAAGGATTTGAGTTGCGACAGCGTTTGCCGGTGTATCCGGAATTTATAAACAAACGAATTTTGGCCGGCACATTCGATGGCGACTTACTGGGGCGGCGAATTGCCGCAGCTTCAAACTCCGAGGGCTTCGCGCGAAAGGCAGCATGATCACCGTTCTCACCGGCGGAACCGGAGGCGCAAAGTTTGTGGATGGCCTGCGCCAAGTGGTCGCCCCTGAAGACCTCACAATCATTGTGAACACAGGCGACGACCTGCTCTGGTGGGGCCTTTACGTTTCGCCGGATATCGATTCCATCATTTACATGTTATCGGGCAAGCTCAGCCAGGAACGTGGTTGGGGAGTGCGCGGCGACACGTTTCACTGCTTGAATGCAATGGGCCAACTTGGCCAGGAGACGTGGTTCAACACCGGCGATCGCGATCTAGCGACGCACATTCTTCGCTCGAAAATTCTGGCCGACGGTAAGACGCTCACCGAGGTGACCGCTGAAATGGCCGGCGCGCTCGGAATTAAATCGTGCGTTCTTCCAATGAGCGACTCCCGCGTCGAGACTCGTGTGCTGACTCCCATCGGCGAACTCAGTTTCGAAGAATACTTTGTAGAGCGGTGGTACCAGGATCCGGTCGAGTCGGTTCGTTTTGCGGGCGCGTCCGATGCCGAACCGGCCCCGGGAGTAATCGATGCCATACGATCGGCGGATGTGATCGTACTTGCCCCGAGTAATCCGGTGACAAGCATTGCTCCTATCCTGGCCGTTCCTGGAATTCGCGAAGCGCTGCGCGAGAGTCGCGCTCGCACTGTCGCCGTCAGCCCGATCATTCATGGCTCTGCCGTTAGCGGCCCTGCTGGAATTCTTCTAGAAGCACAGGGTTTCGAAGTTTCGATCGCGGGGGTCGCAAAGTTTTACCAAGATTTTCTGGATCTCCTCATTGCCGATTCGCAGGACCAGGTGGCGGCAGCGGCCTTACAGCGAAGTGGAGTGCGCGTGCACTGTACTTCTACCATCATGCGCACAAACGCGGATCGAGTCACGCTTGCCCGGGTCGTGCTGGATGCGGCTATGCAACCTCCGTCCGCGCAACGCACGTTGGAGCAGGCATGATTCTTGTGCCCATCAAAGAAGCGGCTTACGCTAAACAGCGGCTTGCGACAATTCTGACGATGAAAGAGCGTATCGAACTGGCGCGGGCCATGTGCCACGACGTCTTGCAAACTTTGGCGGAGTGGAACGATCACCCCGAAGTTAATGTGGTAACGACAGATGCGTTCGCCCGCGAGCTCGCCGCTCGTTTCAAGTTTGGCGTGATTGGAGACAACAACTCGGGCGAGACCCATGCTATCGCCTTGGCGACGTCGGAAAGCAAAGCGCGAGGAGCGACCTGTACATGGGTGATTCCTGCGGATATTCCATTGGCCAGCAGCGAAGAGTTGCAAGCAATCGCAGAGGCCGCGCCTTCCAGCGGATCCGTGCTGGTTCCTGACGCCGCTGGACGCGGCACGAACGCCGCACTGCGGTCTCCTGCTGATTTATTTCCTCTCCGTTTCGGCAACGATAGCTACTTGCCCCACCTCGCGGCTGCAAGAGCTACCGGGCTTCCGTATGTCACCTTGCAGTTGCCGGGTATCGCTCGTGACATCGATCGGCCGGACGATCTGCTTGCGTTGGCGGCGGCGGACGGTGAACGCCACTCGCAGAATCTAGTGCGGAGTTGGAAGTTGGAAGAGCGCATTTTCGTGCAGAGTTCGGGCTCGTCATAATCTTGGATAAGCCAGGCGAGATTCGCATCGTACCTTTGCCGGTGAGCGGAGAAGTACGTCCCGGCGATTCTTTGAGCGCGAAGCTGCTGGCCGCCATGCAAGAAATCAACCTGCAATTGGAGAATGGCGACATCCTCGTCATCAAACATAAGGTTGTGTCAAAGTCGGAGGGAGCTATGGCATCACTCGACGACATTCAACCTTCGGCAGCGGCAACAAATTGGGCCCGCGAGCACGGGCTCGATGCCCGCGTAAGCGAACTCGCGATGCGGGAGAGTAAACGCATCGTTCGCCAGGAGCGTGGAGTTCTCATCACTGAAACTCGGCATGGTTTTGTTTGCGCGAACAGTGGAGTGGACGTTTCTAATGTTGACGGCGGGGCGCACGCGCTACTATTGCCCGCCGATCCAGATCGCTCAGCCGATATATTGCGCCGCGAACTACGAGAGCAAACCGGAATCGACGTTGCTGTGATCGTCAGCGATAGTTTCGGCCGCCCCTGGCGCGAAGGTTTGACGGAGACTGCAATCGGCGTCGCAGGCATGCGGCCATTAGTCGATTATCGTGGCCAGAAAGACCGCCACGGGTATTCCCTGCACGCGACCGTCGATGCTGTCGCCGACGAGCTCGCTTGCGCCGCGGGATTGGCATGCGGCAAGCTCGAGAACATTCCGGCGTGTATCATTCGCGGGTACGACTATCGCAGAGGCGAAGGCTCCGCTCGCGAATTGATCAGGCCCGCGGAGAACGACCTTTTTCGATAGTATTGCGAAATCACCAGGGTGAAGTGCTTATGGACGCGTTCATTTCGCAACTTGAAGAATTCCCTTCGTTGAACTGGAACGATATCGCTCCGCGACTTTCTGCCTCGGTTCGACGCGCTTTGGAGCGTGTGCTCGAAACGCAAAACGGCTCCTGCCTATCTGACCAGGAGCGCTTCATTTTGGCTAGAACCGATGGAGCGGATCTGCTCGGTCTGCTGGTTGCTGCTGACACTCTGCGGCGCGATCTGGTTGGAAACATCATCAGTTACGTCGTGAACCGCAACATTAATTTCACTAACATTTGTTTTGTGGGATGTAAGTTCTGCGCCTTCAGCCGAGGCCCGCGTCAGGCCGATTCATATTTTCACTCGCTCGAAGATATGGCGCGCAAGAGCAAAGAGGCTTGGGACCTCGGCGCCACGGAAGTCTGCATTCAAGGCGGTCTGCCGCACGGCCTCACTCCGTTTTATTATCGCGACATTTTACGCGTGGTTAAAGAAGCTGCGCCGGGCATGCACATTCACGCATTCTCTCCCATGGAGATAGTTTACGGTGTCGAACTGACGGGCATGCCGTTGCGTGACTACCTCATGATGCTCCGCGACAATGGGCTCGACACGTTGCCGGGTACGGCCGCTGAAATCCTCGATGACGAAGTTCGGCACGTCCTTTCTCGCAACAAGCTTTCTTCTGCTCAGTGGGTAGAGGTGATTCGCACCGCGCACGGATGTGGCATTCCCACAACGTCAACCTTAATGTACGGGCACATGGAAACACCCGACCATTGGGTACGGCAGTTATCTTTGTTTCGAAATATTCAGGGCGAGACGGGTGGCTTCACCGAGTTTGTTCCGCTTGGCTTTGTGCATCAGAACACACTTTTGTTTCAGCAGGGCCTAGCCCGCACCGGGCCTACGCTCTCTGAACATTTAAAAATTCACGCGCTCGCAAGAACTTTGCTGGCGGGGTCGATCGATAACATTCAGGTTTCATGGGTAAAGCTGAACCGTAAGCTATCGCAGCTCTGTCTGGAGGCGGGCGCCAACGACTATGGCGGAACGCTGATGGAAGAAAATATTTCGCGCGAGGCGGGCGCGACCGCGGGCCAGTATACGAGTCCTGAAGATTTCCAGTCACTGATTCTTGAGTTGGGCCGCATTCCCGCGGAGCGCAATACCAAATATTCGCGCATGCAAATCAAACTCGCTCCCGAATTTTCTACTGCCGAAAATGTGTTAGAAAGCCCGCTGCCGGAGTTCGCGTGAGCCGTGCCATTGCTGTGATCGGCGGCACTGGGCCCGCTGGCAGCGGTCTCGCAATGCGCTGGGCGCTAGCGGGAGAGCAGATCATTGTCGGATCGCGAGATGTGACCCGTGCCAACGAGACCGCCGATGCAATCCGCAGGCGCATCGGGAGATCAGCTCAGATCTCAGGCATGGAGAACTCGGCTGCCTGCGCGGCTAGCGATCTTCTTGTTCTCACTGTCCCGTTCGAAGGCCAGGCAGCGCTCTTGAAGCAGTTGAAACCGGCGATTCGCGCAGCAAGCATTTTGATTGATGCCACGGTTCCACTGGCCGCGAGCGTTGGCGGCCGCGCCAGTCGTACGATCGGCGTCTGGCAAGGTTCCGCGGCTCAACAGACTGCGGAACTCGTGCCGAAGGGTGTCTCTGTCGTGGCGGCGTTTCAAAATGTTTCCGCGGATGTATTAAACAGCGATGCGGATGTCGAGTGCGATGTAATTGTGTGCAGCGATGATCCTAATGCAACTCAGACCGCGATCGATCTCGCATCGAAAATTAAAGGTGTGCGCGCGATAGATGGGGGCAAGCTTGAGAATGCCCGCATTGTTGAGCAGATCACAGCGCTCTTAATCGGGCTCAACATGCGGCATAAAGGGCATGGTGGCATTCGTATTACAGGCTTGCCGGATAGTGTGTATAAATTGGCTCAGCGGTAACTTCAGTGATTTTTTTTGGACGGGCGAGCAGCCCCTCGCCACATTTTGACTTTTCGATATGACCGTCGCTTCCTCAAGCCTCCCTGCATCTTCCTCGAAAGCGGCTATCGAATTTGATCACGCTTCATTTCGTATTAGTGAGCGGGAACTTCTCCACGATCTTCAACTGTCGATCAAAGAAGGGGAGACTCTCGTTTTGCTTGGGCGCAGCGGCTCGGGCAAGACCACAACCCTCAAAATGATCAACCGGTTGTTGCTGCCCACTTCAGGCGACGTTTGCGTCAATGGCAAGCGCACAACCGAATGGGACCCGATTCGATTACGGCGGAGCATCGGTTATGTAATTCAGGACGGCGGCCTGTTCCCTCACTACACGGTCGAGCGCAACATTGGCCTCGTGCCGCACATTGAGAACTGGGACAAGACACGCATTGATTCGCGTGTTCGCGACTTACTCGGCATAGTCGGCCTCGGCGAAGATCTCCTGATCCGTTACCCGAATCAACTCTCGGGGGGACAGCGCCAGCGCGTGGGCGTCGCTCGCGCACTGGCAGCCGATCCGCCGATTCTCCTACTGGACGAGGCATTTGGAGCGCTTGACCCAATCACGCGATCGGAGATTCAAAAAGAGTTTCGCGCTCTGCAGCAGCGCATGAAGAAGACGGTCATCTTTGTAACTCACGATCTACGTGAAGCTTTGCTGCTCGCAGATCGAATCGCGCTGATGGAAAACGGGCGACTGGTTGTCGATCTGCCGGTCGCGGACTTCTCTCGGTCCGATGATCCGCTGGTACGCGCATACCGTGAAGCATTTTCGACATTGCCGGAGACGAAGCGATCATGACCGTGCGAGCAAGGCCAGAAACGAGGTTGAGGTGAATCTTTTTCAGTTCATCAGAGCGAATCATCAGCAGGTGCTCGACCTTACACTTGAGCACATCACGCTGGCTGGGGTGGCGACTCTTCTCGCTTCGCTCGTAGGCATTCCGCTTGGCATTCTGATTACGCGCGTGCCGCGACTGAGCAAGGCTGTGCTTGGCGGTGCCAACATTATTCAGACGATTCCGAGCCTCGCCCTGTTCGGCTTTCTTCTGCCTGTGCCGTGGATTGGCGCGCGGGGCGGGCGTCTTGCGATTCTCGCGCTGGCCCTCTACGGGCTTCTGCCGCTCGTCCGCAACACGTACGCCGGCATTCAAAGTGTCGACCCGGCAATAGTCGAAGCGGGACGCGCCATGGGATTGACCGATCGCCAGTTGCTTTGGCAGGTTGAACTGCCGCTTGCTTCGGGAGTGATTGTGGCCGGAGTGCGCATCGCAACCGTTGTCTCGATTGGATTAGCCACGATTGCGGCCGCCATCGGAGCGGGCGGGTTAGGGGAGTTTATTTTTCGCGGGCTGGCGATGGTGAATAACCAGGTAATACTTGCGGGAGCCGTTCCAGCGGCTCTCCTCGCGCTGCTGGCTGATTTTCTGTTGGGGCGAATCGAGCGCCGTCTCGGAAATATGCATTTGAGTACGCAGGGGCCGCATTGAAGCCGTCCCTTTCGCGCGCTCGTTCGGCGCAGTTGCAGTGCGTACCGCTGTCGTTGGTACTGGTTGTTGCCCTGATCTCTGCCCTGATCCTGCCTTTCACGGCATGCGGCCGGCACGAGGATCGCATTGTCGTCGGCTCGAAAGACTTCACCGAACAACTCATTCTCGGAGAACTCTTCGCCCAGATCATCGAGCAACGCACTCATCTTTCGGTCGAACGCCGCTTTTATCTCGCCGGAACATTCATCTGCCAACAGGCCCTGCTCGCCGGGCGTATCGACATTTATCCCGAGTACACGGGCACGGCTTTGACGGCGGTTTTGAAGCAACAGACGGACGCCGACAAAAAAAATGTCTTCCAGCGCGTACAACTAGCGTACGAATCACAATTTCATGTGACGGTGGGGCGTCCGCTCGGGTTCAATGACACGTTCGCAATTGTGATTCGAGGAGAGGACGCGCGCAAGCTGCACCTCAGCAACGTATCGCAGGCCTCGGCGTTCACTCCCAAATGGCGCGCCGGCTTTGGATACGAATTCATGGAGCGCCCAGACGGCTACAAAGGTCTGGTCGCAAGCTACAACTTAAAATTCGCCGAAGCGCCACGAATCATGAGCCTCGGCCTCGTCACCCGAGCTTTGAAAGAACATCAGATCGACCTCATCGCCGGCAACAACACCGATGGTCTGATTCCTGCTCTGGATCTGGTTGCGCTTGATGATGACCATCATTATTTTCCTCCTTACGAAGCGGTCGCCATGATGAGGGACGAAATGCTGAAAAAGCATCCAGAGGTTAGGACGGCGCTGGAAGGGCTGGCGGGAGCAATCTCGGATGATGATATGCGGCGGCTAAATTATGCAGTCGATGGACAGCATCGCGACGCGGCAGAAGTGGTGCGGGAGTTCTTGCGGGAGCGGAAGTTGATCGAAGTCACGAGCGCGATGAGCCACTGAAAGGGGCCGGTTCTCCGGATTGTATTTCAAGTTCAGCCATGACGATTATTCCTCCACCGCCTGCGCGTTCAATTCCTGCGGCGGCTCTCCGCCAGACAAGCCCTGGGCCACGATGAGGCGGCGGGCCTCGATGCTAAGGTCCGGCAATGCACGCCAGAACAGGAACGATCCGGTCACGCACGCTATGCCTCCGATCGCCACCGTGATGGGCGCGCCGAAGCGGTGAGCCATGGCCCCTCCGAAGAATGCTCCGAAGGGAGCCATGCCCATATACATCATCGAATAGACAGACATAACGCGCCCGCGCAAATGATCCGGCACCATCGTCTGGATCAGCGTATTGCAGCAGCCCATCTGCAGCATCATGGAATAACCGACCGGCATCAGCAGAAAGGCGGATAGCCAGAATGAGGTCGAGAAGGAGAAACAAAAGAGGCTGACTCCCAGGCCCGCGCAGGTGATTGCCACCCACCGTCCGAGGCCTTTAATTCCATTCTTGGCGGCGAGGGTCAGGGCGCCGAATAGCGCGCCGACTCCAGTTGCGCCCATCAAAATACCTAATCCGCGCGCCCCGCCATGCAGGATCTTGTCGGCGAAGACTGGCATGAGCACGGTGTAGGGCGTTCCGACCAAACTGGCCAAACCGATCAACAGCAGCAGGGCGCGGATAATCTTTGTTTTGCTGACCCACCGGAAGCCCTCGACAATGTCTTCCACCGGAGAACTCTTTATACTGCGTTGCCTGCTCTGCACTTTCATCAACAGCAAGCCGACTATCACTGCAATGTAGCTGACCGAGTTGGCAGCAAAGCACCAGCCCTCGCCGATTTTTGCTACGAGAATCCCGGCGACCGCAGGCCCAATTACGCGCGCGCCATTGAACATGGATGAATTCAAGGCGATGGCATTCATGAGGTCTTCTTTGCCGACCATGTCGACCAGGAATGACTGGCGCACGGGAATATCAAACGCGTTCACTACCCCAAGCAACCCGGCGAGCAGGAAAATTTGCCAAACAAGAATATGGCCGCTCAAAGTGAGCCAGGCGAGAACACCCGCGAGAACCATGGAGCAGGTCTGGGTGCCGATGAGCAGGCGGTGACGGTTAACCCGGTCGGCGGTAATTCCTCCAAATGGAGAAAGTAAAAATACTGGTATCTGGCTGGCGAACCCGACCGTTCCAAGCAGCAGCGGCGACTTCGTCATGTTATAGACGAGCCATGCCTGGGCGACGCTTTGCATCCAGGTGCCGGTCAGCGAGATCATCTGCCCGCTAAAGAAGAGCTGAAAATTGCGGTGGCGTAGTGCTCGCAGAGTGGTGACCCACCGCGATTGCGACACAATTTTGGGTGCGGAGGGACGTTCTTCCAGCACGACTTTACGTTCTTCGGTCAAGA
>JAYVCW010000060.1:0-13212 GCA_043749775.1 Acidobacteriaceae bacterium | reverse complement strand
GAAGCGATGTCCGCCACAGTGTGCTCGGGCTCCAGTCCGCACTCGGTTCTCAGCACATCGATGACTTCTGGCGGATAGCCCGGGCGATAACGAATGTAGTTCTCCACTCGATCGGAAAAACGCGTGGTTGCCGACTTAGTCATAACGCCATCAGTGTAACGCGTCCCGGTTGCGCGTTCGCACGATACAATTCTCGGTGCTGTTTGCTCTCCCTCGAGAGCGTGATACTTGAAAGTTTCTTT
Organism: Acidobacteriaceae bacterium; assembly: GCA_043749775.1. Lineage (GTDB taxonomy): Bacteria > Acidobacteriota > Terriglobia > Terriglobales > Acidobacteriaceae > Acidiflorens. The sequence continues at coordinate 12,970 of JAYVCW010000060.1, read as the reverse complement.
TGTCTTCATGAGGATGAGGAGTTCAATGAAATTGATTGCTGGCTTCTTTCTGTTTTCCATAGTGCTTGCCTCACAGGCGCGGTTATCGGGTCAGACCAACGAAGAAAATAAGGCAAGCAAGACGACGGCAAAAAATCCTTCAGCCGCTACCTCTGCGGAAGGCTCGTCCATCACCGGCTTTCGCGATTCTGCCGCCGAGCGTGAGGCGGAGAAAAGATTTATCGCCGCGCCCGACCCCAAACTGGCGGAGGAGCATCTTCGCATCCTGACCCAGGCGCCGCACATTGCCGGCTCTCCCGAAGACAAGGCGACTGCCGACTATGTTGCCGGCAAATTCCGCGACGCCGGCCTCGAAACTGAAATTGTCGAATACAAAGTGTGGATGAACTATCCCGCTGAGGTCAGCGTCGACATGACGGCGCCAGCTGGAGTCGAGATGCACGGACCTCGGCCTGAGAAAGTCAGTGACGATCCCTTTCAAAATGACCCACGCATCGTAAACGCTTTCAATGGAATGGCCCCCTCCGGAGACGTTGAGGCCGACGTGGTCTATGCAAACTACGGCTCTCCTGCGGATTTCGACAAGCTCAAACAGATGAATGTCGATGTGCGCGGCAAGGTCGTCGTCGTTCGATACGGAGAAAATTTTCGCGGCGTGAAAGAATTTGTTGCCCAGGAGCGCGGCGCGGCGGCGGTCATTATCTATTCCGATCCGAAAGATGACGGCTACTATCGCGGCGACGCTTATCCTAAGGGGCCGTGGCGCCCGGCAAGCGGTGTGCAGCGCGGCTCGGTCGGATACATGTTTCAGTTTCCCGGCGACCCGACTACACCGGGCATCGCCTCTTCTTCAAATCTTGAAGATTCCAAGCGCATCTCTCCAAATTTGTCAGAGCAGATGCCAAAAATTCCGGTGACGCCCCTGTCCTACGCGGACGCTTCGCCGATCCTCGAAAACCTCGGCGGACCCTCATCTCCGCGGGAGTGGCAGGGAGCGTTACCTTTTACCTACCATGTTGGTCCCGGGCCGGCGAAAGTGAAAATGCACCTGAAGCAGGACTATCAATTCCGCACCATTTGGGACGTGATCGGTAAAGTTCCCGGTTCATCCGCGCCCGCCGAATGGGTAGTAGCCGGCAACCACCGCGATGCCTGGGTCTACGGAGCAGTCGATCCGAATAGCGGTACGGCGGCCATGCTCGAGACGGTGCACGGTCTCGGCGAACTTATTAAGTCGGGCTGGAAGCCCAGGCGCACTATTGTCATTGGCAGTTGGGATGCCGAAGAAGAAGGCCTGATCGGATCGACCGAGTGGGGTGAAGACCATGCCCATGATCTGCAAAATGCTGCAGCCTACTTCAATATGGACGTTGCCGTCGCGGGCAAAAAATTTGGCGCTTCCGGCGTTCCCAGCCTGAAAGAATTTATTCGAGAGATTGCGAAAGCCGTTCCTTCGCCGGATGGCGGAACGGTGTACGAAGCCTGGAAAAAGTCGAGCCAGCCCAGTCCCGACAGTCCCAAGCCGCAAGAGACGAGCACCTTCAGACCGCCGCCAGCCGCTTCCCACAATGATGTTCCGGTCGGCGATCTCGGAAGCGGCTCTGATTACACCGTATTCTTGCAGCACCTCGGAGTGCCCTCGACCGACATCAGTTCGAGCGGCGATTACGGTGTCTACCACTCTGCCTTCGATAACTTCGCCTGGTTCAAGAAGTTTGGAGATCCCGACTTTGTCTATGAGCAGCAGATGGCGCGAGTCTACGGGCTGGAGCTGCTGCGAATGTCGAGCGCCGACGTCCTGCCATACGACTATGCCAACTACGGCAAAGAAATTGCTGTGTATCTCGATTCGGCCCAAGGCAAGAGCAAAGACCGCTTTGGAGATAAGTCGCCGAATTTTGCAGCGGCTATTCAGGGCGCGCGTCATTTGCAGGATGCCGGAACAAAGATGCTCGTGAAGCAACGCAAAGCGACAGGCTCACCGGACGCGCTGAACACCCGGCTTCGTGAGGCGGAACGAGCGCTCTTGATTCCAGAGGGATTGCCGAATCGCCCCTGGTTCCATCATTCCATCTACGCGCCCGGTCAATATACCGGATACGCCGCAGTGGTAATCCCAGGAGTAACTGAGGCCATCGACGCGGCTGACTTGAGCCGAACACAGCAGCAACTCGCGGTACTGGCTGCGGCTTTGAACCGGGCCGCCAAAGTTTTGGAGTAGGAGTGATAGACGAAAAGTAAAGGTTACGCGTCAAATTTTTCGGGACACTCGTTGGGAGCAATCGGTACAATTGGAAGCCAGAACGCCGGGGGCCATTCGCTATGGCACTAGCTCGAATCATTACCCGCTCCGAGGCCTGCTCACGCGAGTTGGCTGCTGACCTCATCTTGCGTGGTTACACAGTTGAGGTCGTCTCTCCCGACGCCGTCCCAACTCACAGAGCCGATCTTGAATTGCGAGTCGAGGCAAAATCGGGCGAAAAGCTCACGGCCAACGTTGTCGTTCGGGACGGCGAGCGCTCAGCGTCGCTCGATTTCGTTCGCGACTTATCGGTTCCGACTGCCTACACGATTCCAAACGCGTCTTCCACGCTCGATTCTGCTCAGACTTACTCCGACTCGCCGGTGCCTGCGACAAGCGGATCGGTAGTGGCGTCTTCCGTCTCGGCTCGGGTTGATCCTCGCGACGAAGCAAGCGTCCGATCCGTTACTAAGCCCGATTCCAGTTTTGATTTCCAGGACAGCTTGATTCCGATGTCACACGTGAATCGTTGGAATTCGGAGCCTTATTCCTCGCCGAGCGGAATTTCGATCGCATCTTCCAAAATCGCGCGCCCAGCGGTTCATCCGCCGATCACAAATCGCCCCGCAATCGCGAGTGCAGTGTCAGATAAACCTCTTCTCGAGCAGACCGTGTTCAACCGGCCTGTCGTGAACCAGCCCACCTTCGAGAAAGTATCGCCTGTAGCAGAAGTCCCCAGGCGCCCCCCGACGCCGTCGCGTCCGATCTGGCCTGCGATCATGCAACATCGCTTCTCGCAGCAACTTTCCCCGCGGCTCGGAATCATCACGGCCTCGCTTGCTAGCCTCGGCCTGTTGTTAGTGTTAGTTGTTGGACTAAGATCGGGCCGCACCGATGCCACTCCCCAACCGGCCGTCGCTCCCGCTGCCGTGAGCAGCCCTTCTTCATCTTCAGCGGCATCTTCATCCGCTGTCTCCAATCCTGCTGCAAACGGCGATGCAGGGAAATCAAGCGCTTCTGTTAAACCGGCGCCAGTAACCGCGATTACAAAACCGGCCGCGAAACCGGCGGTAATTGCAAAAGCTTCGGCCCCGAAACCGGCAGCAGCGCAAGCTAATACATCGGCCAGCAAGAAGTCGGCCGCGAGTACAAGAGATTTGCGGCGGCATACCGACGATCTCATTGCTCGCGACACCGTGACCTACCTTGACCGTCCTAACAGTAAAACTGCGCCAAAGGCTGCTGAGACAGCGCCCCGTGCGCGCAAGCGTCACAACGGAGAAATCGCGGAGAATTCCGTGACTTATCTCAATGGGACGGCGCCCTCCGCGAGGCCGGCCACGAAGCCCCCGCAATAGATTTTCTTACCGATTCACGCCCGCACATTAACGCCCCGCAGTTTATTGCCTGCAGGCGTGCCTGAGCGGCCACTCGCTCGCGATATACTCAGTCCTCAAAATGGACATTGCTTCGAACGCGCAAATTGCTGTCACCCATCTTCTGCACGATTTGCCGTCAGCGGCAGCGGCGACGTTCCTGGCCCTCTTTCCCATCGTGAATCCCCTCGGCGGCATTCCCCTTTTCTTCAGCCTTACTACCGGATTTTCGCCCGCGGAGCGGAACCGCACAGCCCTCAGAACCTCGGCCTATGTCATCGCCATCCTCGTTGGATTTATGCTTGTCGGCCGCTTCGTGCTGAACTTCTTTGGCATCTCTCTGCCCGTCCTCAAGATTGCAGGCGGCCTGATCGTGGCGAATACCGCATGGGGAATGGTCACGGGCTCAAGCCGCATGACAATGGCTGAGAGCAGCGAGGCCTTAACCAAAGAAGATATTTCTCTGACGCCGATGGCGATGCCGATGCTCTCCGGACCCGGATCGATCGGGGTAGTCATGGGCCTGGCGGCTCATGCGGATCATTTCGTTTCCTACATGGGAATGATTGTCGGAATTATTGCGCTCGGATTGACGGTGTATCTTTTTCTCAATCTCGGCGGCCCCTTCGTCAAACGCCTCGGGCCGAGCGCGATAGGCGCGATCAACCGCATCTTTGGATTTCTCATTTTATCGATTGCGGTCCAATTGATCTGGAACGGAGTGGCGGATTTCAAGAGTTGAAATCCACCGCAGCAGGGCAAAAAATCGCGATTGCCAAGTGATTTTTCGAATAAAGTGAATCTTCGAATAGAATGATGAAGTCCAAGATATTGTCGTTATAACGACAATAGGGAGGGAAACGATGAAGAAACTGATGACTACTGCGAACGACATCGCCTTGACCACGCTGCGCCTGGTTCTCGGGGTCGTGTTCTTCGCGCACGGAGCGCAGAAGATGTTGGGATGGTTTGGCGGCTATGGGTTCAGTGGCACCATGGGCTACCTGACCCACATGGCCCACCTTCACAGTCCAGTCGCTTTTCTCGTGATCTGCATAGAATTTTTTGGTGGCTTGGGATTGATCGTGGGGCTCCTTACTCGCGTCGCCGCCTTCGGAATTGGCGTCGAGATGATTGGCGCCGTGCTCACGGTTCACCTGGCGAATGGATTTTTCATGAACTGGGCGGGGAATCAAAAAGGCGAGGGCTATGAGTATCATCTGCTCGCCATTGCGATTGCCGGTGTGCTGCTGTCGCGAGGAGCCGGAGCGTTTTCCGTGGATCGGGCGCTCGCTAATAAGCCCTAGCTTTGCCGGGCTCTGCCTGCCCAGCTTTGCTTGGCTCCCACGTTCTATTTAGTTCCGTAGCGTCTTGCCTGTTTTTAAGGTGAACTGAATTCTCTCCTGCGTCTTTTTCTCGCCGCAGAGCGACTTGAACGCCTCGCGCTCGAGATCAAGAAAGTACTGTTCACTAACGGGAGTGCCTGGAGTGACGTTGCCTCCGCACAACACCTCTGCGATCTTCGTGCCCATCTTCTTCTCGTGATCGCTGATGAAATCGCCTTCACGCATGATGTGAACTCCCATCTTCAAAGCGGCAAGAATATTTTCCCCGGGAGCGGGGATATCAGTGCGCATGACCGGCGGTTCGTAGCCGGAGCGCGCCAGTTCCAGCGCTCGCGCTTTTGCGTCCGAGAGAACTCGCTCACGATTCATAGTGATTCGGTCGGAAGTCGAAAGAAATCCATAGCCGCGTGCTTCATGCGCTGAGGTCGCGACTTTTGCCGTGGCGATAATCTCAAAAGCCTTTTTCATCGCTTCCATGAGCTCGACCGATTCACCGCGCCCATCAGGACGAATCGACGTTGCGCTATCGATGGCGCGCAGAACCATCTCCTTACAGCCGCCCCCGCCCGGAAGCAGCCCGACGCCAACTTCAACCAAACCCATGTAAAGCTCGGCATGGGGCTGGCGCGCCGCGGCATGCAGCGAAACCTCGCATCCGCCCCCTAGCGCCAGGCCGAAAGGCGCGATCACTACAGGCTTTGTCGAGAACTTGATTGCCTGCGTCATTCCTTGGAACTGCCGGATGGCGAGATCGACGTCGTCCCACTCTTCCTCTTGTACCGACATCAGCAACAACATCAAATTTGCGCCAACCGAAAAATTCGTTGCGTCGTTCGAAATGACGAAAGCGTCGAAACTGTCCCCGGCGCCGCCCGGCTTCAACGTCTGTTGAATCAGAGAAATGATGTCGCCGCCGAGCGCGTTCATTTTGGAGTGGAACTCAATGCATCCGACGCCGTCGCCCAGATCGACCAGCGAAGCGCCGGAGTTTTTCTTGACCACTCCATTCGCATTCGACTTCTTCGCAACCTCGACCGACCAAACGCCCGGCGACACGTCAACCGGCTTCATTTGTCCTGTTGCTGAATCGAAACCTGACGCTAAATCAAAATAGCAACGGCCCGATGGCGTCGACCGGTCATCCGCATACCATGATGTTTTTCCGCTGGCCAACAATTTTTCGACGTTGGCGGCGACCGGCCGCCCTTCTTTTTTCATGCGGTCGACTGTCGCCTTCACTCCAGCCGCGTCCCACAATTCGAACGGGCCAAGTTCCCAGTTGAACCCCATGCGCATGGCTCGATCGATTTCGACGACCGAATCAGAAATTTCGGGAATGCGATTGGCGGAGTAAGTCCACAAATCAGAAAGTGCTGCCCAGAGAAAATCTCCCGCCTTGTCGGCTTTCTGCGAACCGGAACCTGCATCCAGGCCAAGCAGCATGCGAACGCGAGCGCGGGGCTCATCCACATTCTTCGCCATGTCGAGCGCTGCGAATTTCGGTTTCTGGCGCGGATGATATTCCAGCGTCTTCCACTCAAGCGCCATGCGCTCGTCTTCCTTTTTCCCGTCAGTACTTTTTGATTTTTTGTAAAATCCGCCCTTGGTCTTATCTCCAAGCCACTTTCGCTCTAACATCTGGCGGAAGAAATCAGGAATTTTAAGCTCGCTGCGTTCATCGCGCACATTCTCCGTCATGTTCGATACGACGTGGCCGAGAATGTCGAGTCCCACCATGTCAATCGTTCGGAAGGTTGCCGAACGCGGCCATCCGATCGCTTGACCGGTCAGCGCGTCGACCTCTTCGATGCTCAAATCCATTTCCCGCATGAGCCGCATCACGTTGAGCACAGAAAATATTCCGATGCGGTTGGCAATGAAGTTGGGAGTATCTTTCGCACGCACCACTCCCTTGCCAAGTTGGATATCAGAAAAATGCTCGACCGCTTCAATCAGCTTCGGATCAGAATCAGGAGTGGGAATGATCTCCAACAATCGCATGTAGCGCGGCGGATTGAAAAAGTGAGTGCCAAACCACGAACGACGAAAATCTTCAGAAAATCCTTCCGCGATTTTTGCCACGGGGAGCCCGCTGGTATTAGTGGAAACAATGGTGCCTGGCTTGCGAATCGCCTCGACCTTTCGCAGCAGCGACCTCTTGATATCCAGATTCTCAACCACCGCTTCTATGATCCAGTCCACTTCGGAAAGTTTTTTCAGGTCGTCCTCAAAATTTCCGATGGTGATCAGCCGTGCCAGCGAAGGTTCAAAGAATGCCGCGGGCTTTGATTTTCGAGCGCCCTCCAGCCCGGCAGAAGCAAACTTGTTGCGAGCCACGCTGGCTGCATCCGGCGGGACTATATCAAGCAGCAGGGAAGGCACGCCAGCGTTGGCAAAATGCGCCGCGATGCGAGAGCCCATGGTGCCTGCGCCTAAAACTGCCACTTTGTTGATTCGCTTCATGAATGCCGCTCCTGCTGTTACTCCGCCTCTAACTTGTGCTCGGATACTTTATGGAAGCTCGAAACTCTTCGCGTCCCCTGAGGCTTTATCTAACTTACTTTACTGGAAAAAGCGCGACACTGGAAAATTGACGGGTTTCGCATGGGCGAAGAATGATGGAATCACCGCCGCTGATATGCTGACTTCTAATTGGACAATCCGATGAACGAAATTTGTCTTGCTCCGGCGCACAAGATCGCGGCCCTGATTGGGCGAAAGGAAATTTCATGTGTAGACGTCGCGCACGCCCATCTTGAACGCATCGAGAAGCTGAACCCGAGCCTGAATGCTTTTGTTGATCTCCGTCCCGAACGCGTTCTGTCTCAGGCAGAAAAGGCTCAAGCCGTGATTCAAAGCGGAACCGCCGTCGGCCCTTTGCATGGAGTGCCCCTGTCAATCAAATCTTCGATCGATGTAGCGGGGCATCGAGTCGAAGCCGGTTCGACTCTGCGCAAGGGGCAGGTCGCAAGCGAAGACGCTCCCCTCGTCGCGCGTTTGCGAAGCGCGGGCGCAATCATTCTTGGAGTAACGAACGCTCCCGAGTTTCTGATGGCTTGGGAAACTGACAATCTTCTCTACGGGCGCACCAACAACCCGTGGGATTTGACGCGCACCGCCGGAGGATCGAGTGGCGGAGAGGCAGCCGCGATTTCTGCCGGGCTGTCCGCCGGTGGAGTGGGCAGCGACGGCGGCGGTTCGATTCGCGAGCCAGCCCACTTCTGCGGCATCTGCGGACTAAAGCCGACTCCCGGACGCGTCCCATCCAGTGGCCATTATCCCAAGGCTGGCGGCCCTTTCGCGTTACTCGGAGTTGTCGGGCCGATGGCGCGCACGATAGAAGACGTCAGACTATTATTCAACGCCATGGCGGGATATCACGACGGAGATCCATGCGCCGCTCCAGTTAGTGAAGCAAGCAACACGGAGCTTCATCAAACTCAACTCGAACAAATCAAGATTGCCGTCTTTGAATACGACGGCAGAACTCCGGTCACTGGCGAGACTCGAGACGCTGTAAGAAACGCAGCGTCCTATCTCATAAATTGCGGCTTTACCGTCAATCAATTTCGCCCGGAAGGTCTCGAGGAAGCCCGTCTGATCTGGGCTGATTTCTTTGTTTCCGCCGGGGGAATGATTCTAGAGCCCATCTTGCACGGCCACGACGAAGAATTGAGTTCCATCCTGCGCGAGTTCCGAAGATGGGCGAAAGCCAGGCCCGCACTTACCGCCGAATCGCTTCTCGCTTCATGGATTGGTCGCGATGCCGTGCGCGAAAAAATCCTCATACAAATGCGCCAATATCCCATCCTGCTTTGCCCGACGGCAGCCATCCCAGCCTTTCGCCACGGTGAGCGCGAATGGCAGGTAGAAGGCAAAACGGTGCAGTATCTGGATGCCTGGAGCTATTGTGAGTGGTTCAACCTTCTTGGCTTCCCGGCGGTCGTAGTGCCGATGGGGCGCTCTCCCGAAGGCCTGCCGATCGCTGTACAGATTGTCGGGCGACCGTGGCAAGAGGAACTCGTGTTGTCAGTCGCGGCCAAGCTTGAGGCCGCCCGCGGCCCGTGGCAAGCGCCAGTGCTCGCCGGCTAAATAGTTTTCCGTGATAGCAGTCGTACACTGCATCCTCCAACTCCGCCGAGTATTTGCGCAACGTCCCAACTTTCCCGCGGAGCTCGTGGAAAACATTTCTCGCGTCAGCGCCCTGATGCAAAGGCTGTGGAATAATAGCGGCGGCGCAAGCATGCCTGACATTTCTAACCCCAATCGTGCCCGCGATCATCTCGCAAATGAACGCACATTCCTGGCATGGCTTCGTACTGGAGTGGCCACGATCGTTTTCGGTTTCGCGATCGGGCGCTTTTCAATCGCCCTGCGCGAATTTCTGAAATTGCAGGGGCATGAAGCGAACACTCCCGGCTTCACTACCTGGCTTGGAATTATTTCTGCCGTCGGCGGAGTGCTCCTGATTCTCGCCGGTCTCATACGTTACCGCAAGACTCGCATGCAACTCGACACAGACACCTTCCAGCCGGCGGGATACATCATCGACCTGGTTTCGTATCTGCTCGGGCTTCTTGGTTTGGTGCTCGCAGGATATTTGGCCTACATCGAAATCGTAAACAGATAGATATTGAAACAAAATTCAAACGGCTCGAACAGGAAAGCTTACCCAGGAATGGCGAAAGAAAATGAAAAAGAAGCTGCTGGACGCGCCGCCGCACAACTTGTCCGCGACGGCGACATCGTTGGTCTAGGCACCGGTTCGACCGCCTATTTCGCAGTCGTCGCTCTAGGCGAGCGCGTGAAGGCGGGCTTGAAAATTCTTGGGATCCCGACGTCATCGCAAACCGCCGAGTTGGCGCGCACAGTGGGCATTCCGCTAACGACTCTGGACGCTCATCCGGAAAACGACATCACCATCGACGGCGCTGACGAGATCGCTCCAGACCTCAGTCTCATCAAGGGCGGAGGCGGTGCCTTGCTGCGCGAGAAAGTCATCGCGTCAGCGTCAAAAAAGATGGTAGTCATTGCGGATTCAAGCAAGGTTGTCGCTGTACTCGGTAAATTTCCTTTGCCGGTTGAGATCATCCCATTTGCTCGAACTGTCGTCGAAAAGAAAATCGCCGCCCTTGGAGCTTCAACCAAAATGCGTACCACAGCAGACGGGAAAGCCTTCATGACCGACAATGGCAATCAGATTCTCGATTGCAGTTTTGGAAAAATAGACTCTCCGGCAGCGTTGGCGGCGCAACTAAGCAATATCCCGGGCGTGGTTGAACACGGCTTATTCATCGGGCTTGCGCAAGTTGCTTTGGTGGGGCGAAACGGCAAGGTAGAAGAAACCCTACTCTAGAAGTAGAAAAGTTAGAAAATGTCATCTCGTCTCGAAACCACATGTAATTTCAGTCATCGCCCTATCTCTCGCAGCGCCTGCAGCAACCTTTCCACTTCCTCCGTCGTGTTGTAGTGCACCAAACCGATGCGTAGGAATCCTCCAGAAGCTTCGACGCCCAGCTGTTCCGTGAGATTCAGAGCATAGTAGTTTCCATCCCAGGTGAAGAAGCCGCGCTCGCCAAGTTTCGTTGCCAGTTCCAGCGGAGTGTGTCCCTCAATGCGCACAACGAACGTCGCGCACCGCTTTTCGAAACCAGACGGATCCTTGATGCCGTAAAGCTTGAGCCTCGGAATCGTGAGCAATCCCGCAATCATTTTTTCCATCATCTCGCGTTCGTGGGCGTGGATCGCCCGCTGCGCCGATAAGATGGCTTGCCGCCGCGCGGAACCACCCGGCGCTTTTCCCTCTTGTAATACAGACGCGGCCCGCCCGCCGACTCTGTTGCCAAGCTCTTCCCAGTAGTCGATACAAGCTTTAATGCCTGCGATGCACTCGTGATTCAGAGTGCCCCACTCCCAGCAATTTGGAATGTTGTCGCTGTTCGGACGAACTTTATAAGGGCGATACTTCTTCAAATGTTCGTGCTTTCCAAAAAGCACTCCCATATGCGGGCCAAAAAATTTATAGGTAGAGCACACGAGAAAATCGCAATCGAGAGCGCGCACGTCAATCGCTCCGTGAGGAGCGTAGTGGACGGCGTCGATGTAACTCAATGCTCCCGCCTGTCGCGCCAGACGCACAATCTCGGCGACATCGTTGATCGTACCGACCGCATTCGAGGCGTATCCGACGGCCACGATGCGCGTCCGATCACTGATTTTCGATGCCAGATCCTGCATGTCTAGCGTGCAATCTTCTTCTTTGAGTTTTGCGGTGCGAATGACTACACCTTTTTCTTCCAGTGCTTTCCACGGAGAAAAGTTTGCATCGTGGTCGAGCAAAGTAAGCAGAATCTCGTCACCCGCAACGAGGTCGCGTCCGAGGGCCCGGCTCATGGCAAAAGTCAAGGTTGTCATGTTGGCCCCGAAAACGATTTCATCCGCGTCGCAATTCAGAAAATCGCCCATAGCGGCGCGCGCATCGGCGATCATGCTGTCGGTGTTGCGGCTCGTCGCGTAGGCGCCGCCGGTGTTGGCGTTGTTGTTTGCCAGATAGCCAGACATCGCATCAAGCACGCGCTGCGGAACCTGCGTGCCGCCCGGCCCATCAAAAAAAAATGCGGGAGTATCGCCCGACATTGTTCGAACCGTTTGCGAAAGGGCGGGGAACTGCGAGCGCACCCATGCAACGTCCAACCGTTGGTCAGACTTGTCCGAGTGCGGACCAGAGTGCGAGTTGGAAGTCAAAGATGAGTGCGAAGGTGAGGGCGAAGATGAGTTTGCAATTTTCTGGTCAGCCGCGAGCATAAGCTGACATTGTAATTGAGGGGGGCGCTAGTGACGGTTAAGTGACGTCAAAGGTGGGGGCGCCATCCGGCAAAATAAATCGCCAGCGCGGTTACTAAACAACCCGGCCACGCCATGATCGTGAAACCCAGACTAGGCGGCGCGTTCGGGAGACGTCCCCTTCTTGCCTTTGCCACCATTGGAGCCGGAGTTGTTTGCAGAGTCGACTCGGATCCGCGTCGCCCGTGCTGTCTCCTGCACCAATTCATCCGTGGCGCGGGGTTCGCCGCCTGACATCACCGACCCGGCAGCTAGAGCGAAGCGAAGAGCGGCAGCTTGATCGTCAAAGTAGAGCACCACTTGTCCAGACATATAACTTCTCTCCCGGCTGACGTTCGAGACCTGATACGAACCAACAATAAGAAAAAATCTTTTACACGCGAGACGTAGAAGTACCGCCCACGCCCACTTAGGTTCTGATTGTCGGGGAAGGCCCGCTCTGGTGATAGTGCTTTTGTTGGTTCTCAGGAATTTACGGCGCGGATGAAGTCGGCCAGCATTCCGTACGCAGTTGCATATAGTCCAGGATTCTCTTCCGTAATCGTTAGCCCAGGAAAAATATCAGTTTCAAATTGGATGATGGATGATGTTCCGTCTACGAGTGTCATGGGATCGCTGAGCGGAACCCTCTCTGGTCGCACACTGGCATTGACTCCCGCATCCTGCCGACGAACGCGGCAAACTAGCTTATAAGGCATACCCGCTTTACGCGCGTTGCGAACATCCTCGCCGCTCAAAGCACGAATTCCTTCGCGCTGTACCTCTTGCGGCGGCAGATGCACCCCCATCACTACCGTGGCAATCGCCGACACTTTCACGGCGGCGTCCCAACCGTCGATGTCATCACTCGCATCGCTCTCCGCCACCCCTATCGCCTGGGCGCGGGCCAGTGAATCGGCAAAAGTAAATCCCTGCTCCATGCCAGTCAAAATCACGTTCGTAGTGGAGTTCAGTATCCCCTTGAATCCGATGACCTCCAAAGCCGGCAGACAATTTTGAAAAAGTGAAAAGATCGGAACTCCATCCATCACGGTCGACTCAAAAAGAAATTGGCGGCCATGCTGTCTCGCAACTTCTCTGAGTTCCGCATACCCGTGGACGATGGGGCCCTTGTTTGCTGTGATCGCGTGGGCTCCATGTTCGAGGGCTTTACGAATATGGTC
>JAYVCW010000059.1:0-2944 GCA_043749775.1 Acidobacteriaceae bacterium | reverse complement strand
GTCGAGTTGATCAAGCCACCGGCGAAGTCTTGGTGGCCGGCGCACAGGGTGTAAGCCTGAACATGAATACCAGTTCGCCCCCTCACGCGTTTGCCCCGCGTCTGGGTATCGCTTACAAGGCGACCAGCAAAACCGTAGTGCGCGTCGGTTACGGGCGCGGCTACTCGCTCGGGATCTTCGGCGCGGTGTTCGGCCACAACGTGACCCAGAACCTTCCGGTTCTGGCCGGACAGCAGGTCAATCCGGCATTCAACTATCAGACCGTATTTACACTTGCGCAAGGCCCGCCGCCAACTTCGGATCCGGCTGTGATTCTGGCATCCCAGCCCAAGGGCCCTACCGGGAATCCATTGGAGCCTAATGGATATCTGGCGGATATCACATCGTCAAAACTGAGAATCCCGACGGTCGATTCTTGGAACTTCACGGTCCAGCAACAACTCACAAATAGCTCGTCTATCGAAATCGCTTATATCGGAAATAAAGGCACTCATGTTCAGCCGGGGTACAACTTTGGCTACAACACGAATGACATCAGTCTTGCGGGTTACAATCAGGGGCTCTCGACCAATCAGCGTAAGCCTCTCTTCAACCGTTTTGGCTGGACTCAGAGTACCCGGTATTCGGGTAATGACTCGAGCAGCAACTATGAAGCGATGCAGGCCAAGGTGGAAAAGCGATTCAGCGGCGGCTTGCAAATACTGGGTCACTATACGTGGTCTAAAGCGATGGACTTCGACTCGAATCAATATATTTACAACCGCTCTATCGGTTATGGACCAAGCTCGCAGAACCGGAATCACGCCATCGTGGTGACGGGATTGTGGCAAGTTCCGGTAGGGCGCGGCCAGAAATACTTCCACGACATGCCTCGTGCTCTCGATTACGCCGCTGGCGGTTGGCAGCTAAACGCTGTCCATACATGGACCACGGGCCTTCCATTCACGCCAGGCTACACCAATTGCACCAGCGATGAAGACGTGGCCGGTGAGTGCAGAGCGAACCTGGTTGGATCTACGACCGTCAGCGACCCGGGTCAGACTGGCTGGTATGCGACTTGCTCGACGCTGCTAAGCGCGAATGGCCAGGTATGCGGTCCATGGCAACGTCCGGAAAAGGGCACGATAGGAAACATAGGCCGGAATGCTCTCTATGGCCCACACTTCTGGCAATTGGATTTCTCCGCTTTCAAGGAGATTTCCCTGCGGGAGCGCGCCAAGCTGCAGATTCGGGCGGAAGCATTCAATTTCCTCAACCACACCAATCTGGGGCAGCCGAATGCGACTGTGGACGCGCCGAATACCGCTGGCAAAATATTCGCAACCGCGGCGACATATATCCCTCGACTTTGGCAAATGGGACTTAGGCTTCAGTTTTAATGTCGAGCTGTCCGGAGTGGGCAGCTCGAGCATCAACCTACCAATCTCTCTTTGACGGGATCGAACCGCAGCTTGCGTCCTTGTTGATAAGACACTGAACAAAGATGGCAGGCCTGTGCTGCGCGAAGGCCATCCACGATCGTCGCGTTGGGTGCCTTCCTGGACTTAATGCAATCCAGGAAATTCTGTAAATGTTGATCGCCCGCTGAGGCGCGAACAATAACACTATCGGGGTTGGCAGGCTCTACGGGAGAAAAAGGGAGCGGTGGGCGAGCAGTTTGAGGTCCTGAACGCGCCGGGCGAGCCAGTCCGCGTCCATCGCCGTATCCAGTGGGCTGGTTGGGGTCCACTGGTGTGAACTGGAACCCCGCGCGCGTGATAAACAGTCGGCCTTTCGTGCCATAAAAATCTAGGCCATTGTTGTTTATCCCTGGGGCCATCGTAGCCTCAAAGGTACACATCCAATCACTCGGATAATGTAGTTGTGCGTTCACGGTGTCTGGAATTGTCCTGCCGCTCCCGTCGTTTCTTAGTTCGGGGATGAATTGTCCCCCGCTGGCGAAGGCCATATCGGGTATATCCTCGCCAATCAGCATGTGCGCCGCATCCACCCAATGGGTGAACAGATCTGTAAACTGGCCACCACCAACATCGAAGAACGCGCGGAAGCAGTTGTACTGATAAGCGTGATAGGGGCGGCTCTTTTCAACGGGTTCGATAAAACGCTTCCAGTCCAAATCCGCTGGTTGACTCTTCAATTCAGGCGGAACCGGCTTCACGAATGAACTCACACTGCCATTCCACCAGGTCCTGACAAACGTCACTTTCCCGAGCTTTCCCGCCTTGATATATTCATCGCGAGCCTGTAAGAAATGCGACATCGAGCGCTGCTGCATGCCGGATTGGAAAATGCGGTTCGAACCCTCGATCGCTTTCCGGAGCGCGTTCCCCTCGCCGATCTTTAACGTGATCGGCTTCTCGCAGTAAACGTCTTTACCCGCCCCGATCGCATCCATAGAGATCGGAACATGCCAATGATCGGGGGTGCCGATGAGCACCGCGTCAAGGTTTTTCATTTCCAGAACCTTGCGGTGATCGGAAAACGTGGAGGCGTTTGGCGCCCAATTGTTCTTGGCAGCTTCAGCCTTTTTGCCGTACACATCACACACGCCAATGATATTGAACCCTTTTAGACTACTGAGGGATCGAACGTGGCCGGTGCCTCTCACGCCCACGCCTATGACGGCAATCTGGACGGTCTCGTTTGCTCCCATGATTCGGGAATATGAAGCGGCGGTCAGGGAAGCGGTCGCTTGTCTTATTAAGGTGCGCCTCGAGATGTCGGTCATACCAATTCTCCTGTTCTGCGGACGTTACAAATGCTTCGCTGCCCGGAGTTTAGTCACAGATGTCATCGACTGTCAAGCGTCCGGTTTGGAGGGTGTCCGGTTTGGAGAGTGGCTATTTCCGTCTCAGCATCTGAGCCTGTTTCACGTCAGCCTCGTGTTGGATTCTACTCGCTTCTGAGAGGGCCTGTCTACCGCCTTCGAGATCGCCTTTCATCC
>JAYVCW010000058.1:0-10476 GCA_043749775.1 Acidobacteriaceae bacterium | reverse complement strand
CATTCTGTTCATGTGCGGCGCGAGCTACGCGCAGTTCACCGGTAACATTCAAGGCGTCGTCGAAGACCCAAGTGGCGCGGGAGTCGCGAATGCAACGTTGCAGCTGGTCAACGCTGCTACCAAGGTTTCCGCGACCGCTACTTCCGATGAGTCGGGCAACTACCGGTTTCTGAGCCTGGCTCCAGGAGCCTACACGATCACTGCGGAAGCGAAGGGTTTCACCAAAACAGAAGCCACAGTCACTTTGCAGACGAACCAGAACCTAAACGTTCCCATTTCTCTCAAGGTGGGTATGGCAACGGAGGCGATGACCGTCACCGCTGAGGCACCGCTGATGAACACCGCGGAAACGCGCACTCAAGTCACTCTTGAAACTCAGTCTTTGTCCTCGCTTCCGCTGGCCGGACGCAGCTTCATCTCTCTAGTGACGCTGGCGCCGGGCGTTTCTGGTTTGGGTGTTGTGGGTGGAGGTACTCCTGGATCGGGCGTGGATAACTTCTCCACGGAAACACAGGTGGACGTCAGCGCTAAACGGCCAGGGCACTGTGTCAAACCAATTCATCGTCGATGGACTCAACATCACCAGCGCCGTCCGCCAAGGTGTTTTGAACCTGACTCCCAACCCCGATGCCGTTCAAGAAACCAATATTCAGGTCACTACGTTCTCGGCGGAGTATGGCGGCTCCAGTGGCGTGCAGATGGCGAGCACGACCAAGTCCGGATCGGACAAGTTCCACGGACTCGCTAGCGACTATTTCGCCTACCAGAACATGTCTGCGACGTTTTCACTGCCAGGTTCAGCCCATAAGTACTCCCCATTCCACAGCAACAATTTCTCAGGGGCAGTTGGTGGTCCCATCATCCCTCACCATCAATTCTTCTTTTTCTTCGCCGCCGAACCGCAGCGTTCATCGGCTTCCACGGGAGGTAGGACGATCCTTTCCCCAGCTCCCGAATTCGAGGCGTGGGCGCAAGCGAATCATCCAGGCACTTTTGGTACTCATATCCTGAACACTTATGCGCCCTCGGGGTTGACCGGCAGCGGCGTAGCCCAAACGGCTCTTGAATACTTCGGCCAAGACTCGGGTGGTAACAATCTTTGCGGGACGCCAGCCGTTGAGAACATCCCCTGCTCTCTGCCGATTACGGATGCGGGTACTTTCAATTCCAGCAACCTCCGCAACGGCGATCAATATTTCGTTCGCGTTGACAAGTATTTCAAGAACGACCGAATTTATGCCAGTTTTTTCCGGACCACCCTTAAGGCTGGCGGTCCGGCGCCGATTCCGCAGTTTTCGTCGATCGGCCACACTACAGAACGTGCCTTCCAGGTGAACTATACACACACTTTCAGCTCCTCCACGCTGAATGAGGCTATTTTCGCCCAGAACCGCATCGAGGGCGTTCAGCAGGAGACCGGCGACTTCACCATTCCTTCGGTTGGCGCCACGGGGATAACCGACCTCAACGGTTTCGGCGGGTTCTATGGCCTGGGCTTTGCACAGGGCGATTTCATCCAACACAACTACCACTGGCGCGACGTGCTCACGCATGTTCGCGGCGCACACGTGTTGAAGTTTGGATACGAAGGCTGGTTCGGAGATGATGTGGAGCCCTTCCAAGGGCCCTGGTCCATGCCTAAATTTAGTTTCGACACTTTGCTGGATCTGGCAAACGATGCGCCCCACACGGAAAGCGGAGTGATGTACAACCCGATCACCGGTCAACAGCAATTGTGGGATTGGAACGCGGCTTCCAGAACCTGGGGACTCTTTGCTCAGGACACATGGAAAGCGAGACGCAATTTAACACTAACTCTGGGCTTTCGATGGGACGACCAAGGCAATCCTTACTCGCGCAGTGATAGCACGGTGTTTGGCAACTTCTACCTTGGGCCCGGCCAGACTTTCCAGGACCAGGTTGCCAACGGCTTCGCCAAAGCGACCCATCATGCCCTCAATCACACGGTTAACAATGTTCTCAATCCTCGCGCCGGCGTTGCGTGGGACGTCACCGGGAAGGGCGACTGGGTGGTGCGTGGAGGATTTGGCATCTTTGCCAATTGGCTGACTCCGGCTAATGTTCAGGAAGAATTCCGTGGAAATCCACCGGGGCTAATTCTGCCAACCTTCTTCCGCGGAACAGGTGAAAATTCTCCAGTGTTTGTCCAGGGAACCGGGAGCAAGCCTCCCTTTGGATTTAGCTATCCACCGCTGGCAGGTTCAGCGATCTGCCCTGTAGCACCTTGTCTCGACGGTAAGGGAGGAATTCCAGGGGCCTCACCCGCTATTGGTGGAATAAACCCCAATTTGAAGTCACCTACGGCATACGTTTTTTCAGCCACGCTCGAGCGCAAGCTCGGCAACAACATTGTTGCCAGCGCGATTTACAGCGCGTCCCATTCAACTAACTTGGTTGGGGCTGGAAATACGTCGGGTCAGGTGCTATACGGGGTGAACATCAATGCCAAACCCGGAGACTTATTAGTCAACGCGAATCCTACAAGACTCAATACCAGTTTTGGTAGGATCGCGTACGCCGACAATAATCGCGTGGGCAACTACAGTGGGATAACTTTCGATCTCAGGGGACGCGCGCGACGCGCTTTTTTTGATGCTTCCTACACGCGTTCCAGTTCCAAGGATGACGCGGGTACCTACCCCACCGCTTTGAATCCCCATCAGTTCTATGGGCCTTCACCGTGGGACGTTCCGAACCGCTTCTCTCTTGTCATGAATTACGAGCTCCCGGGATTGAACGGTGGTCACGGCTTTGCCGGCGCACTCACCGGAGGTTGGGGAATTAGCGGCACGAGCCTTTACCAGAGCGGGTACCCGTTCACGGTTGTGAACCGGTCCCCATTCAGTAAGGGCGGAGATTATAATGCGGATGGTGACAATCTCGATTTTCCGGATGTTTCGAGTTATCACCAAGGAAACTCCCGGAGCGCATTTCTCAGCGGCGTTTTTGCGCCGGGACAATTCACGGCGCCAACTCCGGGCACCAATGGTAATGAGAAGGGAAATCGGTTCCGCAATCCCAATATCCTGGAGACTGATATCACCGCGTACAAGTCGACCCGCATTACTGAGGGGCTTGATTTCCAACTTCGGTTTGAGTTCTTTAACGTCTTCAACCATCCAAACTTCTTTAACGTGGGTGACGACGTCTCCAATAGTGGCTCGTTTGGGATAGTGCAGAACGAACGACTCCCGCGGCACTGGCAACTCGGGGGGAAGATAACGTTCTAGCCCTGGGATTATCTCGCTTGTCGAGTGCCTAAGTGTCGCAGACCCGGACGCCTCTACTTCGGGTTTCATCTATCATTTTCGGGATCAGCTGCTGCCAAGCGTTAAACAGAGCCAAGAACTCGACTCGCATCGCCCACGGATCCCCATCAAGAGCACTGCGCCCACAGAATAGTAGGGTGTTACGCCACGCAGTTCTACGAGGAACAGACCCGCTGCGAGGAGCAAAGAATCACGTCCCGAGCACGTTTCACTTCTTGAAGAGGGCGTCGAGGCCGGCTTGGGCGACGGCTTCGTCGATCTCGGACTTCGCGCCACTGGCAGCAATCCCTCCAATGGTCTGGCCCTCGACCTGAATAGGGAGACCGCCTTGGTTGGGAAACCAGTCCGGATACGCGAGCACCTCGACATTCCCCTTCTTTAATGCCTCCGCGGCTTCTTTCGAAGGAGCCCTGTAGAACGCCGCGTGCCGGGCTTTCTTCTGTGCCCAGATGATTGTATTGAGGGATGCGGCATCCGCCTTTTGCAGAAACAGGAGATTCCCGCTTTCGTCCACAATACAGAGCGTGACCTCAACATTCTGCCGTTTGGCTTCCGCCTCGGCCCCGGCGACCATGGTTTTGATTGCGGTCAGGTTCAGGTATTTCTTGCTTGGGAGGTCGACGGTGTGCACCACCGCCACAAGACTCAGCAGCACAATTAGTAGTTCGAACATGCGCAGGACACTCCAAATTGCGCGCCGCCTTTCCCGAAGAAGGCGCGCGTTTTTTTTCCCGATTCTAGTAAGTCAAGACTCGGGCAAAGGGTGTTAAGAGTAGACTACATTGCCGCTGTCATGCTGGTACACATCCCAGCCAAGGTAACCGGTGCTGGCCTCATGCACTGCGGCTGCCACGGTCGAGAGACTGGCGGCCACATTTGTCTCGCCCGCGTACCAGGAGATGCGAAAACAGGAAAAATCGCCTGAGGGCACCCAGATTATAGCCCACTAGCAAACGTTTGCTAATCCGGAATTCTTCTTACCAAGACCGCTCAACCAAGGCGCGGATTCTCTGATCATAGATGCGCTGCACCGCTGCCATTGCCTGCCCGGTCAAAGGAGGTAGCGCCGAGGCGAGACAATTGTCCATAACCTGCGTAGACCGTTTGCCTCCGGGGATGGCACAGCTCACGGCCTCAAACATGAGAATCCAACGGAGCGCAAACTGGCTCATGGAAACCCCCGAAGGCAGGAGCGCGCGAATCTCTTCCACGGCCTTAAGCCCGATGTCATAGTCGACCCCTGAAAAAGTCTCGCCAACGTCAAAAGCTTCGCCGTGCCGGTTGAAGTTCCGGTGGTCGTCGTCGGCAAAGATCGAATCGTGGCGGAATTTACCGGTCAGCATGCCGCTGGCGAGTGGCACCCGGGCGAGAATTCCGACCTGCTTCTGCTTGGCCTTGGGGAAGAAAATCTCGGCTGGCCGCAGGCGGAAGCAGTTGAATATGACCTGTACTGTTTGCACATTGGGATACTCGATAGCTTTGAGAGCTTCGGCGATCTTCTCGACGCTGACACCGTAATAGCGGATTTTGCCCGCTTGTACAAGGTCATCCAGAACGCCGAAGACCTCCGCGTGGTCATAAAGCTCCGTGGGTGGGCAGTGAAGTTGGAGGAGATCGAGAGTGTCCATTGAGAGATTGCGCAGGCTATCTTCGATCCAGGTGGTGAGATTTTGGCGGCTGTAGCCTTCGACCGTCTGACGTGGCAATCGGCGTCCGGCTTTGGTGGCAACGATGATTTCATCGCGGCGGTTCTTTTTGAGCTGGGCGATCAAACGCTCGCTGCGGCCGTCGCCATAGACGTCGGCTGTGTCGATGAAATTAACGCCGGAATCAATCGCTTTGTGAAGAGCGTCGAGGGCATCTTGATCGGAAACCTGACCCCATGAGCCGCCGATTGCCCAAGCGCCGAAACTGATCTCTGACACCTTCCAGCCGGTACGGCCGAGAGGACGATAATTCATGATCTTGTATCTCCAGAGTATGAATTCAACTCCTTGCGACCACACCACACCCGGATCTTGTCTTCAGCGAACGGCACGAACTCTTCGTTCAGCACTCGGAAAAAATTACTGCTTCACGGCGAGCGGTATAGAGTATAAAGGCACTGTTTGAGAAAACGTATAACCGAATTGTTGGGAGTTCGAAAATATCTCGCTTCACAAGTCACCAAGAGAGGTCACGAAAGGTGAAAATGCGTTTGTGCCGTTCCGCAAAGACGGTTCTGCTGTGTCTATTTTTGCTGACGCTGGGGCAGGGAGCGATGGCGCAAGACAAGCCCGCCAAGGCACCGGCGGTGCCCGGCCCAATGCTCGCGCAGGGCACGATTGACCTCGAGACCCCTGAGTTCACATTGAGCCTGGTTCGCTCGTCGCAGACTGTGGCCGCTCTCAAGCCAAAAGGGGCAGGTGGATTCGATTTTGCTCCCGGCGACATGCTGGTAGAGCGATCCCAGGATGGGTTCATGCACTTGGGAGACATCACCTTACGCCTGCGCGCCGGAGATTCTGGTGAGTGGAAGAACTACTCGACCTCGATCACACGTAGACCCGTGACTGCGCTCCCAGCTTCGGCTGGACTTCTCGCCGCGGCTGATCTTGCCCCAACCTTGCCCGCGGATATTCCGTTACAGATCACTCGAACCTGGGCGCTGGAAAACGGCAAGCTCGCGCTTCGATTCACGTTGAAGAACAGGACCACGGGATCTATTCAAATCGGTGCGCTTGGCATCCCGATGATCTTCAATAACGTCCTCAACGATCGGTCGCTGGAAAAAGCCCACACCGTCTGCTCTTTCTACGATCCCTACATCGGCGAGGACGCCGGATATCTCCAGGTCACTCGTCTCAACGGACACGGCCCCGCGCTGCTGGTCGTGCCTGACGGCAAGACTCCATTCGAAGCGTACAACCCAATCCTCGATAAGGCCGGCTCTTGGGGAGCAAAGCCGGTGTTCACCGATCCGACACCCCGGGGCATCACCTTTGAAGGATTTTACGAATGGATGGTTCACACCCAGTCCTATGCTGAAAACGAGTGGAAAAATGCACAGCCGTGGAATCCGCCAACTCTTCTGACGCTCGGTCCCGGCGAATCAAAGAGCTATGGTGTCAGATTCGTTCTTTCCGATTCCATTCGGCACATCGAGCGAGTGCTTGCGACAAACAATCGGCCGGTGGCGGTCGGTGTTCCCGGCTACGTGTTGCCCACGGATTTCGATGGTCGTCTCTTTCTCAAGTACCCAAAAGTTGTAAAGTCACTCTCCGTCGAACCGGTCGGAGCGATCACTATCACCAGAAGGTCTCATCTTCCTACCGGCTGGCAGGATTTCTCGGTCAAGGGCAACATCTGGGGACGCTCGCGTCTCACCGTGACCTACGAAGACGGCCTGGTGCAGACCATTCACTATTTGGTGATCAAGCCGCAAGCGCAGGTCGTGGCGGACATGGGGCACTTCCTGACGACGAAGCAATGGTATGCGGATCCCAGCGATCCGTTTCACCGCGGCCCATCGGTCATGACCTATGATCGCGAGACCAACCAGGTCGTGATGCAAGACAGCCGCGCCTGGATCGCAGGCCTCGGGGACGAAGGCGGCGGTGGCGCCTGGATTTCGGCCATCATGAAACAGCTGATTCAGCCGAACAAGGAAGAACTCGACAAACTTCAGCAGTTCGTGGACAGCGTGCTCTGGGGCGGTCTGCAATATAAGGACGGCCCAAAACAGTACGGAGTGCGCAAGAGTCTCTTCTACTACCAGCCTGACGAAATGCCCGCGGGCTTTTACCGCAGCGACTTCGATTGGAGCACGTGGGCAAGCTGGAACAAGCAGCACTCCGAGCGCGTTGACCGTTCCTATGATTATCCGCACGTCGCCGCAGCAGATTGGGTGCTATATCGGCTGGCGCGCAACAACAACGGTCTGGTCACGAACCATCCCTGGGACTGGTATCTGAAAAACGCCTACGAAACTTCCGTGGCCATGACCAAATACGCGGGCGAGTACGCTATCTTCGGCCAAATGGAAGGCACGGTCTTCCTTCAGATTCTGAGCGATCTCAAGCGTGAGGGGATGAACACGGAAGCTGCCGACCTGGAAGCCAAGATGAAGGTTCGCGCCGATCGCTGGAAGAGCGAAGCCTACCCCTTCGGCAGCGAGATGCCCTGGGACTCAACCGGTCAGGAAGAAGTCTATGCCTGGACAAAATACTTTGGCTATCAGGACAAAGCCGATGTGACGCTCAATGCGATTCTCGGCTACGATCCAACGATCCCGCACTGGGGCTACAACGGCAGCGCCCGCCGTTATTGGGATTTCATCTTCGCGGCGAAAGATCGCCGGCTAGAGCGGCAGCTGCATCACTATGGATCGTCGCTCAACGCAATTCCCGTGCTGGCCGAGTACCGCGAGCACCCTGACGATCTTTACCTGTTGCGCGTCGGTTACGGCGGAACCATGGGATCGCTCACCGATATCGATCAGGAAGGCTTCGCCTCGGCCGCGTTCCACTCCTTTCCCGACATGCTCAAGCACGACCCGATCACCGGCGACTACGGCCCAAACTTCTTCGGCCACGCCTGGAACACGGCGACGTACATCGTCAATGACCCGGAATTGGGGTGGCTGGCGTTCGGCGGCAATCTCAAGACTGAGGGCGACACGATCAAAGTCATGCCGCTGGATTCGTATCGCGCTCGTGTTTACGTTGCTTCTCTCGGTTTGTGGCTCACTCTCGATTCGGGCAAGTTCGAAAGTATAGAAGTGAATTCCAAAACCGGCGTGGTGAAGGTAGGCCTGGCCGCAGCCACCCCGTTTACTCGTGCGGCCCGCCTGCGAGTGGAGCAACCTGCGAAGATCGATAGCGTTGGAACGTATCATCCCGAGCAGACCCTCAGGTTGGAGCGCGAGGCTTTCGTTGTGCCGCTCTTTAAAGGGACGACATGGGTCAGTCTGGTGCGGTAGTGTCGGCTCACTTTTGCAGGCGCCTCTCAGTGCGCTGAATCCCGTTTTTGGTGATTTGTCCAACGCGCGTCAGGTCGAACTGATCTGGGAGGACAACGCACCGGGACGAGTCCTGACCTCGCTAGTATTGACCGGTGACGATCTGAAAGACTGCAACACCTTCGAGTCGCCACTGAAGGTCGTCCCTCGGAACCTGGAGAAGCCTTCGATTTCCTCGGCACACACGTTTTGAAGTGCCAGCTCGCTCGTACTCGGTGGTGCAGTGGACAGCATACCGGTAAGCAGGGTTGCCCGCTGCGACGGCCATTGTGTTGGCAAGGTGGGCGGATAACTATAAGGAGTCCGATCTACGGAAGACGCCCCTGTCACTCCAGTGCATATTAGCGGCGTTGCAAGGCTAAGGCGCTTGGTCGGATGTGTGCGGTAAACGTTCCCCGCAATCATCTCGCTAAGCCGCGCGTAGGTTAGGGCCATTGACGCGTTCTGGCACAATGCTGGAAACTCGATTTCGTCTGATCTTATGAATATTACCCGTCGTTCTTTCGTCATTCTTTCCGCGTCTGCATCGGCCAGTCATTTGTTCGCACAGGGTGTCGTGCCGCGAGCTGTGAAACCGCAAGCCAAGCCGGCTCCGTCGGGACGTCCTTTCAATGCGCACTTCGTCGATGTCGCGCGCGAAGCCGGCCTCATCTCGCCGGTGATTTACGGTAACCCGGACTCGAATGACTATATTCTCGAGGCCACCGGCTGCGGATGCGCTTTCTTCGATTACGACAACGACGGCTGGATGGATATTTTTCTGCTCAGCGGAACGCGAATCGAAGGGCCGCCGCCCGGTGCTACCAATCGCCTTTACAAGAACAATCGCGACGGAACCTTTACCGATGTCACCGAAAAAGCTGGTCTTCACGATGTGGGTTGGGCCTCTGGCGTGTGCGTTGGCGACTACAATAACGACGGGTTCGAAGATTTGTTCTGCACATACTTCGGACAAAACAGACTCTATCGCAATAATGGCGACGGGACCTTCACCGATGTTGCCAAACAAGTCGGCCTTTGGAATGAGGCCCCGCGATGGGGCGCGGGTTGCACCTTTGTCGATTACAACCGCGATGGTCATCTCGACCTGTTTGTTTCTAACTATCTTCGATTCGATTTCAAACACGTTCCCAAGCCTGGCGCCAACAGCAATTGCAACTGGAAAGGTGTTCCCGTCGAGTGTGGTCCGCGCGGTCTGCCTCCCGGCTATCACTCACTCTATCGCAATAACGGCGACGGGACTTTTACCGACGTAAGCAAGGAAGCTGGCATTTCCGGGCTTCGCGAGAGCTACGGCATGACCGTAGTCGCTGCCGATTTCAACGAGGATGGATGGCCGGACATCTATGTCGCATGCGACTCCACGCCTAGTCTTCTCCTCATGAACACCGGCCACGGAACGTTCAAAGAAGAAGGTGTCCTACGCGGTGTCGCGCTCAGCGAAGACGGCATGGAACAAGCTGGCATGGGTGTTGGGGTCGGTGATTACAATCTCGATGGCCACCTGGATATCTTCAAAACACATTTTGCCGAAGACACAAACGGGCTTTACCGCAACGATGGCGAGGGGAATTTCGAAGACGTTACGCGAGCAGCCAAAGTCGGCGTGGAGACGCACTACGTCTGCTGGGGCGCAGGCATCGTGGACCTTGACAACGATGGTTTCCCGGATCTGTTCATGACCACCGGAAACGTCTATCCGCAACTGGAGAAAAGTCTTCCTCAGTATCCGAACAAATGCCCGCGCGTGGTCTTTCGCAATCTCGGCAACGGCACATTCGAAGAATTGATTGGAGAGGCGGGGCCGGGGATTGCAGCTCTTCACAGCAGCCGCGGATGCGCCTTCGGAGATTTCGACAATGACGGAGATGTCGACATATTGATTCTCAACCTTAATGAGCCACCGTCCCTTTTGCGGAACGATCTTCGCGGAACCCACCACTGGCTCAAAATTAAGCTGATCGGGACAAAATCAAATCGCAGCGCGATCGGTGCACGTGTCGTCGTCCATTATGGAGGCCGAAAACAGATACAGGAAGTGATGAGCCAATCGAGTTTCTATTCCGCAAACGATCCCCGCTTGCACTTCGGCTTGGGAGCCGAAAAGACCGCCGAAGTCGAGGTCCGCTGGCCGAGCGGGCTTGTAGAAAAATTCAAAGCAGTTTCTGCTGGTCAGTTGATTGTGTT
>JAYVCW010000057.1:0-20222 GCA_043749775.1 Acidobacteriaceae bacterium | reverse complement strand
TGGCAGTTTTTTGAACGCATCATCGGTCGGGGCAAAAACGGTGTAGGGTCCAGAACCCTCCAAAGTTTCGGCTAATCCGGCGGCTTGAACCGCCGCTACCAATGTCTTGAAACTTCCCGCGGCTACAGCGGTGTCGACAATATTCTTGTTGCCGGATGCGGCTAACGACGGAAGTGCGCTCGCCAGCACGCCAAGGATCAGAGCAAAGCTCGCTGCTTTCATTTCTTACTCTCCAATTTCTTTTCGTTCGTATTTTTATCTAATTGCTGAATTAACTATAAAGAACATTTATTATCCTAGGGAGCAAATGATAGGGTTTTTCCACTTCGTGTGCGTGGCAGTTGAAAACGGGTGCCTAGTTTGGACTGCCAGGAAAAATAGGCCAGAGCAATGATGAATAAGACGATCGAGGACGGATTGAAACCGTACGGCTTAGGCGAAAAGTTGCGAACCCTCCGCTTAAGAAAGAGCATGGGCCTTGTCGAACTGGGCAAACACACAAGCCTCTCTGCGGCGATGCTTTCGAAATTGGAGCGCGGAAAGCTTTTTCCGACGCTACCTACGCTGCTCAGAATCGCGTTGGTGTTCGGTGTAGGACTTGAGTACTTCTTCACCGACGAGCGCAAACGGCACGTCGTCGCGGTTGCGCGAAAGAAGGAGCGGCTGCGCTTTCCAGATAATGCGAGCGGCGGGAGTGTGGACTACATTTTTGAAAGCCTGAACTTCAAAGCGACGGAACGGAAACTTCACGGCTTTTATGCGGAATTCGAAGCGATCGCTTCGGAGAAGTCCCGGTCCCATCAGCACCCGGGAGTGGAGCTACTCTATTTGATCTCCGGCAAACTCGACCTCACGATCGGGTCCGAATTAATCTCGCTCGAAGCAGGCGACGCCATTTATTTTGATTCCACGGTGCGGCACAGCTATCATCGCGCCAGCAAAACCGCGTGCTCGGGAATCATAGTCACAACCTAAGTCACGACCTAAGTCACGACTAAAGCGCAGCGCCCGCCGCCCTTCGGAAGCGACTATTCGTTCAGCGAGCAGCCGCAGTCAGCCGGCGGTACATGCGCTTTCAGAAAGTCTGCAATTCGCTTGTAGGCATCGATTTGATTTTCCACCTTGGCAAAACCATGCCCTTCGTTCTCGTACACCTTGTACTCGACCACTCCGCCCCGCTTCTTTACGGCGTCGACGACTTGCTGCGATTCCGTTTTCGGACAGCGTGGGTCGTTCCCTCCGGCCAGCAAATATAGCGGAGCTTTGATGCGATCGACAAAGTTAATCGGCGAGCGGTCTTCGTAGAGAGCCTTATTCTTTATCAGATCGCCCATGGTCGCCAGATCGGATTGCTGCAGCACCGGGTCTTCATTCTTTATTTCTGTGAACCAGTTTACAAAGGGGACAATCGGAACTCCCGCAGCCCAGGTCTCGGGCGATTTGGTAACTCCCATCATCGTCATATAACCGCCATAGCTGCCGCCCATCAGAACAAGTTTTTTAGGGTCGACGTATCCGGTCTGCTTGATCCATTCAGCGGCCCCGAGAACATCCTGTAAATCGCCTCCGCCCATATCGAAAAGATTTGCCTGTTGAAACTCTTTCCCGTAGCCAGTCGATCCGCGATAGTTGGGAGCGATGACGAGATAGCCCTGGTTAACCATATATTGCACGAAGCGATTGAAACTGTTCATGGTTTGCGCCGTTGGCCCGCCGTGAACGTAAACAATTGCCGGATGCTGCGCGTTGCGCGGCAAGTTGTACGGTGTGTAAACGAAGGCGGAGATGGTCCATTTGCCATCTTTGCTTGGGTAATGGACTAGCACCGGTTCGACCATATTTTCCGAACGCACTCCACCAATGAGCGAATGCGTGAGTTGGCTCGAGCGAATTTTCTCGGCGCCAGTATGATCTGGCAAACTGGCGACCCATAGGTCGCCCGCCGCGGTTGGGCCATTGTGGTTGTAAAGAAGTCGCGACCCATCGCGGGTGAATGGCGACGGATTCCCTGACACGTAGTTCACACCTTTGGGCAGCGGCAATGCGGTGGCTTTTCCCGACGTGAGGTTGTGCAGGTAAATCTCGCTGTTTCCGTCGACGTTTGCCGTGTAAAGAAGAGACTTTCCATCGGGAGAAAAGTGTTCGCCCGAAATTTCCCATTTGTCTTGCGTGAGCCAGTCGATTTTTTTAGAAGCTATGCTCAGAAGCCCTACATTGTCATATCCATTGCCGGCATTTGAAGTAAGCAGGATTTTGCTTGCATCAGGCGAAATGTCGTTCGCCGAATACCTGCGCTCTCCATCATGCGGGGTGAGAAGAGTGCTTATCGCGCTGGCTACCTCGGCTAAAAATATGTTCGAGTCTGTGCCCTTGGATTGCTCTTGCGTGTAGACAATGAACCTGCCGTCTTGCGACCAGATCGGCGAAACATTCAAACGGTCGTTGGCAGTTCCTGTGGTCAGATGTTTCACTTGGCGCAGCACCGTGTCGTAAACATCGATCTCAAAAACGGAAGATGTCTTCGGCTTTACCATATAAGCGAGATACCGGCCGTCAGGCGACCACGACGGGCTCTCTTCCGCAATCTCGCGAGTCTTGGTAAGGTTAACGATCTGTCCCGTATCCGGAGATACGAGAAAAATATCCCACTGCTCATCGCCTTCGTAGTCGGACATATAGGCGATCCATTTGCCGTCCGGCGACCATGTTGGGCTGGTCTCGCGTTCATTGCTCACGGTGAGTTGCGTGGGCCATCCGCCTTCGGCGGAAACCAGCCAAAGATTGTTACGGCCGCTCATGTTGCTGATGAAGGCAACCGTCTTTCCGTCCGGCGACCAGGTGGAACCACCCACCTGGCGAGTCATGTATAGCTTTTCTATGGAAAGGTTCTTCTCTACGCGAGCATCCGACTTGGAAGCGATCTGCTTGGGGTCGGTGACAGCGGCGGGAGCGGGCAAAGTTTGGGACGTAGCCACGATGCTCATGATCACGACCATAGCAAACAGAATCAGTGCGCGCATTGTTCCTCGATTATTCCTCGATCAGAATCTTTTTTAGTTTCTACAGAATGCAACTACTCGATAACGACATAATAGTTGCGCTCTTCCCATCGTGCGGCGTTTTTCCAGTAGAACGTAAACTCGATACGACTACCGGATGGTAATTTCTCGCTCGGCAGATCTACAAACTGCAGATGCCAGCCACTTTCTTTTGAAGGGGCGTCCGTCGCCGTCTTCCAGCCGTCCATGCTCCAGTGAACCAGGGCTGAGTCCATCAGAAGAATTCGCAGCCTTTTGCCGCATGGCATACTGCGGATTTTGTTATTGAAGCGCCAATTAAAATATTTTCCGGATGTCTTGGCCTTGAGATAGCGCTCCACGGTTTGCGGAGGCTGATCGAAGATCTTGCAATCCGCGAGTGAACGCCGGAGCTTGATGTATTCGGAGTGGGCCCAGACCAAAGGGCAAGCAGAGCCCGTTCCTTTGCCGGCGAATAGTTCGCGCTCACGGATATCTTTTTGGTCCCAGACCTGCTCTGGAATGAGTTGAGTTGCGCCAGTCGAATTTTCCATCACGGCTAAGAGCGCCTCCGCGGACGGAATGCGTCCGGCGGCCACCTCATAGTGAGCCCGCTCGCCGGCGAGCAGCGGCCATGGCCGCCCGATTCCAGATCCGTCAAAAGGCGAGCCATCTTCGTGCTCGCCGTATCCGTCGCCGTTATAGCGATACCACGCCGGGCCTGGACGAAGTTTCACGCGCAGCATTTCATCAATTACTTTAATCGTATTTACGATTCTGGGATCGTCGTGCGCACGCAAGCCGAAGCGCACCAGCGCGAGCGCATCGGGACTTATCACCTTGGTCGCTGCGTTATTGGATAGTCCGGGAGGCCGGTTTTTGATCGGAACGAATCCTTCAAGCGGTGAAGCCGCCCCATCTCCGTCGGCATCCGGAGGCGTGATGCGTACGTAATAACCTTGCACGCCAAGTTCGCGAGCTAGATCGGTGTTTATCGCGTAGGTCCAGCGCTCGATGTTGTCGTTCCACGTATCCGCCATCTGGCGAAGGAATTCGGCATTATCCGATTCGCCAACGGAGTCAGCCATGTCCGCCGCGACCAGAAGCGCGGAGATTTCCGCAGCCAGCGTGAACGGAGAATAGCCGCCGTCTTCTTCCCAGCGATCCTGCTGCGTAACGGGACCATTCGCGACCATGAATTCTGCTGCCCTTCGCACCATCGACCACCAGCGCTTGCTGTCTCCATAACTACGCGGTGCTTCCCGGCGCATGAGGTCGGCTAAGAGAATAGGAAATGCGGTCTCGTCCATTTGGAGACCATTCCAATAAGGGCGTCCATCGAGCCACATGTTTTGCGCCCAATGTCCATCGGCCTCCTGGGTCGACTCCAGATAATGTAGAACGCCCAAGGCTTCGTCATATGCTCCCGCCGCCAGCAGGCCCCCGGCATTTTCGACGAGATCGCGCGGCCACACGAGGTGATAGCCGCCAAGGTCTTCGTCCCCTTTATTAAACCCCCAGGGAATCGACAAGCTCGCGATAATGCCTCCAAGAAAATCCTTGGACTCATGCGTGCGCAAGACCGCAACGCTGGCGCGATAGAGGTCATTCTCTCGCGGTTTCTCATCCAGCTTCTTTAGCTTTAGTTGCCAGTTTTGCCACTGCAAAACGTAATCTTCACGGATACTCCGATAAGAGGTGAGAAGAGAAGAGACGGCTTGCTGCCCCGCCTGAGCCCAAATTCCGCCGAAGCCGAGTGAGAGAATGAACTCCCCTTGGCACGCTGCGAGATCGATTTCAGCAGTCAGAGCAATGTTGCCGTTTTCCGCGTGATCATATTCCCATTCCATCTGAAAGTGCTGGGATAAATCCTGCCATCCGTCCGATTGCCCGACGAATCCGACCGACCGTTTAAGGAAGGGCGTCGAACACGCCAATGCCAGCGTGAGCGCGTCACGCGAGGCATACAACATCTGCTTGCCCTTGTAGTCCCCAACCCAGCCAGTGTTCCCATAACCGTTATTGCCAAGGTGGGGAGCGAGCAAAGCGTAGAGACGATAATCTTGCAATTTCCCCTGCAGCGGGACGAACCGAACCTTCTGCAAAACAACATTGCGCACCGGATCGGTCAGAATCTCTTTCTCGATTCGGTATCGATGATTGAACTCGGTGTTAACCAGCTCGTAAGCGGGAACGCCGGGTTCGAATGGAACATTTTGATATGTACAATGACGCTTCTCATCGGAAAAAAACGAACGGCCGTCCGTGACGATAAGCCCGAAGTCTCTGGTACAAGCCTGATCGACACGTGGAAAATAGATCTCATCCAGAACGCCGTGACTAAGCGTGAACCAAACCCGGCTGTTAAGATTCAGCGCGGTGCCGACTCCGGTTTTGGCACTGGACGTCCAACGCGGTTGAATTCCGGGCCATCCCGGAGCGTATTTAGGTTGATCGCTCAAAAGTTCCCCCGATTGGCAAGCAGTGTGACAGATGATGATAGTTGGCGCTTGAAGTTTCGCCGAGAGTTGGCTGACAGGCATCTAATGATACTCATGACTTGGTCCTGCACGAACATCACCGCGAACAACACCGCGAATAACGCGGCCAACACAGTTCATCGGTCGACCGCAAGCTCGAATCGACGACGATTCTGCGAGCGCGTCACAAAAGTTTGCCTGGCGTCGCTAGTGTTAGCGGGGGCTGGCTCAATGCGTGCATCGACCAACCTTCCCTCCGCCTCGCTTGATCGCGGATTTGTTCGTCTCTACGATCTGGACTTCTCGGGCGCACAACGCGAATTCGAGGCATGGGAAAAGTTGAATCCAGAGGATCCAATGGGCCCGGCTAGCGAGGCGGCTGACATTTTGTTTTCCGAATTCAACCGTCTCGGAGTGCTGGAGGCTCAGTTCTACGAAAGCGACTCAGTGTTTGCTGCCAGAAAGACCTATCACGCTGATCCCGCTCAGCGGGCACGATTCGAACAGCAACTCGATCGCGCAGAGCAGATGGCAAAGGCGAGGCTAGCCAAAGATGGGCGTGATCTGGACGCGTTGTTCGCAATGACGCTCTCGAATGGATTACGCTCCGACTTCGCCGCCCTGATCGAGAAACGCAATCTGGCGTCTCTCCATTTCACGAAAGAAGCCACAACTTACTCTCAACAATTGCTCGCTGCCGATCCTACCTGCTACGACGCGCATCTGGCCAGCGGTGTGAGCCGCTACATTATCGGCTCCATGGCTGCGCCGGTTCGGTGGTTGCTTCGCATGGGTGGCGTCGCTGGAGACAAACAAGGTGGTATTGCAGAATTACAAACAACCGCGGCCCAAGGTCATCTCCTGGCTCCCTTTGCCAGAATTCTCCTCGCGATTGCATTCGTCCGGGATAAAGATATAACGCGTGCTCGCGAACTGCTAACCGGCTTGCAACGGGAATTCCCCGATAACACGCTCTTCGGCCGTGAACTG
Organism: Acidobacteriaceae bacterium; assembly: GCA_043749775.1. Classification (GTDB taxonomy): domain Bacteria; phylum Acidobacteriota; class Terriglobia; order Terriglobales; family Acidobacteriaceae; genus Acidiflorens. The sequence goes on along the minus strand of JAYVCW010000057.1, from coordinate 13,735 downwards.
GCGCGCCTTGAGCAGAAGCCGCTAGTCAGCCACTAGCTGGGTTTTAGAGTTGACCGCCTAACCAGTTTGTAACCTTCCTGTAACACTCCTCGAATACAAATAGCGTGGATATTTAAATTAAATTTACGAGGAGCCACTAGTGATCCAACGCATCGCAGTTCTGTTAACGGGTCTACTGCTCGCACTTCCGCTTTCAGCCGAGACCACCACCTTGAATGGAGCGGGCGCGACCTTTCCGTATCCCATGTACTCGAAGTGGTTCAGTGAATACAACAAACTGCATTCGGATGTGCAGATCAACTACCAGTCCATCGGCAGCGGCGGCGGGATTAGGCAAGTGCTGAGCGGAACCGTCGACTTCGGTGCGAGTGATGGGCCGATGACAGACGAACAACTCAAGCAAGCGAAGACCAAGATCTTGCACATTCCTACCGTGATGGGCGCGGTAGTGCCGGCGTACAACGTTCCCGGCGTGAGCGGCGAGATCAAGTTTACTCCCGAGGCCCTGGCCGGAATTTTCCTCGGAAAGATTAGTAAATGGAATGATCCCGCGATCACTGGGCCCAACAGCGGGATGAAATTTCCAGACCAGCCAATCATCGTGATTTACCGGTCTGATGGCAGCGGCACCACTTTTATTTTCACGGACTATCTGTCGAAGATCAGCAAAGAATGGGCTGACAGCGTCGGCAAGGGTAGCTCCGTAAAGTGGCGGACTGGAATGGGTGGCAAGGGCAACGAGGGTGTGGCCGGACAAGTGCGCCAACTGCAGGGTTCAATCGGCTACGTTGAATTAATCTACGCCGTCGAAAATAAAATCACCTACGGGTCGGTAAAAAACGCCGCTGGCAATTTTGTGAAAGCATCGCTTGAAGGCGTCACCGAAGCGGCAGCCTCGGCTCCCGCAATGCCGGCAGATTTTCGTGTCTCTATCACCCATGCGCCGGGCAAGGCGGCTTATCCGATCTCCAGCTTCACCTGGCTGCTTATACCTGAGCAGTCGAAGGATCCTAAAAAAGGCAAGATCATTTCTGACTTCTTGAATTGGATGGTGACTGATGGTCAAGCCATGGCTACCAAACTGAGTTACGCTCCGCTGCCTTCGAATGTTGCAGACAAAGTCAAGGCCGCTATCAAACAAGTGAAGTAGAGATAAGGCCCTCGAAGAAAACACGACGTTTTTAACCTGGTTCCACCCAAACTTCGAGGATGGAACCAGAGTTTCATTTGGGATAAATCGGGGTGAGGATTTCTTTGGGCGGTGAAGCGCGCCGCACTAGCGGAACCACAGACATAGGAGCCAATAAATCGGCCGCTTTTCGATTCTTGATATACTGAACTCGTCAGGCCCCGTGCAGAGGTCCCGCTCGTTCGAACTCCACTGCCAGCGAAACAATCTCATCATGTCTCGACAGCCCCTCAGTCGCAGCGCCACGCTTTTGAATCGCGAAGCGTCGTGGCTGAAATTTAACCTGCGCGTCCTCGAGGAAGCCTACGACGAGCGCAATCCGCTCCTGGAGCGAGTTAAGTTCCTTGCGATTTCCGCTAGCAATCTCGATGAATTTTTTGAGGTACGGGTTGGGGGATTGCTGCAGCAGATCGAAGATGGCCACAACTCGATTACTGCCGACGGCCTCTCCATGGTCGAAGAGCGCGAGCTGATAAAAGAAGCGACCCACGATTTCGTCGACGACCAATATTCCTGCTGGAACGACGGTTTGCGTCCGGCTCTCGCGGAGCAGGGAATCCGCGTGCTGGGAATTGACGAACTGGACAGCGACGCGCTCACCTTCGCCAATTCTTATTGCGAGCGCGAACTAGATCCACTTCTCACGCCTGTAACGGTCGATCCCGCCCATCCATTTCCACGCGTGATTAACAAGGCGCAGTGTGTCGCATTGCTTCTCCGCCGGCGCCGCCGGTCTTCACTGACGTACACCGGAGTCGTGACCGTGCCGCGTGCCCTTCCGCGGTTGGTGCGGCTACCCTCCCAGGCGACGATCGACTATATATCTCTCTCCGACCTGGTTGTGTACCACGCTGCTCAGGTTTATAAGGGCTACGACATCGTTTCATCTGCCGCGTTTCGGGTCACGCGAAACAGCAACCTTTACTTGCAGGAGGAGGAGTCTCGGAACCTCCTCGAATCGGTGCGGACGGAGTTGCACAACCGGCGTAAGGGCGACGCGGTGCGTATGGAAATTGATTCCGAAGCCGACCCTGAAATCGTCGAACGTTTAGGGACTGTATTCGAGCTTGACCCTTGGCAGATATTTCCGGTAAACGGGCCCGTCAATCTGTCGCGGCTCATGAATATTTATGACGAGGCTCCACGCCCCGAACTCAAGTTTCGCGCTTTTGTTCCAAGGGAATTACGCCTGACCGCCAAGTCGCACGATCTGTTCGAAGAATTGCGTCGACATGATGTCCTGCTTCATCACCCGTACGACTCGTACGAGGCGGTGACGTCGTTCATTCAGTCGGCAGCTGAGGATGACCGGGTTCTTTCGATCAAGCAGACTCTGTATCGCACCAATGAGCATTCGACGATCGTGCCTTCTTTAATGGCGGCCGCGGCGCACAAGGAAGTGACCGCAGTAGTCGAGCTGAAAGCGCGCTTTGACGAAGCCTCGAACATACGGTGGGCCCGCGACATGGAAGACGCAGGCGTTCAGGTGTTCCACGGACTGGTGGGGCTGAAGACGCACTGCAAGCTTTCGCTTCTGGTGCGGCGTGATCCGGATGGGGCTACGCGACAGTACGCGCATCTAGGTACGGGCAATTACAACGCTACTACAGCGCGCTTTTACACCGATCTCAGCCTCCTGACATGCGACCCGGAAATCACCGGCGCAGTTCACGATGTATTTAGTTTTCTTACCGCCTTCGCCGAGCATCCCGATTATGGGCCTCTCCTGGTAGCTCCGCTGAATCTCGCGGAAAAATGCATGACGCTGATCGAGCGCGAGGCGCAGCACGCCCAGGCGGGACGTCCAGCCCGTATCATCGTCAAAATAAATTCGCTGCTCGACGCCGACATCATTCAATCGCTGTGCCGCGCGTCCCAGGCTGGAGTTGAGATAGACCTGCTGGTGCGGGGTATTTGCTCGTTGCGTCCTGGAGTTCGCGGCGTGAGCGATCGAATTCGAGTGCGCAGCATTGTCGGGCGATTCCTCGAGCATAGCCGCATCTTCTATTTCGCAAATGGTGGGGAGCCCGAAGTTTACCTTGGCAGTGCGGACTGGATGTCGCGCAACTTACACGAGCGGGTCGAGGTTTTATTCCCTCTTAAGGATCCGCTTCTGCGCGATCGCGTGGTGCATGAGATTCTCGTGGCGTACATGGCCGATAACGTGAAGTCGCGGTTTTTGCAGAATGACGGCCGCTACTTGCGCTCATGGCAATCTCCCCGAGGCCGAAGCAAGCGGCCCCCGCTAGGCAAAGCGGCATTCAGCGCCCAGGATTTCCTGATCGCGCTGGCGGAAGGGGCGGTATCGCCCGAGAATATTCCCGCAGCCATACCTTTACGATCCGCAAGAAAGCAAGCGCGATCTGCCACCACTCGGAATGTGTCTGCAGCGCGCAGTAACGGAAAGGAATTATTTTAGATGTTTCTCTACTTCCTTCGTCACGCAAGTGCCGGGCAACGTCTAGCCAACGCCAAGAAAGACGAAAAACGCGGGTTGGACAAAGATGGAGTAGAGCAGTGCGGATATGTTGGAAGGGGCCTTGCCGCACTCGGAGTGCAGGCCGAGGTCATCGTGTCAAGCCCACTCAAGCGTGCCACGCAGACGGCGGCGCTCGTCGGCAACGAAATGGGCTACGAGGGCAAGGTCGTCGTCGATAGCGCGCTGCGACAGCAAGCGAGCTTCTCCGACTTCCAGAAGATGCTGGAGAAATATGCCCGCCAGGACTCGATGATGGTTGTAGGGCATAACCCAAACCTGAGCGAGTTTTTAGGGCGAGTGATTGCCGATAGCGGGGAAGCGGTGATCGACCTTAAAAAAGGCGCTGTCGCAAAAGTTGAGATGAGGCGAAATTCCGGCTCACTGAGCTGGTGTGTTACTCCACGTATTTTTCGCGCGCTTCATGCTGCGGCGACCGAGAGCTCGCGGCCAAAGACCTCGCGAAAGTAGTTTCGATCCTTTTCTATTGCCCACACTTCCAGATCGACGCTCGCTTTGCCTCTGGGAATCAATTTCAAATTAACTTTTCCGCTGCGTGCCGAGACCGTGAATTTCTCGACGGAGTGTACACGACCCATGTTGAGCGCTCGCGCCAAGCGTAGCAGTATCGATGCCTTGGTTACGTTTTCCTGCTCGTCGGCAGTCAGCGAGTTCATCGGCCCATCTCCAGGCGTAGGCCTCGATTTGCCAAGGTAACGCGCAATCGAGCCGATGATGCGCCGCTCCTGCGGGGCGTATCCCAGAATTTCAGAATTCGCGATGATGTAATACGTGTGACGATGATGGCCGCTGCGGTTCACATAGTCTCCGACTTCATACAACATCGCGGCCGCCGAAAGCCATTCCCGATACTCCGCAGGTAGGTTATGGATCGACTTCAGCGTTGAAAATAACTGCAGTGCTGATTCCCGAACAAGCAAAGCATGATTCATATCAACCCGGTAGTGCTGAACCGCTCGCTTGAGCGAATCCGAACGCTCGAGTTCGACGGCGCGGCCAGAGCGTGTGCTGCGATCGTATTCAGCCGCCATCTGCGCGAGGATACCGTCGCGCAAACCGAGCGTGGAATAGCGGAAGCCTCCGAGATGGCAACGCTCGAGTAACTCGGCATACACCACCGCTCCAGCGCAAAAAATTTCGGCGCGGCGGGGGCCAATCCCCGGAACTTTGGCTCGCTGTTCAACCGTTAGCTGGGAGACGAGCTTCGCGATTCTTCGAACCATTTCTCGAGTCGCGTGATTTCTGGTTCTGCCGGTGCGTTGCCGCGCGAGATGGTTGGCAACGCCCGCGATGGCGGCCGCGGTTCCGGAGGTAGCTATGACGGTACCTACCCGAGCCAATTTTATGCGATCCTGAACGCGCGTGACCTCGCGAGCTACAAATCCCCGCAGCTGTTTTAATTCGCTCTTGCGCGGAGGATCATGATGCAGAAATTCGCCCGTGAGCCGGACCGCTCCGAGGGGCAGACTCACGGTATGCAAAAGCTTGCCCCCGCGAGACAGCGTCAATTCGCAACTGCCGCCCCCAAGATCCATCATCAATATGCTGCGGGAGCCGAGGCGGCTGGTGGAGACGAGTCCGAGGTGAATAAGGCGCGCCTCTTCCAGTCCTGAAATAACGTCGATGTTCCACCCCGTCGTTGAGCGGACCCACTCCAGAAATGCGCGCGAATTGCGAGCATCGCGCAAGGCGGCGGTGGCGACGACTTTGACCGAGTCCGTACCACACTCCTGAGTTGAACGATGAAAACGGCGCAAGACTCGCACCGTATCCGACATGGATTCAGGCGACAGTAATCCGCCGCTGAAGACGCCCTCTCCGAGCCGGGTTACTTCGCGATCCTCGTGAATTTCCTTGAGCCGGCCACCTTGAAGCCGGGCAATCTTCAGGCGCACAGAATTAGACCCGATATCAATGGCGGCAAAGGTCGGCATGGTGACGATCAGTATTCTTACACAGAGATGGGGATGGCAGAATGGCGTCGGCTTTAGTCGCAATCAGGTAGTTGCAATCAGGGCACTATGGATGACAGGTTTTTAACCATTTTGTAACACGGGCCTGCTAGCCTTCAAACGGAATGTCCAACCAAGCCTTGTCCCGGTCGCGTTTCGGCGCCCCAGAGCCAGAGCGCGGCAGCAAGATCGCCGCCCGAGTCAAGACTCGCACCGCTTCGCTTCTGCAGGGCAAGGTTAGCGAAGTCCCGGACATGGTTTTTTCGTGGGTGATGTGGTTTTGTGGGGCGGCCGTGGTCACTTTGCTTGCGCTCATCGTTTACCAGCTGGTCGTCGGCTCGCAACTCTCGTGGCATGCCTTTGGCTGGAAATTCTTTAAGCAATCAGATTGGAATCCGGTCTCGGACCAATACGGCGCGCTGCCATTCATGTTCGGGACTATCGTTTCGTCGCTGCTCTCGCTCGTGATTGCAGTGCCGTTGTCGCTTGGAGTCGCCGTCTTCATCACAGAGATGAGTCCAGCCAGGCTGCGGGGAATTCTTTCGTTCACTACCGAGTTGCTGGCGGCCATTCCGAGCGTTGTTTATGGACTGTGGGCGATCTTCGTTCTGGTACCAATTCTTCGACAATATGTTGAGCCTTTTCTAGGTAAGACTCTCGGCTGGACCGGCCTCTTTAGCGGTGCTCCCTACGGCATTGGCATGCTGGCCGCAGGAACGATTCTTGCCATCATGATCATCCCCATCATCTCGTCGATTACCCGTGAGGTGCTAACGGTTGTCCCGCAACATCAGCGCGAAGCCGTTCTGGCGTTAGGGTCGACGCGCTGGGAGATGATCCGAATGGGTGTGCTGCGAAATGCACGGGCCGGAATCGTAGGCGCGATTATTCTTGGCCTCGGTCGAGCGCTCGGTGAAACGATGGCGGTCACGATGGTCATCGGTAATCGTCCCGAGATCGCGAAATCATTGTTTGCACCGGGCTATACCATGGCTAGCGTGCTAGCCAATGAATTCACGGAAGCGACAGGCGATCTTTATTTGTCGGCGCTGATCGAAATTGGACTCGCTTTGTTTTTCGTTACCATCGTGGTCAACGCATTAGCGCGTTTGATGGTGTGGAGTGTCACTCGCGGCCAGCCCGCGCGGAGCGTTGTATAGCCATGGCGAAGCGAGGATAGAGTGAAGATTAAATGAAGATAAAACCTGCTGTCGTGCCCATACCGGAGGTTGCACTTCCTCCCGTGAGCCTGCGCCGGCGCGTAACCGATCATGCAATGACGGCGCTCGCTCTTTTGACGGTGGCGCTTGTGCTTCTTCCCCTTTTCGCAATCTTTGCCTACCTCGTTTACAAAGGCATCGGATCGTTGAACCTCGCCTTCCTGACACAGACTCCGAAGCCGGTCGGCGAGCCTGGTGGGGGCATGGCTAATGCCATCGTCGGATCGATGGTTATTCTTACCATCGCGAGCCTGATTGGAGTTCCGCTCGGAATCGGCGCCGGAATTTTTCTTTCTGAATATGGACGCAATCGGTACGGCGATATCGTGCGCTTCGTCTCCGACGTATTGAACGGAGTTCCGTCGATTGTGATCGGCATCGTCGCATACGGTCTGGTAGTGATGCGGCAAAAGCACTTCTCGGCGTTGGCCGGGGGCGTGGCTCTGGCGATCATGATGATTCCGACGATTGCACGCACAACCGAGCAAATGCTTCTCCTCGTTCCGCAGGCGACTCGAGAGGCTGCGTACGCGCTTGGAGTATCGCGATGGCGGACAACGTTATCGATTACTTTGCGCACGGCCACCTCCGGAGTTATTACCGGCGTCATGCTCGCCTTCGCGCGAGTTGCAGGAGAGACCGCTCCGCTCCTGTTCACTGCATTTGGAAATCAGTATTGGAATTGGAAGACAGATCAGCCGACTGCCGCTTTGTCGCTGCAGATCTTTACCTACGCAATCTCGCCGTTTGATGAATGGCATCGGCAGGCTTGGGCCGGAGCGCTCGTTTTAATTGTGCTCATAGTGGGAGCCGTGGCTGCGGTTCGAATCGCGGTACGTCACGGTACTCTGGCAAGGGCCTAGATTTTTGGTAGAAGTGCGCTGACAATTGTCCGGAAGAGCATCACTGGGTTCAGGTATCAAAAATTATGGGCGTCGGAATTAAAGTCGAGCACCTCAACGCGTTTTACGGCAAGACGCAGGCTCTATTCGACGTCAACATCGTGGCGGAGGCAAATCACGCCACCGCTCTGATTGGGCCCTCCGGCTGCGGAAAGACGACTTTCATTCGCTGCTTGAACCGTATGCATGAGACGATTCCGGAGGCACGGGTTGAGGGCACGGTTCATATCGGTGATCTGAGTGTTTATAACGGGACGTCGGCCACACAACTTCGTCGCCGCGTCGGCATGGTGTTTCAAAAGCCGAATCCGTTTCCCACCATGTCGATCTATGACAACGTCGCCGCCGGGCTTAAATTGAATGGCTTCACCAAAAGGATGGCACTCGACGAGGTCGTGGAAAAATCGCTCCACGCAGCGGCATTGTGGGATGAAGTGAAAGATAGCTTGCACAAGAAGTCCGGCGCCAGCTTGTCGGGTGGCCAGCAGCAGCGCTTGTGCATCGCGCGCGCGTTGGCGGTTCAGCCGGAAGTCTTGTTGATGGATGAGCCATGTTCGGCCCTCGACCCCATATCCACCGGCAAGATCGAAGAGCTGATTTTCCAATTAAAAGAGCAATACACCATCGTGATCGTCACGCATAATATGCAACAGGCGGCCCGAGTCGCCGAGTTCACCGGATTTTTCCTTCTAGGCAAGATGATTGAATTCGACAAAACTGAGAAAATATTTACCAAGCCTTCCGACAAACGTACGGAAGATTACATTACAGGCCGCTTTGGATAAGTTAGGTTGGATGAGTTAGGTTAGATAAGTTAGGTTGGATAAGTTAGGTTAGATACGAGGTAGCAATAATGCGTACGCGCTTTCAGCAACAGATGGAGGACTTGCGGGATAGATTGCTCCGCATGGGAGGCCTCGCCGAACTGGCGGTAGATCGCGCCTGCCAGGCCTACACGGAACGCGATCTGACACGTTGCCAATTGGTGTTAGAAAACGAAAGCCTGATCAACGCCGCCGAACGCGAGATCGACGAGATGGCTTTCGACGTTCTTGCCACCCAGCAACCGGCGGCGGTAGACCTGCGCTTCATTCTCGCCGTGACCAAAATTAACGCGGACCTCGAACGTGTCGGCGATCAGGCGGTCAACATCGCAGAGCGCGTGATGGATATGATCGAACTTCCGTCCGTTGAGCTGCCGGTTGACATCGCTCGTATGGCAGCGGCCGCCAGCGCCATGGTTCGACGCGCTCTTGAATCGTTTGTGGAAGGCAAGGCGGATCTCGCCCAAGCGGTTTTAGAAATGGATCATGTCGTCGACCGCATGCGAGACGAAGCGTTTGTCGTGCTCGCGCGAAAGATGAACGAAGAGCCTCAAGTCACTCAGCAGGCGCTAGATGCGCTACTGGTCGCTAGAAATATTGAGCGCGTTGCCGACCATGCCACCAACATCGCCGAAGACGTAATCTTCTGGGTTCTCGGCGCTGACGTCCGCCACCACGCCCACGCAGCTTCGGTGAATCCGCGCCCGCAACGAACCCAACCGTAGTTCCGCTTTCTCTCGCGCGCGTGCTCCCTCCCTCTTCTCTTGGAGACGTTTGTTGCGAGACCTTTGTTGCGTTTTGTGACACGTCGCTTCAAGGCTGCGACTTCGTCACTACTCCTGGCACGGTTTCCGCCACCGGCTCCCCATTCGCGATACACTACTGAGCGAATGACCCAGCCAATTCGCGTTTTTGCTACCTGTGATATTGGGGACGCCTTAAACATCCTCCGGCAGAAAGGCTATCATCTCGAGGTTTATCCGCAGCCGGAAGCTCCGCCCAAAAAACTAATCGTCGAAAAGGTGAAGTCTGGAGTGGAAGGGCTGATCACGACCCTCCGCGATCAGATCGACGCCGAAGTGTTCGCAGCCGGCAAAGGAACGCTGCGGGTTGTCGCGCAACTCGCGGTCGGCTTCGATAACATCAATCGCGACGACGCCAACAAATACAAGATTCCCTTCACCAACACCGCCGACGTTCTTACTGAGGCGACAGCCGAGTTTGCTTTCTTCTTGATGGGAGCGTTAGCCCGCAGGCTGTGGCCGGCCGAACATCTCACTCGCGACAACCAATGGGGATACTGGCATCCCTTCCTGCCGTTTCTAGGAGATGAGGTGACCGGAAAGACCGTGGCTGTGATCGGCACGGGCCGCATCGGACTCGCGATGATCAAGAAGTGCGCCGGATTCGACATGGACATTCTTTGCTACGATCCCGCCTACGAGAACCGCGAATATGTTCAGGCAATACAGGAAACGATGGATCTGCGCTTCCAGCGCGGCATCAGCCGCGAGAAGACGACGATCCGCTACACCACGCTCGACGATTGCTTAAAGAGCGCAGACTTCATTAGCCTGCACGTCCCGCTGCAACGTGAAGGAGAAAGTTCCAATCCCACATACCATTTGATCAACGAACGAACGCTGCGCTCGATGAAGCCAACGGCAATGTTGATCAATACCTCGCGCGGCCCGGTCGTCGATGAGACTGCATTGGCTCAAGCGCTTCGCGAAAACTGGATTGCCGGAGCAGCGCTCGATGTCTACGAGAAAGAACCGTTGTCAGCCGATTCGCCATTGCGCGATCCCGGGCTGGCAGATCGGTGCCGGCTGCTGCCGCACTTCGCCAGCGCCGCGCGCATTACTCGTCTGTCGTCTGATCCCGAAAAAGGCATGGCCGGGCGCTGCGTTCAAGGTCTCGTGGACGTGATTGAAGGAAAATATGGCGGCGACATTACGAAGATGCCCTACGTAGTCAACAAGGAAGTTTTTGCAAAATCAAAATAAATGACTATGGGTGCGCCGGCGCTTCTGTCTTACTTGTCTGTCGTATTTAATTCCAAAGGAAAACGTTAAACAATTCATGAAAATGCGCACTTCAGTCATGGCGGTAGGACTAATACTACTAACGCTAATGACGATGATGTTCGCCGGAGCAGGCGCTGCCAGCGCCCAAAGCACGTCCTCCGCGCCGCTAACAAGCGATGATGCGGCGAGCTCGCTGCAAATTCTTCCGGCTCCCAAAGAAGTTCGGCTCGAGAACGGCAAATTCATTTTAAAGTCTTCGACCGTGATCGTTCTTACGCGGCCGGAAGACCGTATCGCCGCCGAGACGCTCCAAAAAGAGATAGCTGACCGCGCCGGAATCAAGCTCGCAATCGAATCAGGTACATCCGCCTCTGGGAAAGACGGGAACATCTCTCTCGGCCGCCTCACCGACCATGAGTTTCAATCTTCCGCGGCGACTGCAAATGGCGAAAAGAAAAGCGAACTGGGAAGGGAAGGCTACGTAATTCGCGTTCGACCAGCTGGCATTGCAATCGCAGGCAACTCAGCCCAAGGTCTTTTCTACGGTGTGCAAACTCTTCGGCAATTACTGCGTCCTGAATCTGAGGACTCGAAACGACTCGAGGTTCGAGCCTTATCGATTCACGATTGGCCAAGTATGGAATGGCGGGGAGTGAGCGACGACATCAGCCGTGGTCCGATTCCCACGCTTGAATATCTGAAGTTGCAGGTTCGAATCTTGTCTGAATACAAGATCAACCTGCTCGGCTTCAACATGGAGCACGTTTTCGACTTCCGCTCTGCGCCCTTGGTTTCTCCGCAAGGGGAAACAGACAGAGCAGCGCTCACTCCATCCGAAATCAAAGAATTGGTGCAATACGCTGGTAAGTATTTCATTACCATTGTGCCCGAACAGCAAGCCTTCGGCCACCTTCATCAATTTCTGAAGTACGAGACCTATTCTGATCTGGCCGAGACGCCGCACGGGCACGTGCTCACACCTACAAATCCTAAGACGTACGACTTTATTCGAGAAATTTATGGCGAGATCGTGCCACTGTTTCCCGGACCTTTCTTTCACATCGGGTCCGATGAAACATTCGAGCTCGGCTTAGGCCAAACCAAAGACCTTGCAGCTCAGAAGGGGCTGGGACGCGTTTATCTTGAACATCTACAAAAAGTGTTTGAGATCATGCGCCCATACAACAAGCAGCTGATGTTCTGGGGAGATATCGCGGTGAAGTATCCCGAGCTGCTTACGATTCTTCCGAAAGACATGATTGCCGTGCCATGGGATTACGATCCGAAGCCGAGTTACGAAAGCATCATCACTCCATACACCGATGCCGGCTTGCGCGTGGTGGTGGCTCCGGGAGTCGGTGACTGGCGCGTGATCTGGCCTAACTTTGAAAGTGCGTTCGTTAATATCCGGAATTTTATTCGAGATGGCCAGAAGCATAAAGCGATGGGAGCGCTCAACACCACGTGGAACGATGATGGAGAATCGCTCTGCGATATGACATGGCCGGGCTTAGTTTTCGGAGCGGCGGCAAGTTGGCAAGCTGGGGAGTCGAGCATAGATGATTTTAAGAGGAGCTACGACTGGGCTTTCTACCGCAATTCGGATCGAACTTTTGCCGATGCGATCGATAATCTCGATCGTGCTCACACGCTGCTCGCAGGCGTGAAACTCGAGAGCGCCAGCCACGAGCTTTTCTGGACCGACCCTTTCAGCGCGCTTGGTGCACATACGGCTGAACAGGCGTTGCCCGCCATGCACGAGCTCCGTAACAGTGCCGAGCGTGCGGCTGAATCCCTGAAGCGCAATCGAGCGAGAGCTAAGCTGCACACTCACACGCTCGACGACATGCTCTTAGCCGCCTGGCATCTCGATACTTTGGGAATGAAAATTCAATTTACTTCCGAGATCAGCCGCTATTATTCCGACGCATACCAGAATCAAGCGGACACCAAGCGCGCCCAGGGTTCCCTCGACGAAATTGTCGACATCAACGGGCGCCTCGAAAGTCTGCGCGATGCGATTACTGAACTTAAAAGAATGTATATCGACGGCTGGAATCGAGAAAACCACGGCTACTGGCGAGATAACGTGTTGGTACGTTATGACAACCTCGCAAACGAAGTGCAGGCAAAAATTGTGGCCGTGCAGGCCGCCCAGCGCCAATATTGGAATGACAAGACGCTTCCTCCGCCTGAACAGCTGGGCTTCTTTTTAAAATAACGCAGTGGCGATATCGGAAAACGCGGGACTGCCCGCACTTATGTTTTCACAGCGTACGAACTGGCAACAGACGACGAACGCGCTCACTCGATCGCTAGTAAAAGCCCGCGACGCAAGAAAGCCGCTTCTCGACCTTAGCATCTCGAACCCAACAGAAGCAGGTGTTCTGCCCGACAGCGACGTTCTGCTAAAAGCCTTTGCCAATCCCGCGATGATGCAATACGATCCCCAACCGCGAGGGCTGCTCACGGCCCGCCAGGCGGTCTGCAACTATTACGCTGAATCGCACAGTGTCCCGGACCTTGACCCGGAAGCTGTAATGCTCACAACCAGCACCAGCGAAGCTTATGGCTATGTCTTTCGGCTGCTGTGTAACGCTCAAGACGAGGTTCTGGTCCCGAAGCCGAGCTATCCTCTGTTTGAATTTCTGGCCGATCTAGCCGACGTAAGACTTGTTCCGTATCCGCTTTTATACGATCACGGCTGGCAAATTGATTTCGATTCTCTCGAGAAGGCGCTCACCGGGAGGTCACGCGCAATTATCCTCGTCCATCCGAATAACCCTACCGGATCGTACGTCACATGTTCAGAGAGAGAGACGTTGAACCAAATCTGCAAGAAGCATGCGCTCGCACTTATCGTTGACGAGGTTTTTCTGGACTATTCCCATGGATCCAAACCATCGCGCAGCTTCGTTGAGAATCATGAAAATCTCACCTTCACGCTCAGCGGAATCTCAAAAATCTCCGCGTTGCCCCAGATGAAATTTGCATGGGCTATCACGGCTGGCCCTGCTGAAGTTGCTGCCCAGGCGAATGCGCGTCTGGAAATTGTGGCGGACACTTTTCTTTCGATGAACGCTCCCGTGCAACTGGCCGCGCCGGTGCTGCTCGAGCAACGAAA